>CAUYZR010000008.1:0-30627 GCA_963577905.1 Candidatus Thalassarchaeaceae archaeon
GTGGCAAACGCATCTCATCAGTTTTTTGCAAATAATACTGGCGAATATGTTTACAATTTAACAGGTCAGTTTATTCCTGATGATATACCTCTAAACAATTGCACGAGGTTACAGGCAAGTGTGAGTTTCATAAAGAATCCAAGTGCTGTGAATGGAACCAGGGAAGAGTTAGCAAAATTTTCAACAATGTTTAGTCTCTCAGGCCGTAGCATGGATCCTTTATGCCAGCCATCCTATTCAAACAATGGCGGCGGTCTTTTGGGTATTTTTGGACTTTGCCTTTCTCCCATACTCTTCATCTTCACAGTTTATAAGATGTTTAGTTTAATTTCTCAGCCTTCCGATACTGAGGTAGCAGATAAAAACTACAAATCCAGGACTGATGTGGTAACAAATTCCAACACACGGGCTTTATTTTGGTTAATGATGATGTTTGTATCAATCATTATGTTTTTCATGTCATCGATTGTGATGTGGTAACAGGATTAACCTAGACCGAAGTAGGGATATCTTATCGCGTCGAACATGGTTCGGGTGATCGGCTTTCTCTTGCCTAACCCACCAGGCGTCACACCCAGAAAGAGGTCGGCAAAGATCTCACACAATTTCTTGTCACGGGAACCATAGTATACCATTCTCTCAGGTACTTTCAAGGCCAGGTAGGCAAAGAACGACAGGTCCTTCAATTCCTTTCCAAATGCCTTGCTCCAGTCCTGATGATATTGGTCCAGATTCTTCTGCGAGAAATCATTGGTCTCCAATGCGTTCTGAATCGTATCGATTGCAATCTTTCCGGCATGCATCCCATAGTAGATTCCTTCACCTGATAATGGTGATACCATTCCTGCTGAGTCCCCGACCAGCAAAGTATGGTCCATGGTCGTAGCCTTCAGTGGACCTGCCAGAGGAAGAGGTGCTCCCTTCACAGGCGGAGTAGCCTGATCCTTGGGGAAATAGCCGTCTTTCTTGAGCAGATTGATGTAATCCTCCCAGATCTCCTTGACCTTGATCGATTTGATGGCTCGATTATATCCTCCAAATCCGATATTCAGGATCTCCTGCTTCGGAAAGACCCATCCATACCCATCGATACCTCCTGGTTTGAAGTGTACCAGCAGGGATCTCTTGTCCCCATAATTCTTGTCAACAAAATCTTTTCCAACCACAGGTTCCCACATCAGGGCAGTCCCCATCTGATTATCATTCCAGGGCTTGATATTTCGTTTATCCCTGACCATTGACGCCAATTTGTCATTGGGTCCGGTAGCTCCAATTACCATTTTAGAATTGAAGTCGCCCTTGGATGTTTTCACTGTCACACCGCCATTGAATTCGAAGTCACTGACCCTTGTCTGCGTCATGATCTCGGCCCCGACATCCCCGGCAGCCTCGAGAACTGCATTATCGAAGACTTCCCGGGTTATATTCCAGGGAGTTCCTTCTGGAAATTCGAAATCAATCTTGTATTTCATGGATGGTGAATAGAGATTGACGTCGTTGGAGGCACATTCGATAATTGGCTTGATGTAGGGCTCCAGTTCAGGTAATTCATCGAATAATCTTGCAGTAAGCAAACCTCCACAGGCCTTGTCTCTTGGGAATTTGGACTTGTCTATGACCAGTACCTTCATTCCGGCCTTGGCAGCATAAAATGCAGTTGTAGCCCCGCTTGGACCTCCGCCACAGATGATCACATCATATTCATTCATTTTTCTCTACCCAATTCTTGTATGGTTCATGCGCATCATCCCAGGGGAGTGATACGATTGCAGGCATTGAGTATGGGTGGTTCTTAACAATATACTTTTCGAGGTCCTTGAATTTATCCTTGGAGGTCTTGATGAATAGAACATGTTCCGTATCATCTTTCATTTTCCCTTCCCAGGAGTATACCGTTCTCACTGGCCAGAAGTTACAACAGGCCGCCAGTTTGGCTTTGACAACGCCTTTGGCTATCTCCTCCGCGCACTTCTCATCAGGGGCCGTGGTGTATACTGTGATACCCATGTTATCGTGCATTTCGAGCATGTTTAAATAGCCCCCCTTTCGTAGACGCAGACCCACGTGGTAAACCCGTGACTAATGACGACAATCGTCTGAAAGAGGTAAAAAATGGCAAATCCGTTATTCGTAACATATGAGGCTCCAAAGGAGTTATCTGAGAAGGCATATCTAGCTACCGAAACAGCTCGTGATGGTGGCAAGGTTCGTAAAGGTTCCAATGAAGTAACCAAGTTGATTGAAAGAGGTCAGGCAAAACTGGTCGTAATGGCCCTTGATGTTGAACCTCCGGAGATTTTGGCACATCTTCCAATGCTATGTGAAGAAAAACAGATACCTTACACTTACGTCCCATCAAGGGATGAGCTTGGAAGGGCAGCAGGACTCAAGGTTACTACTGCAGCTGTTGCAATCACTGAAATTGGAAAGAAAAAGGGATCTCTGGAAGAGGTCATAAAGGCAATTGAAGCTGCTAAGAAATAAGAAATATGGACGGCATTCCAGCACAAGTAGTTGAGGTTCTCGGGCGTACGGGAATGAGAGGCGAAGCCTCGTCAGTGAAGGTCCGGGTTTTAGACGGAAATGACCGTGGCCGTATTATTCGGCGTAACGTAATCGGTCCAGTTGATGTAGGAGACCAGCTTCTGTTACTCGATTCCTCCAGAGAGGCCAAGGCCCTGGATAGGAGATAGGAAAATGGCAGAGACCAAGACTTGCTCCTTTACTGGCAAACAGATTCCTCCAGGAACGGGAATGATGTATATCAAGAAGACCGGTCAAGTCCTGTATTTCATAAGTTCCAAGGCCAAGAAAAATTTCCTTCTGAATAGAGTGCCTGCTCGTACCAGATGGACAGATACGGCACGTAAAAGTAGAGAGAAATGAGCACTGAAAGGACTTACGTCATGCTCAAACCAGACGCAGTCCGTAGGGATCTGATAGGTACTATATTGTCACGTTTCGAAGATACTGGCCTTAATATGGAAGCCATGCGTCGACTCAAGGTATCATCTGAACAGTCAAGTGAACTCTACAAGGAACATGAAGGCAAACCATTCTACGATAATTTGATAGATTATATTCATTCTGGACCTGTAGTCGCAACAGTCTGGTCTGGACCATCCGCAGTTTCGATAGCCAGGAAACTAATTGGTGCAACTGATCCTGCAGGGGCAGCCCCAGGTACTATTCGGGGTGATTTTGGTCTGCTCCTCGACGAGAACGTCATCCATGGTTCAGATAGTGTAGCTAGCGCCGAGCGCGAGATTCCCATATTTTTCCCCGATATTTCTTAGGTCATAGTTTTATCCCCATTTCTAATGGGAAAATGTAATGCCCGACCCCTCTGATATCCGAGTTGGAGTTCTACGAATTGAAGGGACTAATTGCGAAGACGAATCAGCTCTGGCTTTTTCGTCCTTAGGATGCAATACGGAGAAAGTTCACCTTAAACAATTGATTGGTGAGGTCGAGCGATCGGAGCGCAGAAACATCATGGATTTCGATGCCCTTTATTTCCCGGGAGGATTCAGTTCTGGTGACTATGTCAGGGCTGGTGCCATCTTTGCTTCACGTGTAAAATCGGGATTGAAGTCTCAAGTCGATGAGTATATAAATGAAGGTCGGCCAATTCTGGGAGTTTGCAACGGTTTTCAGATCCTGGTGGAATTAGGTGCCCTTCCCGGTACGGCTTCGGGTACTAGTGAAGTTCCCGAAGCCGTTCTCCATACAAATGATTCCAGTCGTTATGAGGCTCGTCACGTCCATCTTTCCGTGGAGTCCAGTTCCCAGAGTTTTTTCACAAAGAATTACAAGACCAGTCAAGTATTGTCAATACCCAATGCCCATGCCGAGGGCAAACTCATGATGGATGAATCAAAATTTACAGAGATCCAGGATGGAAATCAGGTTGCTTTCCGTTATTGTGATCAGAATGGCGGGAGCAATCCCGGTTATCCCTGGAATCCCAACGGGGCTGCCTATGATATTGCAGGAATTACAAATCCCAAGGGGAATGTTCTGGGTATGATGCCTCATCCGGAGCGGGTTTTCCATGGATGGCAACATACGGACTGGACATCCTCGGGTCGTAATCCAGATGGGCCCGGGGATGGTCGGGCCTTGTTCGAGGGAGTGGTTGATTTTCTTTGTCAGTAGATGCCTTACAAGTAGCAATTAAAGCCGTAATTCGAGCATCAGAGATAATTCTTGAGACTTTTGGCAATCCAGAGGGTATCGAATATAAATCCAGAGTTGATGTAGTCACTGACACAGACAAAAAATGCGAGGAAGAAATAGTCAAGATCCTTCGTTCTGAAACTCCGGATTTTGGTGTAATTGCTGAGGAAGGTACCAATTTCCCTGGTGAAAAGGTCTGGATAGTGGATCCTCTGGATGGAACCACTAATTTTTCTCATTCATATCCTTTCTGTGGACCATCAATTGGATTGTGCCTGGGAGATGAAGTGTTGGTAGGGGTTTTGGCAGATCCATTCAGGGATGAATTGTACTTTGCCACCAAAGGAAATGGGGCCTACATGACTGATTTGCACAATACAGGTACTCCTCAGAAGTTGTCTGTCACGTCTGTCGATACTTTGCATAAGGCTCTTTTCTCATCTGGATTTCCTCATGATAAGGAGTCACAAATGTTCAAGAACATGTTGGAAAGATTCATCCGTCTGGAATACGAATCCCATTCAATCCGGAAGACAGGTTCTGCCGCCTTATCGTTAGCCTATGTTGCTGCAGGCCGTATAGATGGCTATGTCGCATCAGGCCTGCATTCTTGGGATATGGCTGGAGGTATCCTTATCATTGAGGAAGCAGGTGGAAAGGTAACCGATTTTGAGGGCCATCCTTACACGATGAGTAATAGGGAATGGCTAATCTCGAATGGGACTTTACACGATACGTTGATTAAGCTTCTAAAAATAGATTGATGGTGTAATTAATTTAGGACCTGCCCTTTGGGGCTTTATGACTGATCAATTGTTCCTGAAGATGAATGATAACTTCCAGATACCTGTTGTTGGATTGGGCACCTGGAAATCAGAACCTGGTGTGGCAACTTATCAAGCAGTACTTGATTCCATTGAGGCTGGATACAGGCACATAGATACTGCCCGAGCATATGGGAATGAAGAAAGTGTTGGAAGTGCCGTTAGAGATTCGGGAGTGAATAGGGGAGACGTCTTCGTGACGACAAAGCTCAGGTGGGAAGACGAAGGGTTTGAAAGCACTATCGAGGCTTGTGAAAAGAGTCTGAATCGACTGAATTGTGATTATATTGACCTTTATCTGATTCATTGGCCTCTCAGGGAAAAGAGAAATCATTCTTGGAAGGCATTCATTGAGTTACGCGAAAGAGGCTTATGCAAATCTATAGGGGTCAGTAATTTTACAATTGAACATCTGACTGAGATAGAGGCTAAATTTGGTATTTTACCTGCAGTTAACCAGGTCGAGTTTCACCCTTACTATTATCAAAAAGAGCTTCTGGATTATTGTAATTCTAAGAATATCATTATCGAGGCTTATAGTCCTCTGGCGCATGCCAAACGGTTGGATGAGCCTAAATTAGGGGCAATTTCCGAAGAGCTTGGCAAAACTCCCGCTCAGGTCTTGATTCGGTGGTCTATTCAACGGGGAATGGTCGTTCTTCCCAAATCAGTTAACAAAAGCAGGATTATCGAGAATTTTTCAGTTTTTGATTTTGATATCTCAGATTCAGTGATGGTGAAACTGGATGAATTGGATGAATCCTTTGTTACATGCTGGGATCCACACAATCCTCCGCCTTACGCCCCAGTTTAGGTAAATAACATTGGAAAAACTTAAAAATAGGGCTATTTTCCATAATCATTATGTATGCAATATGTATATGTATGCAAAATGCATATTCTTTTATAGAAGTATTTGTCTGACGATAATATGGCAAAAGAGAGCTATACTTCTATAAGGGTAACAAAAAATGTTCGGGATGAACTCCAGAATTACGTTGAAGCATGCTATTCAGATCTTTCAATCAATTCAATGCTCAAAGTCCATCTGGATAATTTGTCTGAAGGTCATGTTCGTTTTCCAAAATATGGAATGTTCGAGTGCCCCGAAAGTCGAAAGGAAAAGATGCGGAAGTCGATTAAGGGTATTCCCGGCAAAAAATCAGGAAGCTCATTGTCTCTTACGGGTAGCCTTCCTTCAGATCCTTACACCCGGACTGAATCCGACACAATGGGGCCTATGGAAGTTCCCGAATCTGCTTTGTGGGGAGCCAGTACCCAAAGAGCGGTCCTGAATTTTCCAGTCAGTGGTTTCCGGATGTCCCGTTCCTTTATTCGTGCTCTGGGGTACATCAAAGCCGGTGCGGCCACTGCCAATTTCGAATTGGGAGTTATAGACGAGGAAATGAAGGATGCCATCGTCGAGGCTGCTCTACAGGTAGCCGATGGTGAATTTGATGATCACTTCCCTGTCGATGTCTTTCAGACAGGTTCAGGAACATCAACCAATATGAATGCCAATGAGGTCATAGCCAATATTTCTTCGGAATCATTTGGTTCTAAGATACATCCTAATGATCATGTTAACCAGGGTCAATCATCTAATGATGTGATACCTTCGGCCCTGCATCTTTCGGCCCTTCTTGAGATTGAGGAGGAATTATGTCCGTCTCTTCTCAATTTGCAGAAGATTCTTGAGAAGAAGGCTGAAGAATTTATGCCCGTCATAAAAACGGGCCGCACTCATCTTATGGATGCCACACCAATTCGTTTGGGCCAGGAATTCCTGGGTTTTGCAGGCCTAATTGAGAGATCCCTCGATCGACTTCTACTTGTCAAGGACGAGTTGTCACTTCTAGCTCTGGGAGGTACTGCTGTTGGAACTGGAGTCAATACTCATCCCCAATTCTCGACCCTGGCCTGCCAGAACATCGTAAAATTCTCCGGGGTGGATGTGTATGAGACTGACAATCATTTCATGGCCCAGTCCAGTCTTGATGGGGCATTGACCGCTAGTGCAGTCATTAGAGGTCTGGCAGTCAGTATGCAGAAGATCGCTAGTGATATCCGGTGGCTGGGTTCAGGTCCTCGTGCAGGTTTAGGAGAGATAGCTCTGCCTGCGGTTCAACCCGGTTCTTCGATTATGCCTGGAAAGGTCAATCCAGTTATCCCTGAATCAGTCATCCAGGCCTCTTCCCAGGTCATAGCTTGTGACACTGCCCTGGTGCAGGGTGCTCAGGGGGGCTACTTTGAGCTTAACACGATGATGCCCTTTGCGGCTCACAATCTGCTTCAGGCAATATCCCTGATGATATCCTCATCAGAGGTATTCTCCAGTAAATGTATAGAAGGTCTGACTGCTACAGTTCGAGGTCCGGAGCTACTGATGTCTGGCCTGATGCTGGCCACGGCCCTTGCCCCCGTAATTGGATATGAAAAAGCAGCTAAGATAGCTAAGGAAGCGCATGCTTCGGGTCAGACAATAATGGAGGCAGCTCTCGAAAAGACCAATCTTTCCGAAGATGAGCTAAGAGAAATTCTAAATCCTGAGAAGATGCTACAACCCCAGGCCTAGATTCTTTCCTCAACCAATGAGTCCACCACACTTGGGTCAGCCAGGGTGGAAGTATCACCCAGTTCGTCAATCTCGTCGCACGCAATGCTCCTCAGAATACGGCGCATTATCTTTCCAGATCTGGTTTTGGGAAGTCCGTCAGTGAATTGTATTTTTCCGGGCGAAGCATGAGGCCCGATATCGCTCCTTACTTTCTTGATTATCTCATCTCTGGTACTATCGGTGACCTTTTGTCCAGTTCTCAATGTAACGAAGGCATAGATTGCGTTTCCTTTTATGTCGTGTGGATAACCAACTACCGCAGCCTCGGCCACAGCAGGGTGTCCTCCTATGGCACCTTCGATTTCGGCAGTCCCCAAGTTATGTCCTGAGACGATTATCACGTCATCAACCCTTCCAGTTATCCAATAATATCCGTCTTCATCTCTTTTGCAACCATCACCCGAAAAATATTTTCCAGGGAATCTAGCAAAATAAGTGTCAAAGAAGCGTTCTTTATCCCCGTAAATGGTTCGCATCATGCTGGGCCACGGCCTTTGCATAGCCAAGTTTCCTTCAACTCCGTTACCTTCCAGTACGTTCCCATCATCATCGATGATCTCAGGCACTATCCCGAAGAATGGAAGGGTTGCAGATCCGGGTTTTGTGGGCGTGACTCCGGGTAATGGAGTTATCATAATTCCACCGGTCTCAGTCTGCCACCATGTATCTACAATCGGGCATCTCTGATTGCCGATTGTGTTGTAATACCACAACCATTCGGGCTCTTTTATCGGTTCCCCAACGGTTCCCAGTATCTTGAGACTCTCAAGATTATGCTGATTTGGCCATTTGTTCCCTTCTTTCATCAGGGCCCTCAGCGCCGTTGGAGCAGTGTAGAATATGTTCACCTTATGCTTCTCTACTATCTCCCAGAATCTTCCGTAATCTGGATAGTTTGGTACTCCCTCATACATCATGGTCGTGGCGCGATTTGCCATCGGTCCGTAGATGATATACGAATGTCCCGTGATCCACCCGATATCGGCAGTGCACCAGTAAATATCACCAGGATGATAATCAAATATGTAATGATGAGTTGCGGAAGTATAGACCATATATCCTCCTGTGGTATGCATAACTCCTTTTGGTTTTCCAGTCGATCCACTGGTGTACAATATGAAGAGAGGATCTTCCGCGTCCATCTCTTCGGGAGCACAAACAGAATCTGCCGAATTGAGGGCTTCGTGCCACCATATATCCCTTCCATCCAGCATATCAACAGCCGTTCCAGTGCGTTTCACAACCAGAGTTTTTTCAATTGAAGGGGTTTTCTGTAACGCTATATCGGCATTGCTCTTCATGGGGATATCGGTCTTTTCTCCTCTTACTCCTGTGTCTTGAGTAATCAGGACTTTGCACTCGGAATCGTTTATTCGAGATTCCAGACTATCAGGAGCGAATGCTCCGAATACAACAGAGTGAATGGCTCCTATTCTGGCACATGCCAGTACTGCAATTGCTAGTTCGGGGACCATCTGCATGTAGATACATACCCGATCTCCCTTTTCAATTCCCAGATCTTTGAGTGCGTTTCCAGCTAGCTGTACTTGAACCAACAATTCACTGTAAGTGTATTTTTTACTCTCATTGGGGTCATTTCCCTCCCATATTAGTCCGATTTCCTCTCCGTGTCCATCTTCAACATGTCTATCAATACAATTGTAGCATGCATTTAGTTTTGCGCCCTCAAACCACTTTATATGTGCATCGTCGAAATCCCAGTCCCATACTTTATTCCATTTTTGGGACCATGAAATCCTATCTGCTTGCCCTTCCCAGAAGCTTTCAGGGTTCTTGATTGAATCATCATACATTTTTCTGTAATCTTCAATACTTGAGATGTGTGCATGTTTGGTAAGTTCAGCATTTGGCTCGTATTTACGCATATTAACTAATAGAAGTAGACACGCATAAAGAAAAAGTTTGCTAAAGGCATAAATCACAAAATACCCCCTCCTTGGACCATTGTGAATATATGTCTAAGATGTGGTGCTGAGCCTCCTCTTGCGTCTCAGATCTGCTACGACTGCGTACGCCAGACCATAGAACTGGCTTCTCTCCCAGTTAATCTGAGAATGGTTGCCTGCAAATCATGTTCTTCACTGAAGGTTCCCGGGACCTGGACGGAGTTTAAGGATCTCGATTCCGCGGTGTCCTCTTTTGTCGAAAGTTCCGTCGACTGGAATACAGATATCAAAAAACAGACGATTCAACTAACTTTGAATCAACTGGATCCACATAGATTTAGGGTAAAGGCCAATTGTACAGGCGTTTTCCAGGAGGTAGCTCTTTCCAGTTTATTGAAATCAGAGACCAATGTTAAATTTCAAGTTTGCGAGAATTGTTCAAGACAGGCTGGAGGATATTATGAATCTACCCTACAAATCAGGACCAAGAGGAAAGAAATACTTGACCTTGCGGTGGATTTGGTCTACAATGAAATCGATTCAGGTCCTTCCGAGTTGTTCACTCCTGAGGCTGGGACTGTCAGAGGAGGTTTTGATTTCCAATTGTCATCTACGGAGAAAGGACGTTCGTTGGCCAGAGAATTGATGATTAAATTTGGGGGACAGGTGACGGAGACCCGTAAATTGATAGGCCGTAAGGATGGGCGGGATTTACTGAGGCATACATTTGGAGTGAGATTGCCAGAGGTTAAGGCCGGTGACTATCTGTTTCAGGATGAGGGAGTTTGGTGCGTAAACCGTATAGATCGACGCAAGGCCAATCTTAAACGTTTGATACCATCTCTTGCCCAAAAGACAGTTGAGATTGATTCTCTGAAAAATTTACCGTTACTGGATAATCTTTCTGAGGTGCAAATAGTAAGTCATCGTAATCGAGAATATTTATTGTTAGATCCATTCACCTTGCAAACGGTTGAGGCAATTTCTCCCGAAGATTGGAAAGGTGATAAGATTTCAGCACTGAGATATGGTAACGACACTTACTTTATCTGGGATTAGACCCTAAATTCTTCCAAGGTTGCCTGTCCTCGTTGTTTTTCGCCATCTATTTGGAGGGGATATTTCTCAGTTATACATCCCAAACAAAGGTCCTTTTCTTCTTTACCAATACATTTGACCAATCCTGGAATTGATATGTATTCTACCGAGTCAGCCCCGATTTCCTTGGTTATCTCCTCCATGGTTCTATTTGGAGCCACGAATTCTTCCCGACTGGGCATATCAATTCCGAGGAAACAGGGAGAGATTATGGGTGGACATCCGACTCTGATATGAACTTCCTTAGCACCAGCTTCCCTGACCCTTGATACAATTCTCTTCGAAGTATTTCCTCTAACAATGGAGTCATCCACCAGAATGACCCTTTTTCCTTCCACGATTTCTCTTATGGGATTCAATTTCTCGTTTATCGTGGCTTTTCTTTGTTCATTCACAGGCTGGATAAAGGATCGATGCAAGTATCGGTTTTTGATTAATCCTTCTCGGTAAGGTATATTGGAAGCCTCGGAAAACCCAAGAGCACATGCAATCCCTGAATCTGGGACTGGTACCACCACATCACCTTCCAGAGGGGATTCTTTCCATAGTTCACTCCCAATTCTCTGCCGAACTGAATAAGTGAGGACTCCATCCATTTTGGCATCGGGTCTGGCAAAGTAAACATATTCGAACATGCAAAAGGCTTTGTCTTCCGAATTTGAAACAATGTGTGATATTATTTTCTCATCGTTTATTGTTACAATCTCGCCAGGTTCCACGTCTCTGATCACTTTTCCTCCCATGATTTCGATTGCCGAACTCTCGGAGGCAACTACGTTTCCATTGCTTATTTCACCTATACAGAGGGGTTTTATTCCTAGTGGATCCCTAAACGCATATAGCTCGTCTTGATGCAGCAGGACAATCGAATAGCTTCCCACCAAGTTTTCCATGGTTAGTTGGATCGATTTGATTATAGAGTGTTTTTTAGACAAGTTGTTAGCAATTATTCGGACAATAATCTCCGAATCCGTATCAGACATGAAGGCCCAGCCAGAATTTTCCTTTTCCTGTCTGAGTGCGTCTTGATTAGCAATATTGCCGTTGTGGCCAATACTCAGTTCACCACTGACTGATGATACGGTCATGGGTTGAGCGTTCTTCATTGATGAACTCCCAGCTGTAGAATATCTAACGTGCCCTATTCCGGTTAACCCACTGGTAAATTCATCCCCAAAATCATTCAGAACTTCAGCCACCAGTCCCATTCCTTTCTGGGTCAGGTGTTCTCCATCATAGATAGTGATTCCTGCTGATTCCTGTCCTCTGTGTTGTAAAGCCCTCAGGCCTACAGTCATCAAATTCAGTATAGGTGATTTACTTGCTATGCCTAGAACACCACACGCCTCTCTGAGAGGCATCAGTGTGTCTTGGCCCAGCTATATTCACGGCCTTTTGCACTATCTCCAAAACCACAGGAGGCGCATTTTTTCTTACGCAGATGGTAGGCATGTCGTCCACACCTCCGGCAAATCATATGGGTCTGCTTCTGGCGTTTACCTTGAGCTGCTGTGCCTTTACTCATTTTTAATCGTGAATTCCCGAAAAGCAGTACTCGGACCGTATCGGGGTGATGCTTTACCTGATTGGGTTATAAAATAATTTGTTTAGCCTAAACCGATGGCTCTGTAGTCAAAACCGGCCTCTTCAATTTGTTCTGGATTGAGAGCTCGCCTCCCATCAATGATTACATTACCGCTCATTCTATTTCGCAACATCTTAAGATTAATTTTCGTGTATTCTTTCCATTCAGTCATAAGAATAACACAATCTGCTTTTTCGACCGTTTCTTCAACGCTAGGAGCTGTATTTACCTCTATCAATTCCTTGAAATTATCCATAGCCTCCGGATCATGGCCTACGACCTCGGCGCCTTTATCTATCAATTCTTTCACTACAATTTCACTTCTTGATTCCCTGACATCATCGGTGTCTGGTTTGAAGGCAAGTCCCAGTACTGCTATCTTCTTGCCTTTCAGGACACCTAATCTTTCCTCGGCCATCTGAACAATTACTAGGGGTTGCAACTCATTAACTTCTAGCGTGGCTTCCAGCATTTTCGATTCGACATTATCCGATTTTGCAGCTGCTGCTAGAGCCTTTACATCCTTGGGAAAGCAGGAACCTCCGAATCCAGCCCCGGCTCTCAAAAATAAGGGAGAGATTCGGCTATCCATTCCCATTCCTTCAGCTACTTCTTTGAAATCAATGCCCCACAAATTACACATATTGGCCATTTCGTTGACAAAAGAAATTTTTGTAGCCAGAAATGAATTCGAAGCGTATTTTATGAACTCGGCCGTACGAGGGCTGCACTCCAGTTTGGGACATTTGTGTTCTTTGTACAGTGAACGCATTACTCTAAGTGAAAGTCCGTCTGCACTACCTATGACAATCCGGTCTGGTTCTTGAGCATCTTTAATGGCACTGCCTTCCTTAAGAAATTCGGGATTCATTCCAACCCCTAGTTGTTCTCTTTTCCATCCACTTTTCTTGATTAGGATAGGTAATACTATCTCTTCGGTTGTCAAAGGTACAACTGTTGATTTTACAATAACCGTATGTTTCTTTTCTTTGTGCCTTAAAGCTCTTCCTATAGATGATGCAGCTGATTTGATATAGTTAAGATCAATGCTCCCGTCTTTTTCTGAGGGAGTACCTACACATATGAAGGTCAGATCGCTCTCTATAATGCCATTCTCAATATCAGTGCTCCCCTTCAGATTGCCGGTCCTGATTCCTTCTTGAATCAGTTTTTCCAGGCCCGGTTCAAAGATTGGTGATTTACCCTGGTTTAATTCAGTTACTTTTGCTTCCAGAATATCTAAACAAGTGACTTGATTTCCGGTTTCAGCCAATGTTGCACCAGTGACCAGCCCCACGTATCCGGCCCCCATGACACTTATTTTCATATTTAGCCTTAGGAGACCTACATAAAAGACCCTCCTATAGTCGTGCTGTGGTAAATAATCTAGTCGTTAAGAAGCGGCGACCAATCAATAAAAAAGAGGCTAAGAGAATCAAGCAGGGACTGTTGGATATGCATGGTCTTGACCTTCCTATTTCTGCAGGTAAATATGAACAGGCTTTTTCTGAGAATTTTGATGTGGTTATTCAGCACGGACACATTATTGCCTTGGTCTTGAACGATCAGATTCATCTGTCGGTTAGAGGGTTGTTGTCCAATGTACCGCAAACTGGATGGGTACAGGTGGATATGGGCGCAATCCCCTTTGTTTGCAATGGGGCCAATGTGATGTCAGCCGGTATCAATGATGCGAGTCCCGAGGTGGTTGAAGGGCAATATGTCTGGATTCGTGAAGAGAATCATCACAAACCCTTGGCAGTGGGCCAGGCCCTCCTGAGCAGTAAGGCTATGCTCAGTTCGGAAAAAGGCAAAGCCATCAAGGCTCTTCATTATATAGGAGATAAAGTTTGGGAATACGGAGTAAAGGACTGAAGGTTAATATTTTACATAGGACCAATTTGGTGAGTG
This sequence comes from Candidatus Thalassarchaeaceae archaeon, assembly GCA_963577905.1. Lineage (GTDB taxonomy): Archaea > Thermoplasmatota > Poseidoniia > MGIII > CG-Epi1 > CG-Epi1. The sequence continues at coordinate 14,122 of CAUYZR010000008.1, forward strand.
AGAAATGAGGCGAGTGTTGCTATTCCTGTTTTTCGCAATGTTGTTGTTATTGTATCCTCAAGGAGGGACTGTCAGTGGTGAGACCTTCGCTTCAGTCGATTTATACATTTATGGTGATCCCGATGGTCAATTACAGATTGATGAACCATCCACCTCAAACAGTGAGTCAGTTGTTATCGGCGATGGAGAACAGTCAGCAGGTAATACCCAAGAAGTGGGTCGATGGACAACTTCTTCACTTTATGCTTCGGCTAATATTTCAGGTGATTGGTCAGGTAAGGCCTGGATCTCCACAAATCGCGATGCCACAGTAACACTTACATATACATTAATTCAGAATGATGAGAATCTGGACAGTTTTCAATTTGAGGGAGAGGTCGGATCGGGTGAAACGGTTGCAATAGGTGGAGAGAGTGACTTTTCGCTGACAGGTATTGATGATTCACCACTAACTCTTTTGATTGAGAGTACTTGGACAGCCCAGCCAGGCTCTACCCCGCCTCCTCCACCAGCAAATACTACAATAACATTTGAATATGGTGCCTCTTCTCGTGACACAAGTGTCAGCATTTCCATTAGCCATGTGCAAATCTCAGAGGGTAATCCCTCTAATCATAATGCAGGACAGAGCCAAGTTACAGTATATCTCCATGTTTCCGATGTGTTTGGCGTGGATAATATTCTGGGTAAAACAGCAGAATATTACAATATGCGTATGGCCCCTGCAGGGGAGTCTCTTTGGTCTTCTACCGTAGATAAAGTCACGGATCATGGAGACTATGTAGAGGTTCAGTTTATTTGGTCATATGAAGGTCAGACCCTACCTGCCGGTGAGAATTCATATACCATTGAGGCTGGGGCTACAGATCTTCTTAGTGAAATTGAGTGGTCAATTAATTTGGAAACGACCATTTTCATTGATCCTAAGCCTGACATTGAGATAGATTCTGTGTCGAGCGTCTCTAAAACTGCTGAATTTGGCAAATCCGCAATTTACACACTTTCAGTAGAGAATACTGGTTCTGGTAGTGATGAGTTCATAGTGACCTATGACAATAATGATGGTTGGACAATTGATATCGACCTTTATGTTCTGGAACTGGATGCCGGTGATAGCGAAAACATCAAGGTAACGGTCATACCGCCAGATACAGCCTCGGATGGTCAGGAGTCACCTACACAGATTACAGTTACCGCGGACTCAGATTCAGATATTTATGATACTCTAACACTTCTGACAACAGCAAAAGAGCCAGAACCGGATTGGGATTTCTCAGTAGGTGTTGGCAAGGATGAAAATGAGAACTATGATTTCTCCTGTGGTTGTTTTGTCATCAGTGACCGTGCAGAAATTGAGATAACGATAATTCTGACTAATGAAGGCAATCAGCAGAATAATTACAATCTGGAGGCTATATTGGATGAAAGCCCGAACGCATTTAGTTTAGACTTCAATCCTGGTTTTGTATCTTCTTTGCCACCAGGACAAAGCATCAATTTGATTTTGACCTTGAAACCACGTGATGATTATAGTGGTCAATCCACTTACTTGGTCGTAGAGGTGACTTCATCAGGAGATGGCAGAAAAGAAGAATCCGAACCTATTTCTATTATTTTAGAACAGAGCGGAAATGTGGTTATGTCAATCTCCAGTCCATTGAAAGCACCTCAGGGCGGTACCATAACCCATTCATTCCAGATATCAAATACAAATACGGAAGAGGCTAAGAGAATCTATTTCGTTGTGTCTGGAATAACTGCCAATGATAACTTAGCGGAAGGATGGATAACTTTTGAAGATAAGAATGGCAAGTTGATTGCTTATCCTAGTTCTCTTCTGACTCTTTTACCATCTCAATCTGTTGAAGTAACACTTAGGATTAGTATCCCTTCAAGTGCAGATCTAGGGTCATATAATCTCAAAATATGGATGGCAAATGACTTGGAACTGCGAATATCAGATCAAGCCGACCTTGATTTTGTTGCAACCCTGGCAATAGTCACTGAGGACTCAAATTATCTTCTTTATGGTGCTCTGGGTTTAATCTTAGGAGGCGTTCTGGTCTATGGATATCGCAACTTTTCTTCAGATGATGGTTTTGAGGATGAGTACGATGATGAATTAGAGGAAATTCCTGAACTTATCCAAACTCCAGTAGTACCAGAAGTTAAACCGGTTGAAGTGCCTCCTCCGGTTGTAGCAGAAATTCCTGCAGCAGTCGTGGCTCAACCTGAGGCGGCTGCACCAGTATCCAAACCTCGTAAGAAATGGTTTGGATTATTTGGTCGAAGTGAACTGCCTGAGAGTACTGAGGTTCCTGCGGCAGTGGCCCAGCCAATGGTAGCTGAGCCCGTAATGGCCCAACCAGTGGTAGCCGAAACTGTAGTGGCCCAGCCAGTGGTAGCTGAGCCCGTAATGGCCCAGCCAGTGGTAGCTGAGCCCGTAATGGCCCAACCAGTGGTAGCCGAAACTGTAGTGGCCCAACCAGTGGTAGCTGCTGAACCCGTAATGGCCCAACCAGTGGTAGCTGAGCCCGTAATGGCCCAGCCAGTGGTAGCTGAGCCCGTAATGGCCCAACCAGTGGTAGCTGAGCCTGTAGTGGCCCAGCCAGTGGTAGCTGAGCCTGTAGTGGTTCAACCGATCGTCGTTCAGCCAGTCGAAAAAGATGAAGAATAGGTGGGAAAATTTTATATACAACTACTAAACTATAGGTTTACAACCAGCGGTTGTTTACCGGAGTAAGAATGAACAGGAAACGTAAGGATGATGTGGACGACTGGTTCCGTGGAGAGGGGTGGAGTATAGATGATATATTCAGTAATCTTGACACTGAATTCAGTAAGATGCGTAAGCAGATGGATGGCCTGATGAGAGATGCAGTTGATGGCCATCTACCCAAAAATGAAAAGAAAAACCCATTTGTTTTTGGTTTCTCAGTTAAAGCCGGACCGGATGGTTTTCCCGTTTTCGAGGATTTTGGAAACACCCGAATGCATCCTTTCGGTCGTCAGGGGGAGAAACCGGTTGTTGATACTACTAGGCGAGAACCATTAACCGATATCAATGAGACTGATGATCAAATTGCTATTACAGTTGAGCTTCCAGGCGTCAATAAAGAAGACATTGATATCAACGTGCTGGAGGATAAAGTAGAGGTAAACGTAAAAACAGAATCAAGAAAATATTTCAAGAGTATTGATTTGTCTTCACCTGTTGAAACCGATTCTTCCAAAGCAACATATACTAATGGAATTTTGGATCTGGTTCTTACCAAAACAGAATCTGACGAGCCAAAAGGAACTAAGGTAAAAGTAGATTAAGATTCTGGAGGGAGGGTGTCTGCTATGCAAGATTCTGTAGTTTTTCAATTCCATTCAAATCGTGGATTATATCTACAATCTGAGGAGGAACTGCAGTTTTCCATTCATCGCCCTTCGTCATCGCCTGACGGATGGCAGCACCCTCCCAGACCTTGCGGTTGACCATTTCAGGCCTTACAATCCGGTAACCAGCTGCTTTGAACAATTTCAGTACAAGAGAGTTTCCGCTATAAACTGCATCAAAATCAGGAACGAAAGTTTTCAGGTGGGAAACGTATAGATCATTATTATTCACATCTGGAATTTCATAGATTTGGTATTTACAATCAAGACGGCTGACTACGGTTTCAACCATGATTCTTCTTTCCTCTGTAGTAAAAGGATTATCTTTCGTACGTCCTTCATGTGCTGAGCCAATACAAATCATTGGTTCTAGGTTATCATCTTTAACGGCATCTATCAATCTTAAATGTCCTAAATGGAACGGCTGGAATCTCCCTAAAATCAGCCCCTTCCTCATTTAGCCTTAATCAGATTCTGATCTCTCATCCATTTCCGCAATACTTTGGGTATGACCACACTTCCGTCATCTTGTTGATTATTTTCAAGTATGGATGCTAAAGCTCTCGTTGTTGCTATGGCAGTGCCGTTCAGGGTATGTGGAAAATCAGTTCCGGCAGGGGTTCGATATCTCATGTTCAATCTTACGCTTTGATAAGATTTACAATTACTGGCACTTACAACTTCTTTCCATTGCTGTGAAGATGGCATCCATGCTTCCAGATCGAATTTACGTGCAGCTACAGTTCCTATATCACCGGTGCAAATATCGACAACCCTGAATGGAATCTCCAGTCCTTTGAATATGTGAATTGCATTGGCAACCAATTCATCATGGCATTTTTTAGAATCCTCCGGTTTACAAATAATAACTTGCTCAACCTTTGCAAATTGGTGTACCCTCCAGATCCCCCTGTCGCTTATACCATGCGCTCCAACTTCTCTCCTAAAATTGGTTGATATTCCGGCATAACGTAGTGGTTCACCTTTTATTTCTATTATTTCATTCTTGAATCTAGCGGTCATAGGATGCTCAGACGTTGCTATCAGGTACAGGTCATGATCCTCGATTTTGTACATAACCTCTTCAAAATCATTGAGGTCAACAACTCCTTCATATGCTTCTTTATTCATCATGAATGGAGGGATGGTCAGTGAATATCCTCTTTCGCAAAGTACATCGGTAGCATAATTTATTAGCGCCATTTCGAGTCGAGCTAAATCTCCCGTCAAAAAATAGAATCGTCTTCCAGTAATGTTAGCAGCTCGCTTCAGGTCAGCGCCTCCTACTAGCTCCATTATTTCCTGATGTGGCCTATAATTTTGGGTTCTTTTCTTTTTCCCGTGTAATGATAATTCTCGATTATCATGTTCGTTCTGGCCTTGGGGTACCTCACTTTCCAACAGGTTCGGGACTCTCATTCGGGATTCTTCCCTGAAAGCAAGAGTCTCTTTGGTTTTGCTTTCGTTGTCCACTAGTCCTTTTTTTATTTTGGTCATATCACCAAGCAAATCCGAACCATCTTTTCCATTCTTTTTAAGCTCGCCTATCTCTCTGGAAATGAGGTTCCTTTGGGATCTGAGTTTGTTTCCTTCATCTATCAATTCTCTCCATTTCTGGTCCATTTGAATAACTCTTTTGGCGATATCATCAGGCATGTTTCTTTTTTTCAGGTCCTCAAAAACAGCCTTGGAATCATCCCGAAAGACTTTCATTTCAAGCATTATGGTGTCAGAGAACCGATGTCTTTATGAACTTGCGCCATTGGAAATCATGCTTCTTTTACGTGGAGCCACGGAAGTCGTCACACCAAAGCCTACCTCCATTCCTTTGGTGGGCGAGGCAATGGGACAAGTTGTTAGGCACTCTCATGCAGATGTTCTGATTGATGGAAATCAGATTGTAGAGATTGGCCAGAATCTTGATTTTTCGAATTCAAAAGTCATAGATGTTAGCGGCAAAGTTATTGTTCCGGGATTTGTGGATCCTCATACTCATCTTGTTTGGTCAGGTTCTCGTGAACATGAACTTGAGTGGAAATTGGAGGGCCGTACTTATCAGGAGATTCTGGCAGATGGAGGTGGAATTCTACGGACTGTAGAAGAGACCCGTAAGGCTAGTAAAGAAGACCTTCAGAGCGAGTCATTTATTCGTTTGAAAAATGCAGTTAGACACGGAACTACAACAATCGAGATCAAGTCAGGATATGGTCTTGAAAAGGAGACTGAGATCAAGCAATTAGAGGTTGCCAATTGGCTTGGGACCTTGGGATTAGCGGAAACAGTTGTCACATACATGGGAGCACATGCGATTCCCGAGGATATGGATAGATATACATACGTTGCTTCGATTTCGGAAAATCTAGAAGAATTACGGAAACTGGCAGAATTCTGCGACGTTTTCTGTGAAGAGGGTGCTTTTACCGAGGAAGAATCCAGAACGATACTGGAAGCAGCTAGAAATGCTGGGTTTGGCCTTAAGATTCATGCAGATGAATTTGGAGATACAGGTGGAGGAAAACTGGCTGCAGAGTTGGGAGTGATTAGCGCAGATCATCTAGCTGGCTCTACTCTGGAGACTATTCAGGCATTACGCGATTCTGGCGTCATTGGCGTTCTTTTGCCAGGGACCCCTTTAGCAATTCTTTCGGATCATTTTGCTCCAGCCAGAAAGATGATAGCCAACAATCTTCCTATAGCTATTGCAACGGATTGTAATCCTAATTGTTATACGGAGTCAATGCAGCTTGTGCAACAATTGGCAGTCTTTAGGATGGGTATGACGCCGGCTGAGTCATTAGTTGCTTCTACAATTAATGCAGCTTTAGCGATAGGAAAAACAGATAGAGGCTGTATTGCTGAAGGATGGAAGGCCGATCTTTTGATTTGTGATATACCCGATTATCGTCATCTCACTTATCATTTTGGAATAAATCATGTTGAAACTGTTATTATTGGTGGCAAGGTTATAGATGCCTGAACCCCTAAAACGGGTCGGTAGGGCTTTGTGGGACGTTTCCCTCTACACACTTTCGATTCCGGAACGATATTTACGGGGATTGACAGCACTGACGGGTGGAATGCTGAAAGAAACCACTGATTTGGTTTTACCTGATTTTGTCAGGGACACTACCAGCTACAATATATTTGTTGGAAACCTTTTGCGTTTTGCTGTAGAGAAGGTAGGAGGTGTTGAAGGATTATATGGTGAGGAAGAACTTGAGGGTGAATTTGCGACTCGCAAAGTGCTTGGTAATGCAATAGAAGGCATAGGTATTGCAACCGTTCATGTTTCACCATTATGGATATTTGCTTTTTTTGCAGATTCTATGAAGGGTGGTCAAGCCTATCTAAATAGGTTACAAGATGAGTTGGTAGACAAAGGATACATAGAGTCCAAAAAAGTTTCCAGTTCGCTTCAAGAACTACTTGAAGGGCTGGAACGAACCACATCCAGTTTTGCTAAGAATATAGATACACCTCCACTTTCACGTGAGGATGTTGTAGGTAACATTGATGAGATCCGAGATTCAATTAGTGAATTATGGTCTAGCACCGGAAAGGCTGCAGGTGATGTTACTGAAGAGGTTGCGAATATCATGCAGGAGTTTCTTGATACTGCAACTGAAGAAGATCAGTCAATTCTGGAACTAGGTGGCGTTATGGCCCTTCAGGCAACTTCACGTGCCAAGAAGGCAGCTGGTGTAGCAGTTACAGCACCTCAGGTTGCTGGAAAGATGCTTTATGAGAATATTCTGGGTTACTACAAGGACACTCTATCCGACATTCATGAGCATGGTTACGCAAGAGTAGTAAGTGAAACGATTGATCCCTATGGCAATGCTATCATGAAGCAGTTCAGCCCGGAACAGGAAACTTGGACAGAGAAGCTTTTTCGTGGTTCAGCACGTGGTTTACAGCGCATTTTTGGGATGCAAACCTCCAAATAGTAGCCTAGAAAAGATGTGGGGCTGGACTTGGCTGGGGAGCTAGGCGTACCCTGTAACCCTCAATCGCCTTTAGGGGGAGCGACAGCTGGTGGCGGCGCACCCAGTGGGCTGTCTAATCCGCATTTCAACTGCGATATCCTGTCCCTCGGGGTCACAGGTGATTGCAGAGGTTTGCCGGAGGGCAGACTTCGGATCTTTACCATGGGGACTAGGTCAGGCCCGGAAGGGAGCAGCCTTACCGTGGACTTCCGACGCTCGAGTGGGTTGCGGGGTTGAGAAGGAGTGTGGTGTCTGACATTCTGCCAGGACGACAACACCAGTGGTCTGGCACTTATTTTCCGATACTTCTTAGCCATTCCTTACCGGGTTTCCACTCGGTAAACATGGTCAACAACATCCCGGATATTGTAAAGAGGGTACCTGTCCATACCAAGATAATACCGGGAATCTCCCTCACAATTATTGTCGCACTGTTTTCGCCACCTTCAGCTCCCGGTGTAGCACTGTTCAGAGTTATGTACAAATCACGATGAATTTGGTGTTTGAGATAAATTTGTGTGGTTTCCTGGTTCCCCACTATCCGTTTCGAGATTTGGTCATCAATTACCACGTCATCATTGTTTTCTATTAATCTGATGAAAGCAGTACACTTTGGGATGCAAGCCATCTCAGGAGGTCCAGAGTTTAGTGTGACTTCCTCTAGCTCCAGGACGAAATTACCAACCAGTTTTCGTTCCCCTTCCTGTAGAGTTATACTATCTTCGGTTCCCAATCCATAAGAAAGACAATATCCGATAAGGATTAACATCATTCCCAAGTGTGCAGTATATGGCCCCCAGGCTCTCAACATGGAAAGCAGTTTCTTGGTCCGGTACCTCCACATGTACCTGAAGATTGAATATCCGCAAATGAATGCCCAAGGTATCATTGCCCCTACCATCCAGTCTCTTCCTTCAGACATTATTGCGTAGGCTAGACTGAAAGCAATTCCAAGTCCGACCACGACCAGGATCTTCTGTAAATCGATGAAGGGTCTCAAGGTGTGTATGGTGAAAATGGCTGAAAGAAGGACCACAAACGGAGCTAGCCGTACCTCAAACACTTCTGGAGCCATATATCCGTTTACTCTGACCAGAAGCAGAACTAGGGTTACGGTGAGTATCAAGAGCTGGGTGTAGATTGCTGCAAAGAATGTATTATCCTCACTAAAGTAATCCTCTAGACTATTGTACTCTTTAGGTTCTTCCGCTTCTTTTTTCCTATAATTTGAGACGACCAGTACAAAGGTTAAGATAATGGCTAGAATCATCATTATGAGAAAACCCTTAACTGATACATCATTTTCTAGAACATATCCCAACCGACTCCAGGCACCTCCAGTTTCTTCTACAATAAATGCGTGAACCGAGGACCAGATACCACCTCTTGTAACAAATGATTCCAATAATACTAGAACAAAGGTAAGCATTGCTAGAAGCGGTCCCAAAACGCTGTATTTTTTCTTTCGTCTTGACATGACAGACGTATGCAGTAGACTAGTCGTCGCAAGCCATGGTAGCAATCCTGCAGTCTCGACAGGATCCCAGGCCCAGTAACCACCCCATCCGAGAGTTACGTATGCCCAATAACCTCCAATGGCCAATGCAAGGCTCATTCCGATCCAGGAACTGCGCCCCCATCTTTTCACAGTCTCATTCCAATTCTTGTTTCCGGTTATTAGATAGGCCATTCCAGAGGCATAGAGGAGAACAATCATCCCATAGGATACAAAGATAATTGGTGGATGAATGATCATGTATGGCGATAATAAAAGCGGATTCAGTCCGTTTCCAATTCCAGGTACGGTTTCATTTTGACTAAATGGATTGATGTGGAGTTGGATAATGCAAAATCCTAGGAGTATAATGCATCCTATAATCGAGGTAATTTGTTTCTGGGAATCTTCTCCTGAATGTAGTTTTCTCTCAACGTTTATGGACAGGATGGTTGTCCATGCCCAGATAAGCAAGGTACCATCCCTTCCAGCCCAGACACCAGCCAATTTATATCCCAGTGATAAATGTTCAGCCGAGTAATCGGATACGTATTCAAATCTCAAATCAGTAACTAGAAAGTAGTAGGCCAGTAGAATCAATGCAATAGTATGAGTTACAAGTGTTACGGATAACAAAGCCTCAAAATTTCGTTTGTATATCTCGTTCCTACTTTTCAGACCATTAAAACCAAAGTATATGGAGCAGAGTACTAGAAGCGGGTTGAGATAAATTAGAATTTCACCGATATTCATCTTCGACCGGCGAGTACTAAAATTACCAGAATAGAGATGCTAGAAATTATACTTGGAGAATAGAGCAATGACTCATCTTCAGAATCTTGAGATTTTATATTGACCTTGAAATAATAGGAGTCTCCCATCTTTACAACGTTCATTCCCTCATAGTAGCTATACTCACTTGCAGGGATTTTATCAGTGGAGTTATCATCTTTCTCAAGTTCATACTTGTAGCCAGGATAGTCATTGTTCTTCACTTCGTACGTAAATTGGAATCTTCCATCTACGGTATCATTTTGTTCTACGGTTTCTGGTTTGTAACAGGTGTATGGTTCCTCTAGTGTACAGACATAGAATGTGACCGAAATTACATTATCTTCCGTGTCAATCAATGCCGTAAATTGGTCTCCCTCACCTATTTCGTCTGGTGAATGTGATATTTCTGAAACTACAGATGGTAAAAGCAAAACCAACGCAAAAATAATTAATCTCTTCATATTTATCCTGTCTGGTTTCATGTCAATGAGTTTATTAGTCTTTTTCGCTTGTTTTTTTCCAACGAATCCATGCTATCGCAAAGCAGGCTACAGCGAACAACATGAAGATGGGGTACATGGCTTCCATCCATATTCCCATTTTTTCAAATCCTCCAATTGTAACTGCTGTTGCACACAATGAGCAAATAATTCCGAATATTAGGAAAGGCAAATAATCACGTTCTATGTCCATGAACTAGTACCCCAATCCGATTAAAGGGTTATATTATAGTTGACCTTGTTGAAACAAATGCAAAGAGTATGTATGGGTGGCACCTTTGACGTATTCCATAAGGGTCATGAGGTACTAATTCAGACGGCCCTTGAGGTCAGTAGTCAGGTTTTAATCGGTTTGACCACAGATGAACGAGCTGGTAAGGGCCGAACTGGTTCTTCGATTGCACCCTATGATAAAAGAAAAGCTAGGTTAGAAGACTGGTTGAAATCCCAAAGAGTTGAACAAAGGGTTGAGATCGTACCACTGAATGATGTTTGGGGGCCAGCTGCCTTGGGGAAGGAGTTTGAAGGGATAATCGTTTCACAGGAGACTGAAGATATGGCATTAGCCCTGAATCAAGTCCGTGAAGAAAAAGGGATTGATAAATTGAAGATAATTGTCGTTCCAATGGTCCAGGCTTATGATGGCCATCGAATTAGTAGTAGCCGGATAAGAAACGGAGAGATTAATTCTGAAGGCCTTAGGACCTAACTCTTATAGACACCTCTCAAATGCGAGCCACCTAGCATTTGGTGCGGGAGAAATAGAATGGTTGAAGAGCAGATTTCAAATCTATCACAGGATATTCGCAGTTCAATCGCTGAGGATTCCTCGGTTCCTAGGAATGTTAGGTCCAATGTGGTAACAGGATTGGAAACCTATCTTCTCAACAAGAAGGACGATCTGGACCTTAGGGTATACTCCACCATCTCCGTCCTTGAAGAACAAATAAATGATACCAATATCCCCCAACATGCACGAACTCGACTCTTTGAATTCATAAGAGACTTGGAAGGGATTGTTCGCAATTGGGAAAAAACAGCTGAATAGGTGTTCTATCTTTCTTGTTTTTTTAGGGGATACCTATTTATGACCTTTTATTGCTAAAGATGACGTGAACAGAAGCCAATTTGTGTCATTGATTCTGTCTTTTGCGTTTCTGGGAGTGTTGATTACTTGGACTCCAACTACGGCGGAAGAGGTTGAGGATCAAGAGCAAGACGTCGCTATCTATCTTTACACATACAATGGTATTGGCAGGCTTCACACCATGGAAACAGGAGGGCATGGTGACGCTGACCAAGTTAGCATTCAACCCGGAAGTAGTACTTATTTTGCTTTGAACCTCAGTCTTCAGACAGATTTGCCGGTTAAGTCCTACCGAACTGATGTTGGCTTTCATCTTTATTTGTACGCAAATTCAGCAGATTTCAGTGCAGGTCACTTGAATCTGTTCGTTAGAGATGGTACGACCATGACAGGAGGCGAATTGCTTGCTTCCGGTGACATGAATGTTCCTACGGTAATCCAAACCAACAATGAGGAACATGTGGACCTATACTGGGAGGATGACTATGGCCCCATACATTCTTTCGCTTCCGAGCATTATATAGTCTTGGAACTGGAGAATGATGGTGATAATGCAATCAATCTGGAACTTGATTCGGGAAAGAGTGGTGACTCACCATCTCGTCTAGTAACCACCACTAATCCGGTCAGGGATATCACAGTCCTTACAGAATCCTATAATCTGGCAACCCCAGATCCGGAAGACCTTGTTAGCACTGAGAATTTCAAGCCAAATTTGCCTTCCGATATTTCAAAGATGTTTGTTTCAGGTACAGCATTGAATGCTTTTGGGACCTATGACATTACGAAGTTTGAGGTCGCGGTTTTTGATTCGGATGGCGATGAACTGTTTGTTGGCGAGACTGAAGTTGATAAACCAGACCAAGACACAGGTACAAATGAATTTGAAGAGATTATTTGGAACTATAATGATCCTGCCAAGCCTTCTGAGAATCATAATGGTAAGGGCATCTATACCGTTCGCGTATCAGCCATAGATCAGCAGGGCAATGAATTCTCATTGGATAAATCAATCCAGATGGACGCTTATGGTGTATATCTCTATACGGCGGAACCTGACCAGAGTGTAGCAGTTGGAGGTGAGGTTGAATATCAGGTATTTGTCATGAATGCAGGTGATGAGCCGGACAAATTTACGATAGAGCCCAGTGAGACCTCTGACAATTGGGTCGTAAGTCCGCCAACTTGGACAAGTAGTACTCTGGGTTCCGGAGATGAACAGGCAGTTACCTTCACGATTTCTGCATCAGATTCCACAGAAATGGTTGGAAAGAGTGCCGTTGTGATTTTTACAGGTCAATCCGAGAATGCAGTTGTTGAAGAAATATTTGGTTTGATAACAACCACCTCAGTTGGCGCAGAATATGAGTTTTCATTGTATTTCGAGGATGAGATTTCAGGCCAGGCGGTTTCAAGTCTCAGTACCAAGGGAGTTGCGGGGGAATGGAATCAGTACACTTTGAGTGTTGCTAATCAAGGTCAAGCAACAGACGGTGTTCAATTGATTGCTCAAGAAGTTCCACCAGATTGGGAGATCCAGTTTGAGTATGGAGATTTGAAGGCTGGCTCGATAACAGTTGAGGGTATACCACGTTCAGGTGATGGTTACAATGTTGCAAATGTTACGGTGTGGGCTAAGCCAGCACAGGGTGGTGATCTTGAGACCGCAGATATTGAATTGATAGGCATATCTCAAGGTAACACTAGCAAAAGTGATACGGCTACCTTATCCCTAACACGCACTTTTGGTCTCGTACTGAGTATAACTCCTCAAGGTCACTCAGGTATTTTTACAAACAAGCAGGTTGGCGAGCAGTTTGAGATTGATTTACTTCTGGAATCTGCAGTTGAGGATGAACGCACTATCCGTCTCCATATTCCGGATGATGAGTTACCAGACGGTTGGTCATACAGTTTCAAGGAGGATGGAGCCACTGTTACTGAGACGTCACTAGATGGAGGCGAAAGCAAACCTTTGGTTCTGTTTATCACAGTCGGTAGCCAGGCAGTCTATAATGAGGAAGGATATTCATTCAATGCAATGGCCCAGGATCTTTCAGATTCGAGTGTTCTTGCTCGCCAAGGGATTACTGTAATGCTCAGGCTTGATTCTGGATTTGCCCTATCATCTTTACAATATAGGGTCGAGGGTGCTTCTCCAGGAGATAGTTACACCGTCCAACTGAATATTGATAACCAGGCCAATGGAGATGATAGATTCACACTCTCTGCAAGTTCTGTTCCGTCAGGATGGAGAGTTGTTTTCCCAGATGGCAATACTTTCGATGTTGAGGCAGCTCGTTCAATCACAGTCCCTATCCAAATTACTGTAGGGGATGAAGCTGAGGATGGTGACAAATTAAGTATTATGATATCCGTTGCAAGCCAATTGTCGAATCAGGAAAAACAGCAGAGTTTTGTTATCGAGGTAGAACAGGGTTTTACGGATAGATTGTCTTCTGCACTTGCAAATCTATGGTATATTTTCGTATTTTTAGGTCTCGTTATAGTTATTGGTACGGTTACCTATTATCGTCAAGAAGATGATTGGGATGAGGATTATTCTGATGACAATGAAAGTGACCGGCCACCTCCCGAATCAGATGATGAATGGGATGATTGGAATTAAGGAAAATTGAATGCCCGTTTCATTAACATATTTAGGAGGTGCTTCGGAGGTTGGCAGAGTTGGAGCAGTTTTAGAGGGAGAAGAAGGCCGGATTCTATTGGATTATGGAATTCAACCAGATGATCCGCCAAAGTTTCCGCTACCCGCACCAGAGGTCGATGCGCTTTTGCTGACTCATGCACACTTAGATCACTGTGGATTAGTTCCAGATATAGCAAGTCGAGGAACTCCGGTTGTTTCTACTCCAGTTACAGGTGCTCTTGCTGAAAGAATGGCACAAGATACTCTTAAAGTAGCTGAATTGGAGAATTATCCACGCCCATTCCATCCGACCGCAATTGCCGATATGAATCGCAATCTCAGGCCTTCAACTCCTGGGAAAATTGAATATCGCGGTGGTTTCGAATTTCAGATGTTCAATGCAGGTCATATCCCTGGCGCAGTCATGTTTAATTTTCCACAGCAGGATTTTCTATTTACCGGAGATATTCATACGGTTGACACTCAACTTACCAGAGCAGCTAAACCGAAACCATGTAAGACACTGGCCATAGAGTCGACATATGGGGGTCGTGATCATCCGGATCGGGGTCAGATAGAGTCTGAATTGGTAGATTCTATCGAGGAGGTAGTCAATTCAGGGGGCAAGGTTATCCTACCCTCATTCGGGCTTGGTCGTTCTCAGGAATTGCTAATGCTTACTCGCAATTTGGGCTTTGAAGTATGGTTAGATGGAATGGGCCGTGATATGGCTAGAATCCTACAGAAATATCCAGGTTCAATTCGCGATGTATCTTCTATGCATAAGTCAATCCGACAAACAAATTTTGTAAAATACAGCCGTCAGAGGGATATTGCTTTGAATGCTGATGTTATTGTTACAACTTCAGGCATGCTCAATGGTGGTCCAGTGCTTCACTATTTGTCTAAGCTTCGAAAGGATCCATCTTCGGCTGTCTTTCTTACAGGCTTTCAAGTTCCAGGGACTAATGGCCATTTGTTGAAAGAAACCGGAAAGATAAGGTTGGAACGGGATCCTAAATCACCCAGTTTTGATATCCAGTGTCAATTCAAGTCATTTGATCTGAGCGGTCATGCCGGTCACAGTCAGATTGTTGATTTTATCAATGGTTGTAATCCTGAAAAAGTAATCCTTTATCATGGAGATAATCGCGAGGCTTTTATTGATGATTTGAAGGATTATGAGTTGGTGTTGCCTCAAGAGAATGAATCCATAGAGATAGCTTAGGTATCTTCAGTATCATAGTCAGCTCCAATAAACATTCTAACAAATCCCAACAGCATGAAAAAGATCAATGAAGTAAAGACTATACCATAGGGCCCCTGCAATTCGATAGAGTCCTGTATTCTCCCCTCGGAAGTTGCCAGATAGTCATTGACATTGATTACAACCTCGGCAAGCGTAAAGGTAATTATTAACATTACACCTAAGTTCATAAGGTAACTGACGAATAGAGTCCTTAAGGTTCGTGACACTCCTTTTCTCTGCACATCCGTCAATAAGGAGATGTCTAATCCGGCAGGTTTGAATTGTTCAGCATAATTCTCGTACTTTATCGCAGCATATGAGAGCTCAATGTAAATAATAAATCCCAATCCAATAAAAATGCCACTTGCCAAGTACTCATCCCAGGTTCTCTCCTGTTCTTTTACCTCATATCCACAGAAATCGGCGTCATGATTTTCTAGACAAAGGTTAGGACTATGCAGGAACCCGATGATAATTGCCAACGCGATTGAACCAGCGATGGCCCATCCTTTTCTTTTCCAGATACCAAAGGCACCTAAGAATGCCATTGAACCGAATATCAAGTTCGAGACACGAATTCTCGTATCATCTATCCTTTCTTCGGATCCTTCTGTGTCATCATAAAGAATGCTGATAGGTTTCCATTTCCAGGCGGTTTGGTTAACATCTGAATTTTCAATTTCAACTTTGGTGGGAATCACGTGTTCACCAACCTGCCAATCAAGAGCCGGGTCAGAGATGTACTGGGCGAGCAAGATTACCGTGGCCAGAAGTAGGAAAAACTTGTATTTTCCTTTGAATAGAGTAAATGTGTAGAATCCAAAACCGGCTATGAAACTCCATACCACAAAAATAGCGGGGTCTGGTTTGAATCCAGGAATGGCTCCCCGCGCATATTTTGTTATTAATGAATCTAGAGGATTGTGATAATTATAGAATTCCAAAATAACATAGACCAAAGCTAAGCTGGAGATTATCTTGATTCCGAATATAATAGGATATTCTCCAAAAAAATCCTTGTAATTGATGACCTCCCCTATCTTGGGAATCTTGCTCGGTTTTTCTTCAATCTCTTCCATTCAACCACCCTGCCACAGAGTATTGACCGATTCGTCAGACTTCCAATCTCCAATCTCCATTCCAAAGCTCCTGATTTCCGAAACCATATTTTCCCTCTCCATTCGTGCGATTAACAGTGGTTCCACAGGTATTCTATTCATTTTCTCTTCGAAATCAAGGCTAGATGGTGAAATGGTAGTTATTGGATAACCACGACTTATCGTGTTAGTGAACGCCTCCGAAATAGTGAAGTCATCATCTAGGGAACTGAACAGAATTATTGGAGATCCACTTGGTATATAGGGTAAAAGATCCTTCAGAA
>CAUYZR010000009.1:0-29282 GCA_963577905.1 Candidatus Thalassarchaeaceae archaeon
TTATTCCAAATTAAAGGCAAAGAAGAAGACGGCCTGAGTATAATGCTAAACCACAGTAAAACAATTGGAGATTACTGTGAAGTGAATCAAGCAGCCGAGAAAATCATCAAAGAATTCCTGCCGGGCCCTATAACTTTGATTCTAAGGTCGAAACGTAATTTTGCAAAAGGTGTAACCAGAGATGGTAACATCGCTGTCCGAGTACCATCGAATAGAACTGCTTTGGAACTGGCTAAAGAAAATCCTGTCGTAACTACAAGCGCGAATAAGCACAATTCCAAGATTGCCGAGAGCATGGATGATGCAATTCAAATATTTGGTTCCCAGTGCACATATTTAGACGGTGAGAAACCGATGGGAGTCGAATCTACCATAATTGACCTAACTCAAGATAAACCCGAAATAAAGCGCATCGGTGCTTTATACTCGTCTATTCTAGAGGGAATAATTGAATTCTGAAGAAATTATAAAATGGAAAGAAGCCGGAAAATTAGCTCGTAATGCTCTTAACTTCGGTAAAGCCTTGATTCAGGATGGAGCGTCAATGCTAGATGTGACTGAAAGCATTGAAAATTTCGTAATCGAAAAGAATGGGGAATTAGCATTCCCCACTAATTTAGCGATTAATAATGTTGGTGCACATTGGACACCATCGACCAAAAGCAAGGAGATTTTTCATACTGGTGATGTAGTGAAACTGGATGTAGGTGTACATATTGAGGGATATATTGGTGATAATGCCCTAACTGTCGAGATTGGAAGTGGCAAATACCGTAAAATGATTGAAGCCTCGCGTGAGGCCCTGAATACAGCTATAGAAGTTGCATCACCTGGCGTGAATGTTGGAATTATTGGGCAAGCTGTCCAAGACACGATAGAAGGCTACGGTTACAGGCCAATTGCCAATTTGACTGGCCATGGAATAAAAAGATACAATTTACACAGCGGCGTATCCATACCCAGTATTAGGGAAAGAGGGGGTTCAGTACTGAAAAGTGGAGATGTTGTGGCCATAGAACCATTTGTCACCGATGGTGCTGGGCGAGTAGGTGGAAAACGAAATTCCAATATTTATCATCTTAGACAAGTTCGGAAGATTAGGGATGAGAAGGCAACGGAACTGATGATAGAGATTCAAGATAGATATCATGGTCTGCCTTTTGCAGAAAGATGGTTGCATTCAATTCAGGATGATGCTACCAAGAGCCTGCAAAAACTGATTCGATCAGGAGTGGTATCATACTACCCCATCTTGAATGAATTGGGTAAGGGCATAGTAACCCAGTCAGAACATACCATAATGATTACCAGCAGTGGAGTCGAGGTCCTGACGGCATGAATGAATCTAAAGCACTGGAGAGGTTTAAGACAGTACTAAAATCCCCGATGCTCCAAATGAACCTGCTGGCGGCACTAACGGGAATCTGTGCCGCAGTATTGACATGGGCATTCATATCTCTGAGCAAAGGAATCCAAGGAATATTCTATGGAGATAGTTTCATCCATAATTCATTAATTGATTCTGAAAATGAGTGGAAGATTATCTTTATTCCAGCATTAGGAGGATTAGTTGCCGGACTAATAATCGAATACTGGTCCAAAGATGCAAAAGGTGCTGGAGTTCCACTCGTGATGGAAGCTGTAGCTTTCAAACAGGCCCGATTAAGTGCAAAAAAGGCGGTTGCCAAGTGTTTTGCAGCTGCTGCCTGTATTGGAACTGGCATGTCACTGGGACGAGTAGGGCCCATGGTGGTGATATCCTCTACTGTAGGCTCCGAGATAGGTCAGAGAACTGGTAAAACAGTTGATGAAACAAGAACTCTGGTCGGTTGTGGAGCTGCAAGTGCGATAACTGCGGCCTTCAATGCTCCACTAGGTGGGGTACTATTTGCGATAGAATTAATTCTAGCTGAACTAAGAACACGTTCTTTCATCCCAATAGTAGTGGCTGTAGTTATAGCTACAACCGTAGGGCGGGGACTAACAGGGAATATCGCCGTATTTGATAATATACCAAAATACCCTTTGGGATCTCCTTCAGAATACCCCTTCTATATCATCCTAGGACTGGTCGCTGGTTTGGCTGCAGCAGTGTTCATAAAATTATTAAACTGGGTTGAAACCAATATTGAGAAAATAGAGATAATACCCGTACCGCTCAGAACCTGTCTAGGTGGATTATGTGTGGGTATAATCGCACTATCGTTTCCACAAGTTCTAGGAAACGGATTTGGCGTTACATCAGATTTAATATCACTAGATTATGATGAAGGTGGCAATATGATTCCGGGAAGCAGCTTCCCAGTAAATCTTGATATGGTGTCAGGGATTAGCAGTCTCCTAATTTTCATAATTTCCATCATGTTTCTGAAAATAATTGCCACCTCCGTTTCTATTGGGAGTGGAGGATCTGGGGGCATTTTCACTCCTAGTTTGTTTATTGGGGCTGCACTCGGGGCTGCCCTAGGATTAGTCCTAAATGATATGGGAATGGTTGACCATCCAGGGGCCTTTGCACTGGTAGGAATGGCTGCTTTCGTAGCATCTACAACCAGAGCTACACTGACTGCAATAGTTCTGCTTTTCGAAATGACTGCGACATACGAGATTATTTTGCCTTTGATGCTATCCTGTGTCGTTGCGGATGCTGTATGTTATGTTGTATCTGAGCACTCATATTACACTTCCAAATTAGCACGACGTGGAATAAATATTGATTTGGGATCTGAACAAGATTTGATGAGAATGATAAGAGTGGAAGATGCCATGACCGAGAACGTGATGACCATTACATCAGAAAAACCTCTGGAAGTGGCTCTCCAGATAATCGAAGATACAGGGCACATGAGTTTGCCCGTAGTCAATGACAATGGAGAGTTAAGCGGAATAATAACGTGGGCGGACATTCATAGTGCTGCCCTAAGGCATGAAAGGCATCTAACTGTCGGAGATTATTGCGTAAGGGATTTAATTACTGTTACACCTAAAGAAAATCTGGCGCAGGCTCTGGATTCGCTAGGCTATCGTGAGATAAGCCACTTGCCTGTTGTCGATAAGGCCAACCGCAAGAAACTGATTGGAATAATCACCAAAGGAGATATAGTAAAGGCCTATAATCGACAGAGATTTCTGCGTAAGCAGAAGAGCTGGCAGGAAGAATTTTAGTGAAACAAACTTTTAATTGATTACTATAAGTGCCTAATTATGTCATCCGAAAGCAACGGGTCTGAGATACGATTAAACGGCTCTCGCTCTAATAGTAGAGCAAAGAGTTCTCCATCGCTTGTCAGTCTCTTTGAAAAACTGATGACATTATTAAAAAAATACTGGTAAAAAATATGGCTTGGTTCGGCAGAAAAAAGAAAAAAGCAAGAAAAAAACCTCCTGTTTTAGAGCCGGTGGGTGCTCCGGTAGCGCAAGCTGTACCTGTAGCCCAACCCGGTATAGTACAACCTCTTGGCGTTATGCCTGCGGTTCAAGCTGAGCCTACTGTGCTGCAGCCTGTGATAGAGGTGGCACCAGTTGGTGTTGTTGCGGATGGTGATATTGTTGTTTCAACCGATGCTTCTCCAGCCCCGCAGCCAACAGGATGGTCAAAGCGAAGTCAAAGACCCATAGAGGATATCCACAAGAGACTGGACCATATGATGGACTCCAAGGGAAAAAGTCTGGAGGAAAGATATGAAGACCGATTTGGGAATTTACTACCCGATTCAGTAACTGCAGATCCAGCTCGAAAAGAGTACAATGAGAAAAAGAAGGCTGATTCTGATAAACCAAAAATTGTCTTCAAAGAAAGATCACAACTCAAGTTGACCCCCAAAGCAGGAAGTACACCCGCTGTTGAGAAAAAACCACAGAAAAAACCACAGAAGAAACCAGAGGTCAAAACTGACAGTGTTGACAAAGGCCCAGGCATCGGAAGCAGAATTGGAAGCGGAATAAAATCTGGAGGAACAAAAACCAAGGCTGCTTTTGGCAGGGCTGGATCCGCTGTAGGGCGTGGTGCTGGAGCTGTTAAATCGGGAATTGGAAGAGGAACCTCAAGAGTGATTGGGATCTTCAGGAAAGGTGACAAGGAAGAAAAACCTAAGTCAAAAAAACGAGGTAGAACAGCTAAGAAAAATACAGATTATAGTTCTATGAAATTACCTGAATTGAAGGCCGAACTGAAGAAGAAAGGCCTTGCCACATCAGGTAATAAGTCTGAATTAATTAAAAGGCTCCAGAAATAGTTCAGCGGTGCGTGATGATACTGACTATATCTCCATCCTTGACTTTATGATTTAACCCGACAGTCTGTCCTGGAAACTTAGCTGAGGGCCCCCAAACTTGTGAATACCTGAATTTACGAGTGAAATCACGATGTAGATGCTGACAGACCTCAGTGATAGTAGTCCCCTTCCTCACTACCATTGGTTCTTCCAGATCTGCTTTTTCTCCTTGGGGTTTCATAAATACGGATATGAAATCCAAGGAATTGTAAATCTGCTTTTTCAGTTTGGCTACACCTTTTCCAGTAGGTGCTGCGATCTCAATTGTCATTTCACGGCCGCATTTTGATTTAGCCTCCATCAATTGATTACGGTTCACCATATCCACTTTGGTCAAAACATTGAAAGAAGGTACGTAAACCCGAGTTTTGGCCAGTATATCAATTAAATCATCCAGAGTGATTTGCTCTCTGAGAACAACCTGAGCATTTACCATACCATACTCTCTGACTACAGTCTTGATGGCCTCTTCCTCTATTTCTTGATTCGTGATTGAAATAACTTCT
Organism: Candidatus Thalassarchaeaceae archaeon; assembly: GCA_963577905.1. Lineage (GTDB taxonomy): Archaea > Thermoplasmatota > Poseidoniia > MGIII > CG-Epi1 > CG-Epi1. The sequence continues at coordinate 4,781 of CAUYZR010000009.1, forward strand.
ACACCTCCCATTCCTGTTTTAGAAACGCTACCATTGGGGGGACGGCTATTGAGACGAACACCGGAATCAAATAATTCTTTGAGAATAACATGAGGTGCCGGTTCCAAAGCGTCTATGATATGGATTATCAAATCTGCCGAACGTATTACGGAAAGAACTTCCTTGCCTCTGCCTGCACCCCGGGCAGCTCCCTCAATCAACCCCGGTAAATCAAGGATTTGAATGTTGGCATCTTTATATTTTAGAACGCCAGGTACAACGTCCAATGTAGTAAAAGCATAGGAACCAGTCTCACTTTCCGCATCGGTCAGACAATTAAGCAAGGTGGATTTTCCGACACTGGGGAGGCCTACCAGAGCTACAGTAGCATCGCCTGCTTTACGTACTCCATAGCCACTGCCTTTGGGCCCTGAAGAACTAATTACTACTTCTTCTCTTAATTGGGACAACTTGGCTTTTAATTTGCCAATATGATGTTGAGTTGCCTTGTTGTATTTAGTATTGGTGATTTCTTCCTCGATTTCAACAATCTTATCTGTAAGAGACACTGCGCTTCAGATTTAAGGGGGGATTAAACGTATTGAGTCGCCAGTAACTATAAAATTACGCCACTAATTACACAAGCATGGTATACCCTTGGAGTAAGAAAGCAAAAGACGAGGAAACTCCAAAGGATGAGATAGCTCCGAAAGACGAGGAAGAACCAAAGGACGAGGAAACTCCAAAAGACGAGGAAGAACCAAAGGATGAGAAAACTCCGGACGATACTGAGACTTCCGAGGATTCCAATGATTTAATCTTAAACATTCTTAAACTTGAGGGGTACAGAATGGACTCGGGAGAATTATTTCAGGCATTCAGAAAAGCTGGAGGTGAGATGCAAGACTTCAAGGAGGAACTAGATAGACTCTCGGAAACTGGAAAAATTAAATCAGATAGTGATGGTGACATAATGACAGTACAAGAGTTTAATCACGAAAAATCCCAACAAGACGAAGAAGAAGCAGATGAACTGGAAGAAGAAAATATCGAAGAAGCTGTAGTGGGGAAAGATTCTGAGAAAGATGATGAAGCCAAAGATAGTAAAGATGAATCAGAAGAAGAGACCGCAGAGGAAATTACTGATGAAAACGCTTCCGAGGAAAGCAATACCGGGGAAGATGATGATATTGAATCCATCATAAAACTAAAGGAAGAAACTGATAATTGGTTAATAGATCAACTCAAAAGCAAGGGAAATAACGGTGGTGATGATAGTTTGAAAGCTGAAGTGGCTGAGTTGAAAGACAGAGTGGAAAAATTAGAAAAAATAATAAAAAATCTTACGAAAGCATTTGAATAATAGCCTAGACTTCAGTTATTTTTCATCATTTGACGGTTGATTGGAACGAAAGTAACTTAAAAAAGGATATTAAAGATATAATGTTAGAAGATAAACCAATAGTTGAAAACAAACAACCTGATAAAGAGGAAATTGTAACTGATGACGAAGTGGATGATAAATTTGAGGACTTGAAAAAATTACTGGATGAACTAGGTGGAAATGATTAGGGCGAATTATTTTGAGGTAATGTGGTAGTAAAAGAAAATAGAGGACGGAAAAGGTACATCTTGTTCACACATTCAGTGAGCACTACCAAGAATCAAATTAATCGATTCTTGAATGACCAATGTAAAGAACTGAATGATAAAATAAGGTTGAAACTGATGAAATATGATTCTGAAAGAGGAATTGTGCGTGTCGACCATAAATTGGCAAAACAGACAAGAGAATTCATGAATAGAAATGGCACGGAAATGAAAATACAGACTGTTAGAACCAGTGGAACTTTGAAGGGACTCAAGAAAGAATAGAGCAATCATTATTATAGGTCGAGTATTGACTGATTGATGAATGAGGATGATGACTCCGAAGGATGGGAGGAAACACAGTATGAATCTTTAGATTGGGGTGATGAAGAGGAGAGTAGTAGTCTGGTTGCTCTATATCCTGCTACTAGCAAACCAAGTCAAGCGGCACTGGTCCTCATTATCGCAGGATTCGTTCTACTGGGAACTGCTACAACCATGAATGGAATTCTGAATAATGAAGAAAAAATACAAGGTGTGACGGTAAAGTACAACGATGTTATGGGCGAAATGGGAGTTGAGATAGAACAGGAAGAAGAAGAGATTGATGAAGACTTTGTTCGCAAGATTCTCAAATTCGGGATGATCTGGGAACTCATCTGTGCTATTCTGGCATTCGTTGGAGGGGCTCTCCTGATGATGAGACAGAATTACAATATGGTCCTTATCGGCTGTTCTGCTGCCATAGTTGGATTAGGAGGATTATTGTTATCAACTCTTCTTGGAGCAATAGCACTTTACTTGACGTTTCAAAGCCGACCCGAATTTGGTATAGCTGAGCAGGATGAGAGCTGGTAGGGTTGTTACCTGAACTGCTAGAGTATCTGAACATCAAAGAATTATATCCTCCCCAAAAAGAAGCAATCAAAGTTGTTGAAAAAGGGGATTCGGTGCTCATGTCCGTGCCTACTGCCGCGGGCAAGACGCTGGTCGCCTATGCTGCACTCATGAGGGCTGTAAAATCAAAGAAAAAAGGAATCTATCTGGTTCCCCTAAGGGCACTGGCCTGGGAAAAGGTAAACGAATTAAGGGACATTTGTAAAAATATCCTGAATGGAGCCAAGATAGGGGTCTCTGTAGGGGATTTTGACAAGGCCAGAGGTTTGTCAAAGTATGACATCATAATCGCCACTTCGGAAAGAGCCGATTCATTGATCCGACATAACCCCTCCTGGTTGACAGAAGTAGAATGTCTAGTGGCCGATGAAATACATCTGATCAATGACTCAGGAAGAGGTCCAACCCTAGAGGTGACACTTTCCAAATTCAGAGAAATCAATCCAACCATCCAAATCATCGGTCTTTCAGCCACTGTATCCAATTCAGAAGAGATTGCTGAATGGCTGGATGCGACCCTGGTCCAAAGTGATTTTCGACCAGTTCCTCTTAGAAGAGGGATTGCCTTAGACAAAGAAATAAAATGGGAAGATGGAGGAAAAAAGGGCATTGGACTAAGTGGTGTGGAGGGGATTGCCATGGACAACCTACCCGAACAATGCTTAGTGTTCGTAGGAACTCGAAGAGCCGCAGAAGCACAGGCCCGAAATTTAGGTAGGATATTCGGGAAAAAACTAAATTCTGAAGATATAGAGAAGCTAAAATCGTACTCCGATAGAATAAAGCAGGGTGCTGACGAAGTAACCTCAGTCGATTCAAACCTCTCAAAACTAATTACTAAAGGAGTTGCCTACCATCATGCTGGCCTTACAAATCGCCACAGACAGATAATTGAATCAGCTTTCAGGAACAAGACGTTGAAGGCCCTATGTGCTACTCCAACTCTGGCAGCTGGAGTAAACCTGCCGGCAAAGAGAGTCATAATCAGGGATCTTAGTCGTTGGGAATCCTCATTTCAGTCAAACCAGCCTTTGCCAGTGTTGGAAGTTCAACAAATGCTAGGAAGAGCTGGAAGACCTGGTTTTGATGTAGATGGTGAAGGTATACTTATTGCAAAGAACAAGGAACAAATTGATTATTTTACGGAAAATTATTTCGAGGGAGAAACTGAACCTGTCAATTCTAGACTAGGTAGTGAACCAGCGCTCAGAACTCATCTTCTCTCACTGATAACCTCAGGTACAATAAATACAAAGAAAAGATTGCACGAATTTCTTGGAAAGACACTCTTTGGGGTGCAAGGAGAACTCTGGAGAGCACAGCACCGTTTGAACAAGGTACTTGATTTCCTGGATAAGGAAAACCTGATAGAAATTGAAGGTCGGCAGGATGGAGAATTTGTATCTGCAAGTAACCAATTAGAAGAAAAATTTAGGCCGACGGCCTTTGGAAGGAAGGTTTCACAGTTGTATATCGACCCCCTATCTGGAGTTATAATCCGCAATGCTCTGGAATCGGAAGTTGATGCGAATCCTCTCGGGATTCTGCATACTATCACTAGAACTCCTGATGTATACTCATTATACGTCCGGAAAAATGAAATGGAAACATATCTTACACATCTGATGCAGATGGAAGGAGACCTCATGCTTCCTCCTCCGGTTGAACATGTCGAATTGGAGTTCTATTTATGGGATTTGAAGACGGCCTTGCTATTGATGGACTGGATTGAGGAAACACCTGAAGAACATCTTCTGAAGAGATATTCGACAACCCCCGGGGACATCAGGGCAAAGGTCGAGACTGCTAAATGGATCCTTTATGCTATGGGAGAACTATCGGAATTGGTTTGTCCAGAATCAACCAAGATGATAATCGAACTACAGATACGTGTGAACAGCGGGGTTCGTAAGGAACTTCTACCGCTACTGGAGATAGAAGCCATAGGAAGAGTAAGAGCCCGAGCACTTTTTAATTCTGGTTTCACGAGCCAGGGCTCGATAAGAGATGCAAAACCCTCAGAACTAGCTGAAATCCCAGGAATAGGTCCCAAACTGGGTGGAAAACTTTCAGGTAAGAAAGAACCTGAGCAAACCCGTTTTGAGTTAGGCTAATTAATAGCGCTCCTGTGGTAGAACTATGGTACGTTTTATTCGGGACCAGCCTGACGCCTACATCTACAGTAGTTTTGGAACTCGAATTTTCATAGCCGGGTTCTTGTTGGCCCTACTCTACATAGGTCAAGGAATTCTGGTTTACACCAGTACCGACAAGGTGATGTCATTATCATCATTGTTAGGTAAGGATTCGAGTGCAGACCTTATGGGTCAGCTGGTGGGAGGTTTAATTTTAGTCACTGCGGTCTTTGTTCCTCTGGCCTCTAGCACCATGGCCATTTCCAGATGGGTTCTAAAGAGAACATACAAGAAATTGGAAAAAATGGAAATAGATAGTAATAGATCACAGTTTCTACTCCTTTTGGCCAGATTCTTCTTTCTGGGATGTATTGTTGCAGCCTATGCGCCTCTACCAATGATTGCCGAGAGTGTGATGGCCGGTGGTTTCCCATCCTCCTCCGTAAATTATTATCAAACCAAATTCATGAAACTATTTTTCACCCTATTTGGAATTGCACTATTTTTAACGATTATTTCCCCTGTGCTTCAACTATACCGTAGGACTGAGAGTAGGTCTCTGATTCTAGCCGGTTTGTTAGCATCAGCTGTATCCGGAATTATGATCTATATGGGAAACGGAGATTGGGATCTATCTATCTTTAAACTAGATAACACCGAATTCAAATCCTCCTTTGGAACTATAATGATTATTTGTGGAATTTGTATATTCTTCTGCTTCTGGATAGTTTCCAGAAATGCAAAGTCGATTCTGAAATATCAACGTTTACACTTTGCAATGAAATTAGGTGATTGATGGAATCCTGGGCTGAGAAATATAGACCCGAAAGTCTTTCGGATCTGATTGGGAACACTAAGACAATAAATAATCTGAAGAACTGGGCGAGTTCATGGGGAAATAAGACTACAAAGAAAGGTGTTATTCTATCTGGTCCACCGGGATGTGGAAAGACCTCTGCAGCCATTGGATTAGCAAACGATATGGGATGGGAAGTTATTGAACTCAATGCCTCTGATACCAGATCTGGAGCCGTAATCGAAGGTATAGCGTTACGGGCTGGACTCTTTCAAACATTTGGAAATGAGGGTATCTCTAGCAGGAGCCTGATTCTGCTTGATGAAGCGGATAATTTATACGAAAGAGCCGAACAATCAAAGAAAAAGGTGAAGAACTATAGTGATAGAGGTGGGAAGAAGGCTATAGCCAAGACTTTAGAGCAGACCAAACAACCCGTAGTGATTACAGTCAATGATCTTTACAATCTCACCAAAGGTACTGGTTCAAAAATAAAAAGACTGGCCTTGACACTAAAATTCCAGAGACCATCTGCAGTTTCCGTAGCGATGGTCCTGAACAAGGTATGTGAAAGTGAGAAACTTGAGATAAGTCAGGATACAATCAGAGCAATGGCCGAAGTTGCTAAAGGCGATCTAAGAGCTGCAATTAACGATCTGCAATCTCTTTCGGAAGGTAACAAAAAAATATTGGTGGAAGACGTGGAGAAACTAGGCTCACGAGACCGTGAAATCGAAATGTTTGACGCGCTACACGTGATATTCAACAGTGATAATTACGAAGATCCCCGAACTGCTATATTCGATTTGAATGAACAGCCAAGAGAAGTGGCAACCTGGGTAAGTGACAATATTCCGATTATGTACAAGCACCCCAGTGACATTGAGCGTGCCTACGATAAAGTGGCATATGCTGATTTGCTGCTCGCTCGCGTAATAAATAACCAGAACTATGGACTCTGGGGATACGCTTCGGAATTGATGTCAAGTGGCGTTGCCTTGTCCAAGGCACATCCAACCACCGGACGACGTTTACAATTTCCCTCATGGATAAGGAAAATGGGCGCCAGCCGATTTCAAAGAGGATATAGGAATTCACTGGCCAAAAAGATTGGAGGGGCAACACACCAGTCAATAAAGGAATCAAAAATGGAACAGCTGGCCGTCTTATCCATAGTATGTCAAAGTGACCATGGCAAGGCTGCCCGTATTGCCGGAAAATTGGATTTAAACGAGAATGAACTAGCTACTTTGATGGGGATAGACAAGAAAGACAAGAGAATAACTGATATTATGGAAAAATCTAATAACTTCAGACAAGAAAGGGAAATGGTTACCCTAGATTATCCCATTATCCACGAAAAGAAAGATGAAGAACCAAAGAGAATCACACCCAAGGCAGATAACAAACAAAAGAGTTTATTCGAATTCTAACGGTAACTTCTGTTGATCTGAAACACCCAGACGACTAGCTGAAACACCCATCAACCGGATTGGTTTTCCTGATTTCCAGTTATCATAAAGCAGAGCCTTGGCGACCTTGTAAATATCTGCGGCTTGATGAATCTCACCCGGCACTGTTCTCTGTCTGGTAATAGTATCAAAATTGGACCATCTCAATTTGAGAGTTACAGTACGGGCTGAACGCCCCATACGACCAATGCTTTGCGAAACCTCAGTGCAAAGCTCGAGAAGCGCATCCTCAAGAATGGTCGAATCACTGACATCCTTCTCAAATGTCCGTTCAGTTCCCTGCTGCTTGGCAATCCAGGGTGATGAATCAACTGGCCTGTCGTCTATGCCCTTGGCCTTGTTTTTCAACCGGATCGAATATTGGCCAAAAACAGGCAATAGTTTCTGGATATCTATCGATACCAAATCTGAGCATATCTTTACTCCCAGACCATTAAGCAATCCTGCCGTTTTAGGACCTATACCGTAAATTTTCCGAATTTCCAGAGGTGCCAGGAATTTGCTCTCTGTCCCGGGAAGAACCACTGTAAAACCGTCGGGTTTGTCAAAATCAGAGGCAATCTTGGACACCAATTTCGAAGTAGACAAACCACCTGAAGCCGGCAACTTTGTTTCATCCTTTATACGTTCCAGAATAGTCTTTGCCAGAGCTGGCGGATTCTTCTGGGACGAGATGTCTACAAAGGCCTCGTCAACACTCATTCTTTCAAGTGTACCATAACGTGATAGGATGTCCATGACCTGAGCTGAACAGGAACGAATCATTGGTCGATTTGAAGAAACCAGCTTCAACTTTGGACACCGTTGGAGGGCTCTGCTGGAAGCCATAGCTGACCTGATACCTAATTCACGAGCCTCATAGGAGGCCGAGGCAATCACACCTCTCTGTCCTGGTTTACCCCCTACTGCCAGAGGTATATCCTTGTCCTCTGGATTTTCCAATAAATGGACGTTAACGAAGAAGGCGTCCATATCCACATGAAGGATTGCTCTTGGCCACTCTACTCTTTCCACATTATGGTAAAGGAGGGTAGGAATTACCTTTAAGTCCCTAAGCTCTAAGCTAGTAATGAAAATCGACCCTTGGTCTAACGAAGGAGTCCAGAACTACAAAGAAATATGCGATAAATTTGGTCTGGAGACCATCGATCATACCAAATTGCCGAACCCGACCCATCTTCATCGTCGTGGAATTATCTTTGCCCACAGGGATCTGGATAACATACTAGAAGCAAAAAAAGCTGGAAGGCCGTTCGGGGTACTATCTGGTCTGATGCCCTCTGGACAAATCCACCTTGGTCATAAAATGGTGATTGACCAAGCTCGCTGGTACCAGGAACTAGGGGGTGATGTGACAATTACGGTTGCAGACCTAGAGGCACATGCCACGCGTGGGCTGAGTCTGGAGACTTGCAGGAAATACGCAATTGAGGAGTACGTGACGAATTATGCTGGAATGGGTCTGGATCCAGATAAGACATCCATTTATTTCCAATCAGAAAGGCCTATTGTCCAGAAATTAGGTTTCACACTGGGCAAGAAAACAAATCTATCTGAGATGGAGGCCATCTACGGTTTTTCAGGGGAAACAACCTTGGCCCATGTACAATCTCCTCTGGTTCAGGCTGGAGACATAGTCCATCCCCAAATGGACGAATATGGGGGATTGAGGCCTATTGTGGTCCCAGTTGGTATCGATCAGGATCCCCACATCCGGCTTACGAGAGGAATGGTATCCAAGACAAACTGGTTTAATGTCAATGCAAACAAATCCGGAGGTATGACCGTCGGATTGTCAATCCAGGACAATAATCTGGAGGTGATGGGTATTCAGGCCAAAGATGGAATTGACGATAAACAGAGAAACAAGGTCATTGGCAAGGTTGTTGGGGCCATAAACAAGGCTGGATTCAGTCAGGTGAGTTCGAACCCTAAGCATGGTAAGATCGATATCAAGGATGCCACGGTAAATGACCGCAACGAATTGAGATACCAGTTATTGAGTCTGGAACGGAATCTAGGAGGTCTGGGATTCATGCAACCATCATCGACCTATCACCAGTTTGCCATTGGGATGACCGGGGGCAAGATGAGCTCGAGTCAACCTGAAACTACCATGTTCCTGAACGATTCAATGAAAACCATTGAAAAGAAGATAAAGTCATCATTCTCCGGAGGGCAAGCCACAGCCGAGGAACATCGGATGAAGGGAGGAAACCCAGACGTTGATGTGGCCTATCAATATCTCCGTTATTTCTTTGAAGAAGATGACAATGAACTTGAAAGAATAAGAAACGAATATACTTCTGGTGAATTACTTACAGGTGAAATCAAAGCAATCTGTATTGAGAAAGCCTCTGAGTGGATGAAAAATCATCACGAACTAAAGGACCAGAATCAACATCTGGTGAAAAAATTCCTGAACTAAAACTTTCTGATCTGGTTTATCTTGCGGCCCAAAACTAGAGGCATGGTCTCGACCAATTTATCCTGCATCTCCTGTATTGATACCTGAAAACCAAAGCTGGAAAGTGAAGTGTGTTTACCTATCGGCAAACCACAACCTTCCACGGACTCTATACGGCCTGGTGGTGTTGCCAGATTAATGTCAAAGCCATGTCGTGAAACCCACTTACTAAACGCTAATCCGATACTGGCAATCTTCTGATCCTCATACCAAACTCCCTGCATGGCTACGTTCCTTACCGCCTTAATTCCTAATTTGTCAAGAGAGATGATAATCCACTCCTCGATTATCGTGATTACCTTTCTAATTGATTCCTCTTGCCACTTGAAAACGGGATAACCCACTAACTGCCCGGGCCCATGCCAGGTGATTCCGCCACCGCGGTCAACATTGGATGATGCGAAGCCATCGGGTGCTTCCAGACCATCCAGCATTCCCCTTCTTCCAATCGTAACTATCTCCGGGTGTTCCACAAATATCAAAGTGTCCGGTATTTTGTCATCGATGCGTTGCTCCTGCAAACCAATCATTAAGCGGTCAACATCAGAATGATTTGCATTTCCGGCCTCAATGAGATCGATGGAGATCACTTTGAAATGTGGATAGCCTGGCCTAGGCCTGCTAATGCTGATTCAGCAAAGGCTTCGGTCAGAGTCGGATGCACATGAATTGTGCCTGCCACATCTTCCAATCTGGAACCCATCTCAATCGCATGTGCAAACTCACCTGACAATTCAGAAACGTGCGAACCAACTGCGTGAATTCCCAGAATAACGTGATTAGATGCTCGAGCCGTAATCCTCACAAATCCACCGTCGGAGCCAGCATCCATAGCCAATGCTCGACCGCTGGCTGCAAATGGAAATTTACCTACTACTGTCTCAATACCTTGTTCTTTTGCCTCATCGGGTGTCAAACCAACACCGACTATTTCGGGGTCTGTGAAACAGACTGCCGCAATTGAAACTGGGTCGAAGGCTCTTCGATGTCCAGCAATAATCTCGGCCACCATTTCACCTTGAGCAGATGCCTTGTGGGCCAGCATAGGTTCACCAACAATATCCCCAATAGCCCACACATTCTTCATGGAAGTACGACACTGGTCATCAACTTTGACGAAAGGACCATCCATATCGACAGCCATCTTCTCCAGACCCCATCCCTGAGTGTTAGGCCTACGACCAACAGTGACGAGAACCTTGTCTGCCTTTATTTTGTGATCCTGACCCTTGGAATCGGTATACTCAACCGTAGTCACCTTACCTCTGGTAGAAACTCCCTTAGCCTTAGCTCCAAGATTAATCGTAACCTTGTGCTTACGAAGCCACATGGAGATAGGACGTGTCATTTCAGTATCATAAATTGGCAAGATAGTGTCTAAAGCCTCAATAAATGTTACTTCAGAACCCAGTTTTCGGTATGCAATACCCAATTCAAGCCCGATATACCCGGCACCAATCACTACCATGTGTTTTGGGAGTTCTTGCAACTCAAGGCCTTCTGTAGAGGATATTACATTATCACCATAAGGCATGAAAGGCAGTTCAATTGATTTGGAACCATTGGCCAGAATAACGTGTTCGGCATTGATTATCCACTCCTTTTCTCCACCACTAACCTCACAGGTCTTGGCATTCCTGAACTTAGCCCAACCTGAGATTAACTCCACCTTAGCAGCTTTGAGAAGAGTTTCAACCCCCTTGTTTAATTTGTCTACTATAGACTCCTTCCAGGAAACCAGATCCGGCATGTTGACCTTGGGTTTGCCAGTAACACTGATCCCCATTTTGCCAGCACCTGAATGTTGCCCCAATTCCTCAAAGGATGAGGCTGCGTGAATCATTGCCTTGGAAGGTATACATCCTCGAATCAGACAAGTTCCTCCGGCTCTTGATCCTTCAACTATAATCGTATCTAGGCCAAGTTGGCCAGCTCGTATAGCAGCTACATATCCTCCTGGGCCAGCGCCCACTACCAGAACTTTACAATTACGGATTTCAGCCATATAACCTCACATGAAGATTGTTGCCGGATGTTCAAGCATGGATTTCAATTCCTGAATCAGAAGTGCACCATCATAGCCATCAATTATCCGGTGATCGAAAGATGAGGCCAAGTTCATCATCTTACAAACTACAATTTCACCATCCCTGACTACCGCTCGATCACGAGCTGCATGAATACTGACTATGGAAACCTCGGGATGATTGATTATCGGAGTCGCCCCCAGTCCACCCATAGCCCCCAAACTGGTTATGGTTATCGTGGAACCTGTCAATTCATCAATTGTTGCTGTTTTTTCCCGTGCAGATGTAGTGACGCGGACTAGTTCATTCGCTGTATCCCAGACATCCCGTGCTTCAGCATGCTTGATAACCGGGACCATCAGGCCATCTTCGGTCTGGGTTGATATCCCGACATGAACTGCCTGATGTCTGAATACAATTCCTTTTTCCTCATCATACAATGCATTGCACTGCGGGAATTTTCGGACAGCTCTGATCAAACCTTGAATAATGAATGGAAGATAGGTCAATTTGGGCTGATTCTCTGCCCTCGTGGAATTAAGATGTTGACGAAGACTCTCCAGTGCTGTAATATCTACCTCCTCGAAATAGGAAAAGTGAGCCGCACTGCGTTTGCTGGTGGCCATCTTCTCAGCAATCTTCCTGCGAAGCCCAATAACTGGTACCTCTTCCACACCCGTCATCTTGACACCGGACTGAACGGCTGCCAATCTACCGCCTCCGGAAATGAAGGTGTCCATATCATCATGGGAAATACGACCTGCGGGTCCAGTTCCACTAACCTGAGAAAGATCAATACCTGCCTCTCTGGCCCTGCGACGAACTGCTGGCGAGGCTAAGGCTTTGGTACCTGTGGAAGCTGGTGCAGGAGTAGGTACTGAATGAGTTGGTGCGGCAACTGGTTCAGGTTTGGGTTCTGGATCTGGTGCAGGCTCGGCCACTGGTTCAGGTTTGGGTTCTGGATCTGGTGCAGGCTCGGCCACTGGTTCAGGTTTGGGTTTTGGCTTCGGTTTAGAACTACCATCCCCTTTGACCTCGAAGACAATCAATTCAGCTCCAACGGGAACCATATCTCCTGGTTTTCCCGTGGTGGAGACGACCTTGCCATTAACACTAGAAGGTATGGAAACGGTTGCCTTGTCCGTCATCAACTCTACCAGAGGTTCATCTTCCTTGACTGTATCACCGGGTTTAACGTTCCATTTCACAATCTCCCCCTCAACAATGCCTTCACCGACATCCGGCAGATTGAACACGTATTTCGCCATCCTAGCTCACCAACACCTTCTTCATAGACTCTATAACCCTTTCCTGACTAGGGAAATATTCCCACTCTAATGAATGGGGGTAGGGAGTATCCCATCCAGTAACCCTTGCAATTGGCGCTTCCAGATGATAAAAACATTCTTCTTGGATTTGTGCAGATAATTCTGCACCAAAACCACTGGTCCTAGGAGCTTCATGGACAATGACACATCTTCCCGTCTTTCTGACGGATTCAGTTATGGTATCTATGTCAAGCGGAACCAGGCTTCGCAGATCTATGACCTCGGCATCAATCCCACTGGATTCAGCCGCTTCTCTGGCAACATGGACCATTGTACCATAAGCCAGGACCGTGACTTGATTACCAGGTCGTTCAATCGCTGCTTTTCCCAGAGGTATTGAATAATAATCCTCTGGAACCTCTCCCTTAGGATGTATGTCCCATTTGAGTGCCGCTTTCTTGTGATCTCCATCAAAAGGACCATTGTACAATCTTTTAGGTTCAAAGAAAATCACTGGGTCATCATCTTCGATTGAGGTTATCAATAGGCCCTTAGTGTCATGAGGATTAGAGGGAATCACAACTTTCAGACCTGGTGTATGTGTGAAGTATGCTTCGGGACTCTGGGAATGATAGTGGCCACCCCTAATACCTCCGCCACAAGGGGTTCGAACCGTGACAGGAGCCCAATACTCGCCTCCACTTCGGTAACGAAGTTTAGCCAATTCATTGGTAATCTGATCAAAAGCAGGGAAAATATAGTCCGAGAATTGAATTTCCGCGACCGGCCTGAGTCCATTGATACCCATACCAATAGCAGTCGAAATAATTCCGCCTTCTGAAAGTGGAGTGTCAAAAACCCTATGTTTTCCATACTTCTTCTGAAGACCGTCAGTACATCTGAAAACACCACCAAAATAGCCTACATCCTGTCCAAAAATACATACATTGGGATCTTTTTCCAGTATAATGTCAAGAGCTGAATTCACTGCCTGAATTATGTTCATCTGAGACATCTAAAATCCAAACTCCTGCCTCTGTTTCCTAAGATGGCGTGGAGGTTTCTTGTAAACATCCTCGAAGAGCGTATCCTCGGAAGCCCAAGGACCTTCCGATAGAGTACCATGTTTTTCCGCTGCCTTATAGGACTTGATGACCAGAGCATCCAACTCCTTCTCAAGTTTATTATGCTCTTTCTCTGACCATGCTCCCAAACCTATCAAATGGGCCTTGAGGCGCTCGATAGGATCTCCTAACGGCCAAGATTTCCATTCATCCTTGGGCCTGTATCGAGTTGGATCATCACTGGTTGAATGTGCTTCTCCTCTGTACGTGAAGACCTCAATGAAAGTCGGTCCACCGCCCTTACGAGCTCTCTCAGCAGCCCAGCTTGTCACTGAATAAAGTGCCAGAAAGTCATTACCGTCAACACGAATACTGGGGACATCATACGCAATTCCCCGTGCTGCGAAAGTAGCTCCTCCACTGGATATATTCTTATGAGTGGAGATCGCCCACTGGTTATTGACTACATTCAGCAAAACCGGAGCCTTGTAGACAGAAGCAAAATTTAGCGCATAATGAAAATCACCCTCGGCTGCAGTTCCATCACCAACCCAGGAGATTGATACGTTGTCCTCACCCTTGTAGGCAGACGCCATCGCACAACCTACTGCCTGAGGGAACTGGGTACCTACTGGACTTGAAATCGAGACGAAATTACCTTCCTTCCAGGAATAATGGACTGGCATTTGCCGACCCTTAACGTTATCCTTGACATTCGTGATACAGTGGCATATCATGTCTACTATGTCCCGGCCTCTGACAAATTGCAGACCTGGTTGCCGATAGGATGGGAAAAGAATATCATCTGGCCTGAGGGCCATTCCCTGGGCTATAGCAACCGCTTCCTCGCCCAATGATTTCATGTAGAATGACAATTTGCCCTGCCGTTGCATGGTCAACATACGGTCATCGAATATCCTCAGAAGGCACATATGTCTCAATCCTTCCTTAAGAACCAAAGCATCGAGTTTGGGGTCCCATGGACCTACTGCCTCGTGCTTGTCATCCAGAACTCTCACTAAACTGAAGGCCAGATCACGAATCTCGGATGGTTCGACCATGACTTTCGGTCTCTTGGCGTCACCAGCCTTTGGTAATTTCAAATTACTGAAGTCCGGTTTCTCACCGGGCCGGAAAGGGGCATCCGGTACGTGTAACGTCTTCCTCTTGCTCACGCGACCACCTTTAACTCAGAATCAAAGGTCTGACCGTTGGCTGCAGCAACCAGAGATTCGGCGCGATATGATGAGCGGACCATTGGTCCAGATGCAATCGCCCTGAAACCCATCTCCTTGGCAATATTGGCCAACCTATCAAAACTTTCAGGATTGGGAAAGGAGACTACTGGAAGATAACCTGGGCCCGGAGCCAGATATTGGCCCAGGGTCAGGAGGTCGACCTTAGCATTTCTCAGTTCACTAAATGTCTCGATAATATCTTCTTCAGTCTCACCCAGACCCAGCATAATACTAGATTTCGTCATTATATCTGGTCTAAGTTCCTTGGCTTTCTTCAGAATCAGTATACTCTGCTCAAAAGTTGCTCTGGGATCACGGACGCGAGGAGTCAGTCTTCGGACCGTCTCGACATTGTGGGCAAATACCTGCAGAGGTGCATTATCCAGAAGGGATTCCAAAGCTTCAAGATTACCACTCAGATCACTACATAAAAGTTCCAAACTGACCTCGGGAAGTCTCTGATGAACTGCATCCAGACACTGTCTGTAGTGGGACGCTCCACCATCCTCCATATCATCCCGATTGACCACTGTGATAACGGCATAGGTAAGCCCCATGGATTCTATGGCATCCGCCAGATTTCCAGGCTCATCCAAATCCGGAGGTGGAGGGTTGCGAACTGTGTCCACCGCACAAAAACGGCAGCCACGGGTACAGGCCTTGCCTGCAATCATGAAAGTGGCAGTTCCACGGCTCCAGCAATCATGTATATTGGGACAGTGGGCTTCTTCACAGACAGTGTGCAGTTGATTGTCTTTTACAGAAGCGGTAGTGGACTTGTAGCGCTCCATGTCATCGCCAGACGGCAAGGTTACTCTGAACCATTCCGGCAAGCGATCAGGTCTATCGTTTGCGAGCACTTATTTTTCAGACTGAACGCTCCTATTAATGTTAACTATTACGAAATTATTTTTCCACCACCCGATAGGGTTCTGCCCCTGTGATGTAATATGTGGCTGAGCTTTACGCGTTGAAGAGCCCTATGAGTGCTGAGGGGTATTTGTGATTTAATCAGCATAAGGTGTATATAATCCGATATCAGACCAAGTTTATGCCCACTCTAAATCACAAAGCTTATGCTGTTAGGCAAAAAGAAATTGATTACAAAACAACTGATTTGGTTATGATGCAAGCTCAATTAATCAACCGAAATCCAGAAGGAAATGTAATGGTTGAAAAAGTCTCTAACGATGCAAACACATATTCAGCTGGAAAATACTATATTCCAGGAGTAGCAATGAAATTCGGTGAACATCCTGAAGAGGCTGGACATCGTGTTCTTACAGAGGAACTTGAAATTGCAGATCGGGAAATATCTTTAGTGGGTACTCAGTCACACTGGAATGATGAGAAGAATCATTGGTATCTATTATATCTTTTTGAAACCGTTGAACCTATCAGCCAAGAGGAAATGGATAATCCCTGTGAGGGAATTGAAGAATTGCTTTACTTGAATCTGGAAGATGCTACAGAAGAGAATTCAACACAAGGTCTTAGAGATATCCGTGAAGCTATGAAAGTTTCTGGTAAAACATACATTTAGACTTCAGGCTTCCTCATCCGGCTTGGTTCTTTTCTTATTCCTGTGACTGCTTTTCTCTAGCTTCAGTCCAGCCTAACAAATATGAGATTTTGTCAAGTAAACCACCTTCACTAGTAACAAAAAACATTACTACTGCTGTAATACAACCAAGAATAAAACCGAATTCTAGGTCGGAAGTGTAATTCAACACAACAGGAATAACAAAACACAAGGTGCAAAGTACTATTCGGATATTAGAATTCATATTAAGAGAATAAAAACTGTGCAGCAATCAACCAAATTCCAATCAAAGTCCCGCCGATGATATTGAGCCAGAATACCTCTGGCCAATATTCTTTAGGTTTCCAATCGAAATGCTTGCGACTCCCATATTTCTGATTGAAACAACAGTTGCCCACATACACCAGTACGCCCAAGCCTAACGCAACGCGGAGAATTAGAATAGGTGTGAGATCCACACTCCCCTGACGCCTTTGTTTAATTATAATACTATGGTTGTTTTGTTCTTTGGTGGGTCTACTAATAGATCCTATAACAGCGCCTTTAGGCCTTATTTAATCAGATTGATATACGGTTTGGTAAAAAGTTCCCACTCATTAGTCTCAGAGTCGAAACGGGAGTTGACGAATACGCGCCATTTCGAATCATCCAGATCCGGGAAATCACTACGGTAATAGTATCCTGGCCAGCGGGTCTCCTCCCGATGCAGCAAGTGACGCATATGTGATTCGCCCACCCAGGTACGATGGACAACTTCCCAGCATCTCATCAATTCGTGACGGTCCCGTGCCGCCAATTTATTCAGATCCTCACGTAATAGTTCAATCAACTGGATACCACGCTCCAGAGTCGGTTTATTGGTAGTGTACCAGGCTGAGGTCCCTCCAGCATACTCGTCCATTATCTTCTGCAAACGTACCAGTGCCTGGTAAGGGGTTAGGTAGTGAGGATTTATCTCTTCAGCGGTTGAGGCTCCCTTGTGTTTCTCAAATCTTTCCAACGGTGCCCAGATCTTATCACGAAGGGAAGCGACCTGCCCATCATTGAGGATTGAGTCCTCAGGATTATCATTCAGGAAATTGACGGCTGCCTTGGCCGCCAGACGACCTTCAGTGAAGGAACCTGAAGAAAACTTGTGAGGAGCGGCTCCAACACCATCACCTGCGGCAAAAAGTCCCTTGATGGTGGTCATCTTGTTGTAGCCCCAGAAATAATCTGGAGGTGCCAAATCCTCCGGTCCGCTGACCCAGGCTCCAGATTCACCTGAATGGGAACCCATGATGTAAGGCTCAGCCAATACGACCTCGGAGGGTGTCAATTCGGGCCGGATATCCTGTGAGGCCCACGTAAGTGCCTGAGATATGGTCATATCCAGGAAATCCTCCCATGCTTCCTCCTTGACTTTTCTCATCTTTTTGGGATCGCCACCGGCAATCTTCTGCATTGCCTTGTCAGTTCCCATATACATTGGCCCCAGACCGTCTTTGATATCGAGGAACATCTGGTGATTGCGGAGAGGCGTGGGTGTCGGTACAACCAGACCATAGGGCTTGTACTTGTGGAGTTCAGCCTCCCTAGTAACCGTGTAGTCTTCTCCTTTAGAATTGGTGATCTTGGCACCAAAATACTGGAACCACATACCTACCGGTCCATAACCATCCTTGAAACGGGTCGGAACAAAACGATGTTCCATCTGGGTCATTTCTGTCCCAATCGGGATCATAAGCCCATAAGCGGCTCCGGTAGCAAACACGGAGTACCAAGTGCGTCCCATTCCTTCATTAATCGAACGGGGCCGGAAAACATTGGATGCTCCGCCACAAGTAATCAAAACCGCCTTGGCCTTGAAAACGTAAAATTTATTCTCCCTCACTCCAAACCCAATCGCTCCTGCAATACGTTGTGGATCATTAGCATCTGTCAGTAAATGAGTGATATTGACCCTCTCATAGATGTTCTCCTGTCCGATGGCCTTCCGGGCAGGTTCAGCAGTGATAGGTTTGATTGACTCTCCGTGAATCGGAATCTGCCAACGGCCGATACGTTCGTAGTCACCATTGTCCTTCTTCCAGATTGGAAGGCCCCACTCTTCCAGTAAATGTACTGAGGAGTCGACATGACGGCCCACATCATAGACCAAGTCCTCTCGGGCTAGGCCCATCATGTCATTGACAACATACTTGACGAACTCCTCAGGTGTATTCCATCCATATCGCTGTCCCATGTAGCAATTGATAGCGGAAAGACCCTCGCCAGTAGCTCCACTCCTCTCGATCACTGCCTTCTCGACCATGACCACTTTCATATCACCGCTCCAGTATTTTGATTCGAAAGCGGCCCCACAGCCTGACATTCCCCCTCCAATAATCAGGAGGTCACATTCTATGGTTTCAGTATTAGGTAATGACATGATTTTCCTGTTTAAGCGTTAGATACAAAAGTTGGCAAATTGTCGACACCCAACCAAATAGATTCACCGGCCAGTGTCTGGCCTCTCAGATCAGCTATAGGATCTTCAGTGAATCCATCATAGGGAATACTTGATCCCACTGGTTTGGTACGAGAAGGATAAGTGAACTCTAGCACTTCTCCATCACGAAACCTGACTGTCCAAGTCAATCCCAATTCTACACGACGGGGCTGAACCTCAGCTCCCAACGGTATGAAATCTGCATAACCCCGAACGTGAATCGCCTCGGTAGGGCATAATTTAACACAAGCATAGCACTCAGAGCATAGATTCGGCTCCTGGTTGAATCCCTTATCTCCCTCAAGTTTCATAAGGTCATTGGGACAGATATAAACGCACAACGGACCCTTGTCCTCACCTTCACAAGTATTACAAGCATTGGGGTCCACGAAAGTTGGCATAACACGTCCTGCCTTTTCATGGGCACTGGATTATATTAAGATGTTTTTCTTTTCACTTCTTATTCATGGCGATTGGCTGATGGTTCTCATCAACGGCCACCATCACTGCACGCGCCTCTGTGACCGGTAGAAAATCACCATCTTCAGCAAATTGGCGTTGAGCATAAACATGGATATCAATCGTTACCGAAGTTCTACCTAATTTATGGGTCTGAGTGTAATACGAAATCACATCTCCGACAAACACTGGTTGTTTGAACTCTATCTCATCCATAGCCACCGTGACAACGGCACCCTTGTGATATTTGTGGGCCTCAATCGCAGCTGCTTGATCAATCTGACTCAGAATCACGCCTCCAAAAATAGTACCCAATGCATTCGTATCCTTTGGCATTGCCAACTGCCTAAGAGTTGGTATTGATGTAAGTGGTGAGATTTCATCTGCCATGCTCTTGGAAAGGAAACCCGTATTAAGTCAAACGCGTCGGACAGGTGAATGAAGATAATCTGCCATGGCGGTGCAGGTCACACCCCAAAAGTCCAGGATGGGGTCGATAAGGCAGCTGAGAAAGGGTGGAGCGTTCTGAAAGAGACCGATAACGCTCTGGAAGCAGCAATCGCAGCAGTTATGGTCATGGAGGATGACTTCCGGTTCAATGCTGGTACTGGAAGTTGCCTACGGGAAGACGGTAGTGTCCAGAACGATTCGTCAGTGGCGACCAGTAAGGGGAGAATAGGAGCCATAGCAAATCTTCAGAATTTCAAGAATCCTGTACTGATTGCCAAAGAATTATTGGACGAATTCCCAGTCATGCTAGCTGGTGAAGGAGCTATCCAGTTTGCCTTGAAGAGAGGGTACAAACAGACCAAGGTCAAGGGCTCCAAAAAGGGATGGACCGGCGATACAGTAGGAGCTGTGGCCCAGTCATCAAAAGGTGATATTGTAGTAGCATCATCAACAGGTGGGGTCAGAGGAAGACCTATGGGAAGAGTCGGAGATACGCCATTATGGGGATCCGGATTCTATTGTAACGAGACGATTGGTATTATTGCCACGGGTATCGGTGAGGCGATAATCGAACAACTTCTCTGCTACAGGGTGGCCCAACATAGCGAGAATCTCGAAGAGGCGATAGAATGGGGTGTTCGACTATTACCCAAGGATACGGAAGTGGGGATTATTGGGATAAACAATCGTGGTCAAATTTGCGGAAGCTCCAACACAAGTATGCCATTTAGCATAATTGAGCGATAAACAAACTATATAATCCCACTAATATCCGCAGAACAGGTGTATAAGTGGACTTCAGTCAAGAAAAACTTTTGAGTATAGGGATTGTCGTGCTATTGACAGTTTCAGGGATTGCTAGCTTTGTATATTACAAAGATAATTATGGCGACTCCAACAACAATAACTTTGCCTGGGTAGACCCTGTAACTGAAATTACAGGTCCTGGAAACCATACTCACACCAACCTGAGTGAACATTTCCTGATGACAAACAACATGACGCTGATCGACTACCACAACCTCAACTGTGACGGACAGCTAAAACCCGAAACTGACCCGGAAAATGGATGGATAGGGCGCCCTTGCAACAGTGATTTCAAGAACACTGCACCAACACCGGGTGACAACTCAGAAGTAATAATTGAAGGAGACTTTCCAGACTGTGTGGAGGGATGCTATGCGTATGTAGCTGCATACAACCAGTTCCACATCCTAGATATCCGGGAACCAAACAATGTCCAACTGATGTCTACCTATTATGCAGATATAGCCCGTATCATCGATATCAAGGTAACACAAGATAACAACTGGGTTCTCATCAACCATGAACTGACCAACAGTGAACTGGACCCCATACCTACTGGGAGTGAGCTGAATTCTGGTATGAACAGGTTGGACCTGATCGATGTCAGCAACAAGAACTATCCTGTCAAGCGTGCCGAATGGAACAATCCACCAGCTGGTTTCCACAATCAGGACGTCCGCGTCTATTGTGATTGGGAGAACGCACCACCAACCCAGCAGGATGAATGCCACGTCTTCCTTTTCGGAGCGGATCCCTACCCAGAGATTATTGCTGGAGGGGTTGGTTACAAGGGCACACAAATTTTCTGGGCACCTGACTTCGGGAGCATCAGCCCCTTTGCAGGTGAGAATGAATCTGCAAGGGCTATCGAGCGTCATGGAGGTTATACTCCCGATCCTGCCACAACGTGTGGTGGGACGGTATTCAACCATGACAATGTTCTCCACCGTCATCCTATTACTGGGCAAATTCTGCTCTATGCAGCATACTGGGACGCTGGACTCCGAATTCTGGATGTTAGCAATCCACCTACTGTCCCTGACCCACTTGGTCTCTCATGGCCTCAGAATAACGAGGTGGGACGATGGATGGGCTGCTCGTCTGCAAATGACGGATGGTACGGCCCCGAAGGCGGTGGCCATGCTGGGATGAGCGCCGAGGAGTGGACAAGTCCACCTGATGGTAATGGCAACATCCACTACGTGATTCCTTACGACCACCTTGTCTGCGAAGGTATCTACGCTGGCAGCCCAGAACCATGGCCTGCCAAATGTGGTACCGGCTATGAGGACCCCAACTACGGCATCAACTGGCGCCACTACACCCTCATCGCCCCTGAATATGGTAGCAATGCCAATCATACTGGCTGGATCTGGACGATTGACACGACCGACCCCACCAAGCCATTCTTGGTCTCAAAGTGGAGACTGCCTGGCACTAGCACAAAGGTAGACGATAATGGCAACGTCACCACACATCCGCAGCATTACATTCCTGGCGGCTACATATTTAGCCCGCACAATGGTGATACTGGAGGCGGAGGCAACGTTTACTGGGCTCACTACCACGCCGGTGCTTGGGTCACCGACCATGGTGGCATCTGGAGCTCAATTGAATGGGAGAACGGTAGCCCGGAACCTGAACGTGGCTGGCAGGCAATCACAAGCCTCGGCATGACTCACTCGCGTGCTTACTACCTATCACACGGCCCTGACTGGATTGACGATCCGGCTAATGAACTGGCCTATGACTTGGCAGATTGCTGGGCGTCATGCATGATTCCGTTCAACTGGGGTCTACAGTACGATCCGCGCGGATACATCATGATTTCCGAAATGGTGAGTGGTTTCTACGTTGTCCAATACGATGGAGATAAACAGGCCGATTACCTCTTTCCACCATTGTACAATCAATAAACTTGAGCTTTTTGATAATTAGTACCAGTCTACGCTCCGGTAGCAGAAGTCAAGTAATGGCAAAATATCTGGTAAATTCTTTTGAAAAGAATGTCGAACTCTTTGATCTCCAGAAGAATCCCTTACCTATGTGTGATGGTGATGAGTGTTATGATCTACCGGAGGTCCTTGATTTCAGGGAGAAAATAAAGAACGCAGAAGGAATCATAATGGCAACTCCGGTTTACAATTTCAATGCAAGTTCCGGAGCGAAGAATATTGTTGAACTAGGCGGAAGGATGCTCTACGACAAGATATTCGGGTTTCTATGTGCCGCCAGTGGAAGAAACAGCTACATGTCCGTGATGTCTCTCGCAAATTCACTGATGCTTGATTTCAGGTGCTATATCATCCCCAAATTTGTTTTTGCCACTAAAAATGACTTTGAAGAAGGTAAAATTGTCAATTCAGAGATAAAAAGTAGAATCGAAGAGCTTGGTTCTGAACTGATAAGGGTCTCTAGTGCTTTAAGCAAGGATTAAATCACCGTCCTCTCTACAAAATCGTGAATCCCATAATTCTAGTTGTTGGTGCACGCCCGAATTTCATGAAGATAGCACCGCTCTATGACGAACTAAAATCAAGAGAATTACCAGTTCTCCTGCTCCACACGGGACAGCATTATGACGAGAATATGAGTAAAATATTCTTTGATGAATTGGAAATGCCAAAACCGGATGTTTATCTGGGGGTTGGATCTGGCAGTCATGCCGGACAGACTGCAAGAATAATGCTCGATTTCGAGAAAGTGTGTGATGAAAAGAATCCATCCATGGTAATCGTAGCGGGTGATGTTAATTCTACTATTGCTTGCGCTTTAGTTGCAGCCAAACTTTTGATTCCTGTAGCTCACGTGGAGGCGGGGCTGAGATCCTTCGATATGAGTATGCCAGAGGAGATCAATCGTATCCTGACTGACAGGATCTCGGACTTGCTTTTCACGCCATCTCCAGACGCAGACCAGAATCTCGTTAACGAAGGTGTGAAATCCGAAAAAATTAAACTGGTAGGCAATATCATGATTGATAGTTTATTGAATCACTCCAAAAAATCTGAGAAGAGTGATATACATAACAAGCTGAAAATTTCCAAGGGGAATTATGCCCTAATTACCTTGCACCGGCCCTCAAATGTAGATGATGAGAATACATTTTCAGGAATCATGGACGCCCTGGAAACGATTGGTAATGAGATCCCAATCATCTTTCCGGCCCATCCAAGAACCTCGAAGATGATAAACGAGTTCGGTTTTGATAGTAGAATAAAACAGATTCCGAATTTTGTGGTAACTGAACCCTTGGGATATCTTGATTTCCTGGCCCTAATGAAACATGCTAAAGTAGTACTCACTGATTCCGGAGGGCTTCAGGAAGAAACGACGGCACTAGGAATCCCCTGCCTAACCATAAGAGAGAATACAGAGAGACCGATAACCGTTGAGCAAGGCACTAATACAGTGGTTGGAAATTCTACTGAGAATATAGTTAATGAATGGAAGAATATTGTTAGTACAGGCGGAAAAAAAGGTAGAGTTCCTGAATTGTGGGACGGGAAAACAGCAGAAAGAACTGGAAAGGCTATAGTCGAATATTTTGATAATTAACGGGAGCCAAAAATTGAGGTCCCAACACGTATGTGTGTAGCGCCTTCAGAAATAGCTTCAACAAAGTCTCCAGACATTCCCATTGACAAGAAGGGCAATTCAATCCCCAACTTTTCTTGTAAATTATTCCGTAGATGTCTGAGTTGGTAGAAATGAGGCTGGGCTGGCTCGTGAAAAGGTGGTATGGACATCAAACCCCGGATTCTGATGTTAGGCAACGCCAAGACTTCCTCCACCAATGCTTCGAGATCGTCCGGTTCTATACCGGACTTGGATAATTCA
>CAUYZR010000010.1:0-26470 GCA_963577905.1 Candidatus Thalassarchaeaceae archaeon
AAGTAATCCATACCAGTGGGAAGAGAAAAACAGCGATAGCTAGAGCTACTGTACGTTCTGGTAAGGGCCGTATAAGAATAAACAACAAACCCGTTGAATTCTATCAGCCGGAATTAGCCAGACTGAAAATACAGGAGCCTCTGGAATTGGCTGGTAAGCAGACTAATAGGATTGACATAAATATTGATGTTAATGGAGGAGGAACCATGGGTCAGGCTGAAGCCACAAGAACTGCAATAGCCAGAGGCATTATAGAGTGGTTCAATGATGATGATCTACAAAAACTGTTCCAGAATTATGACCGGGCCCTTCTGGTCAATGACACAAGGCGTAAAGAACCCAAACATCCAATGGGTAGAGGTGCGCGTAAAAAGAGGCAGAAATCATACAGGTGAAAACAAATGCTAGTACCAGTTAGATGTTTCAGTTGTAACAAAGTTATTGGAGGCTCTTACGAAGAGTTTATTGTGAGAAAGGAAAATGGAGAAAATCCTGCTGAAGTTATGGATGACTTAGGGATAAAGCGATATTGCTGCAGAAAGATTTTTGTTTCTCATTTAGACTTAATAGATGAACTCTTACCCTACGACTGATTTTTTAAGAAAGGTTACTATAACCACACTATAGGGCCCGTGGGGTAGTTTGGCATCCTTGTACCTTGGGGTGGTATAGACTCCAGTTCAAATCTGGGCGGGCCCACCACCTATAATCAGGGAACCAACAATTCCAGAATCGGATCCTAAACCGGGCTCAACTATCATTTCAGACAAATTGTCCAATGGAGTGTAATCATTCCACATTTCAATAACCTTAGATCTTATCATGGGAAATAAATGCATATGTTTCATAACCCCTCCACCTAGTATGACTCGGTCTGGGGAATGATTAGCAATTATAGATACTATTCCGCTGGCTAACAATTCAGCTTCCTTTTCCCATGCCGGATGTAATTCGGGAAGTTCCGAAGGTGTAACTCCCCATCTTGCCTCTATTGAAGGACCACTTGCTAGACCTTCCCAGCAATCACCATGAATTCTACAAATTCCCCTAAAATCATCAGGATTCGGGACCCGCATATGACCCATTTCAAGATGGAAATTACCAGTATAGGGCTTTCCATTCACTAAGACACCACCACCAATTCCAGTACCAACTGTGATATAAATTAAGGCCTGACAAGACTGTCCAGCCCCATAATTATACTCCCCAATGGCTGCAGCATTAACATCCGTATCAATTTTGATTCTTGCTTTAGAATTACTTGAGAACTCCTTAAAGAGATTTATTCCTTTCCAACCTTTCTTACTTTCAGATATCAATAAACCATAATTCTTTGATTGAGGATCAAGAATGACTGGACCAAAAGTTCCAATCCCTATATTATTTAGCTCATAATTATCAAAAAAATCAAAAATATTCTGCAAAGTTTCCTCCGAATTTCTAGTAGGTATCTCTGTACGATCTATAATATCAAGAGGATTATTTGCAACAGCTAGAATACATTTGGTTCCCCCCAATTCAGCCCCTCCATACAAGCTAGTCATAGTTTAATCCTTTTCTTTTTGCGACCACCTTTCTTGTAACGACTGTAACTCTTCTTTGCCTTCTTATCTCCCTTGGTCACCCTCTTCTTTTTTGGAGGTTCATCATCCTCTGTCATAATATACCAAAATAGGAGTGATATAAATGGTGCGGGGGGTGGGATTTGAACCCACGTACCACTAAGGACTGGGACCTAAACCCAGCACAATTGGCCAGGCTATGCGACCCCCGCTACAACCCTCTGAACCGCACATTTAATAATAGAATTGGTCATACGGCATAATGTTCAAAGATATCAAAAAGAAAGCCGAAGAAAAGGCATCCAATCTTAAAGACGTGACTACCAGTGTTGGCAGCAAGGTAGCTGACCAAGCTAAAAACTTAGGTGAAAGTGCTTCAGAACTAGCCTCAGGAGCTGTAAAAACAGCCACAGGTGCTGCATCCTCCGCTGGCAAAATAGCAAAGGGAGCCATTGATTCGGTTGTTATATCCATAGCCACAAAGATAGTTATACGTTCAATGAAAAAAGTGGGAAGTAAAGGTTCATCTTATATCAGTGATGACTCTAAATATGGAATATTCGTAGATCGAACTTGGGAAATGTTACCTTTGCCTGTAAGATTGGTTGGTAAGGAGTCATTAGGATATGATACTGCTATGTTCACCTTAAGAAATACGGTATTTAGCAAGGACAATAATGAACCTGAAATCAACAGGAATGATGAAGGCATCATCAAAAAAACCATAAAAGGAATGTTCCGATAAGACGTTGAATGTCGGTCATATCTTGTAAAGCACTGTCAAAAAGGTACGATGATGTGCTAGCACTCAATGGTGTCGACCTCAATGTTGAAAAAGGTGAATTTTTTGGACTTCTGGGGCCTAATGGAGCTGGAAAGACCACATTACTAAAGATACTGACTGGGCAAATAAGAGCAACGGAAGGAACGGCCGAAGTTTTAGGACTAAATGTCGAAAAAGACATAATGGGTGTAAAGAGAAAGATAGGAATAGTACCAGAACAGGAATCACCACCCAGTTTTCTAACACCCAGAGAAGTATTGGAAATGGTAGTAGCAATTAGGGAAACGGAGAATCCAGATATAGAGTGGTGGATAGAATTCTTTGAGATGGAACCCCTAGAAGGACGTGTTTGCCGTAATCTTTCTAGAGGACAACGCCAGAAAGTGATGCTGGCAGCGGCTTTTATTTCTCAGACAGAACTTCTTTTTTTAGATGAACCATTCATAAATTTGGATCCTATTGTACAGACAAAAGTCAGAGACTGGTTGGTAGACTTTGTAAAAGAGGGCGGGACTGTATTCCTCAATACACACATGCTTGAGAATGCACAAAGACTGTGTGATCGGGCAGCTATAATTCATGAGGGAAAGATACAATCTCTTATCTCATTGGAAAAATTAAATCAACAAAAAATAAACCTGGAAGAATTATTCCACGAAATCGTACTATGAACAAGCTAATAATTCACAAAATGCTACTGGAAGAAATAAGATTGAATACCAGTTTCGCTAGCGGTAAAGGATTCTATTCTTTCCCAATTTTAGTTATTCTAGCCGGACTTCTTGCAGTTCTCTTCTCTGATGAGATGATTGGAGATATGGGATATGCGTCCTTTCTTGAATCATGCCACATTTCTATCCTGTTTTATGGCGTCTTTACAGGTTTCCTAGCTTTCTTTGGCAATGATTTCCTAGAGCGGATCTTTGGATATCTGGGCTTGATTATTGAACTGCCATCTACACAACCAATAAGTCAAAGGAGGATGACACTCCTATATTTCATTAAAGAAATAATATTTTACTCAATCTTCACTCTAGTGCCTGCCCTAATTGGAGCTTTGATAGGTGCATATTCAAATGGTCTGGATTTGATAAGTGTGACCAAATTTGGATTGTCCCTCTTTTTTTCTTTTACTACTGGCCTATCTTTCGCTTATCTTACTTCTAGCCAGTACCGGATCTCTTTGCCTATCGCTGTTTCAGGAGGTCTTCTTTCAATTCTGACATACGGATTTATGTTCAGGAATTTCCAGATAACACCTGGGTTAGACTGGTACCTAAATGGAAGCATTGAAATGCTATTCGTTGCAATTATTATTCCTATACTTATATCGATTATAGCTACAATTTTTGTTCAGGAAAGCTATGAACCAAAAGTCATACAGAAAATTGGATACAAAGATCGACTTGCCGAATATACAAAAAAATTCGAGTGGGCAAAAGGGATGTCGGCACCTGTGATCGTGTCTAAAGAAAGAATAGACCTACAGAGAAGCCAGACCGGGACCAAAATGTTTTTTTCTTTTGCATTTCCATTAGGCATCTTAACATTCATGAACTGGTTTATTGATAGAGGGCTTCCAGTTCAAATCGACTTCAACACAATTTTCTATGGAGTCATGATCGGATTTTTCGGAACTATGCTTTATTCATGGCTGAATACCATTGACAGTCCCAATTTCTACTCTACATTGCCGGTAACTGTTTCAGATGTTATACGAGCTCGACTGGTTTTATTTTTAACAATCACCTGGTGGATTCCCCTCTTATTTATGGCTCTAATCGCCTACATGAGTTCCGAGATGAATCTACTCCCAATAGGGATAGTGGTCATGATAGCAGTTGGAATATATATTGTGAATTATACTGCATGGGCAACAGGGCTAAGAACCAATTCTGCGCTGTTTGACGCCATTATATTCATCAAGTTTTTCTTCGTATCTGTTCCACCCATGATTGCAATGACTATTCTGAGCCTAGCCATAAATCACAAACCCTCAGTGATACTGATAGCCTTGACTACAATATGTGGATTTTTGTCTTTGATGAGTATTTTTTTCTATAATAAAATTGAGACTAAATGGAAAACCGAAGCGTTTGATTAACGGCTATTATCAATCATCTTGCGGTGATCGGCAGAGGGGATGACCTGCAAAGGGCCATCAAATTCCTGTGCCACATAATTTTCATTTAAACGAGATAAAGTAATTGCTAGGGCCGATACTTCAGAATGAGGCTGGTTCCCTATTGATATATTGTAGTCAGCATATTCAAAAGACCATGGAGGCACCTTTTCAGCCCCAACAATGAATAATATTGGTGATTGCTCTTTCCTCAATTTATCCTCAAAGTCTTCAAAAGGAAGGCCGAACATAGTCAAGTGAACAATCCGCCCTTCCCAGTTTTTAGCAAATTTTTTGGGATTGGAAAGTGGTTCAATCTCGAAATCCCCACCAAATTTTGCGACAACCTCATCGACACTCATGATTACTCTACTATCTGGTTTAGACAGATACATCCTAGAAGCTCCGAAGGCCCTAGAAGTTAGAGCTACATGTGTTGTGATCCTTTTATCACGTTCAGGCCGGTGGCCAATTCTTAATACATGGAATTGGCCCATTAAGAAAATTTTATTCGTCAGCGACTAAAGGGGTTTCGACCCGCTCGCGGATACTATCATGCACTATAAGACCGATAAAAGACAAAATTATACCTGATAGGATATATTGGACATTATTAGCATCGAAGTTATTCTGTACAAATAGATCATTAACTATCTCTATTATACCTGCAGTAATCAGGCCCATACTAGCCACTGTAAAAATGAATCTCACTATGTTTATGTTGAAAACACCATCTCGCAAATAACCATCAATACTTCGTGAAACTTCAATAACAATCACCGCACTCAGAAGTAGAAGAAGAACTCCATCTAGAGACAAAAATGCCAGTACCATAGCTAGAGGGCCCTCTGCTGAGACCTCCTGCATCTGATCCAATCCTCTTGTAACTCCCACTATCATCAATAGGGCTGCAATTAACCAAGCGTAAGAATAGAAAGAAACACGTTCACTTGTAACCGTTAGAAGTTCTGTATAGAAACTCCTGAAACCTTCCTCCCAGCCAGCTACTTTCAACAACATATATCCACCTAAAACAACCCATATAGCTCCTGAAGCAATGTCTGAAAGACCAAACCAAGTCAGTAATCCATAAACAAACGCGACCAGAGCTATTGGAAAGATGAATTGCCTCTGAATTTTTGGATCCTCCATCTTATGAATAATTGTATACAAGGTGTCCTCGATTGGTCTAGATTGTTGTACTACAACCTTCTTAGTTGAATCTATACGTAGACGTGAGCGGATTATCGGTTCCAATTCAAAATCCTCGGCCCCATCACTAACCAATATAGCCTTGGTCGACTTGGTTTTAGCAATAACTTGATCGAGGGTGTTAGCTATCTTCATATCTGACTTTGTTCCTACTCTAACATCACCACAGATAGTTACTACCTCGACTGCCTTACCATCCTTCAACAATTGGTCGTAGGTTTGAATCGCTGCTAACATAGTGTTAGTATCACTTTCTTCGGGATCTGCTAACCCCAGTTCCAATGCTGCTTTTACATTGGCCTCTCTACCAACAACCGGACTTCTGATTCCAGTCTTTCGACCCAAATCGTTGTCCCGATCTATTGCAATAACCAGCAATCCCATATGACTGACTCACTTAACGAGTATTTAATTGTTACTTTCGCACTATTCTTTAAATATTACCATTTATGACGCCAAATCTACCTCTAAGGTGATACATGGCTGAGTTTAAAACCGTAATAGCTGATCCTAAAAGCAAAATGGCTTATCAAAAGGTTCTTTCGGAAGAAAA
This sequence comes from Candidatus Thalassarchaeaceae archaeon, assembly GCA_963577905.1. Taxonomy (GTDB): domain Archaea; phylum Thermoplasmatota; class Poseidoniia; order MGIII; family CG-Epi1; genus CG-Epi1. Next base: position 6,234 of record CAUYZR010000010.1, read on the forward strand.
ATCTAATGCTCTAGTGGGCAAAGGCATTGGAGAAGAAATTGATGGAATATTTCTTGATCTACCTGGTTATCGTTTGAAGATTACAGGAGGATCTGATGTTTCTGGGGTTCCTATGAGGGGAGACATTAGTGGAAATCAAAGAAGAAGATTGCTCATGACTGACTCGGTTGGTTTTACGCCCGTCAGGGACGGGCAACGCAAACGTAAACTAATTAGAGGAAAGAACCTAAGCGGAGACATATCTCAAATAAATCTGAAAATAATTGAATACGGACCAAAATCTATAGAGGAGTTGTTGAAAACAGAGGTGGCTTAGCCTTGACTGATGTTTCCCAACCCGAAATAAATATCGGAATGGTGGGCCATGTAGACCATGGAAAAACAACTTTAACTCAGGCTTTGACTGGAAAGTGGACTGACCAGCACAGCGAGGAAATGAAAAGAGGAATATCTATAAAACTGGGTTATGCAGACGCAAATTTTTATCGGGTTACAATGAAGAAAGGTGGAAAACATTATACTTCAGAACCAGATAAAGAAGAATACAAAGGAGGGAAATTGGAGCATCTTAGAACAGTGAGCTTCGTAGATGCACCCGGTCACGAGACACTTATGGCCAAAATGCTGAGTGGAGCCGCTTTAATGGATGCTGCGATATTGATAATAGCTGCTAATGAGAAATGTCCACAGCCACAGACTAGAGAACATCTTTCGGCCCTTGAGGTAATGGGTTTTGACAATATCATTATTGTCCAGAATAAAATCGACGTTTGTTCTAAAGAAAGTGCAATGAAATCCTATAAAGAAATCAAAGAATTCCTGAAAGGAACGAAACTAGAAGATGCACCTATTATTCCAGTATCAGCCCATCACAATAGGAATATAGATTTACTTATACAGGCTATAGAAGAAATATTCCCGACTCCGAAGAAGGACCTTAAGAACGATTTCCAGATGAATATTGCCCGATCATTTGACATAAATAAACCTGGCTCAGCTCCAAAGAATATCAAGGGAGGGGTGTTAGGGGGTACCATTAGTAGTGGACAAGTTAAAATTGGAGATAAATTAGAAATTAGGCCAGGCAGAACTACGAAAAAGGGGTTAGAACCAATAAACGCCGAAGTTGAGAGCCTACATAGCGGAATCTCAAGACAGAATCTAGGTCCTGGTGGACTTGTGGCAATAGGTACCAGTCTGGACCCTGCCATGACAAAATCAGACTCCCTATTAGGAAATGTTATTGGAAAGCCTGGCAGTCTGCCACCAGTCTGGAATCGCTTAAAAGTCGAAACGACCTTGCTTGATAGAGTGGTCGGTACAAAGAATATTCAAGATGTCGAAGAATTAAAAACCAAAGAACAACTAGTAATCACAGTAGGTACGAGTACTACGGTTGGAGTTCCTGTCACTGTCAAAGACAATATGGTAGACATAAAACTTTCAATTCCCGTTTGTGCACCTGTAGGACAACGAATTGCTTTAAGCCGGCAGGTGGATGGAAAATGGCACTTGATAGGATATGGAATTATTAATTGATGAAGTCTGTTTTAGTTGATACCAATATCATATTATGGACTTTTAGTGGAGGACCCGATTTTAGGAATGCAATCACAGAGGTTGCACCAGGTTACGATGTAGCTGTACCTAGCTGCATTATCTCTGAACTTCAGAAACTAGGAACTAAACAATCTAAGGCAGCCCTAAAGTATTGTAAAACACTGGATATTATTGATATTGGAGAGGGGTATGCTGATAAAATGCTAGTACTGGCCTCTGAAAATGGATATGTTATAGCGACCAATGACAAGGGTCTGCTTGAAGAACTAGGAAAGAGAGGCCTCAATGCATTAAGAATAAGGGGGAAGACTCAACTCACCCCCACGGAAAGTGAATTAATTTGAAAAAAAATAAAATACCAGGGTTGCCAGCTACTGAGCTTACAACCTCTGAACTCCGAAGAAAAAGAGAATTGATGTCCAATGAAGTCCAACAGATAATTAACGAATCCAGAGACCTGACCGATTTGATTGACGCTTATGCTAAATCCAGTTTCCAGGCCAGGAATCTAGGGCGGGCCGCACACTTGTATTACAAACAATCACTCTCCCCAACAGGGATCATATGGTCACTGGCTGGAAGTTTATTTGGGGCAGGACTCAGACAGATAACCATTGATGCTCTTCAAAATAATTTAGTTGACGTTTTGGTCTGTACGGGGGCTTTATTCGAGCAGGATATGCTGGAAGCCTTGGGACACAAGCATTATGTTTGTGGTCCAGAGCAAGATGATCGAGAATTACAATCATTGGGGATAGATCGAGTATATGATCACCTGCTGGATGAAATGGGTCTTAGACAGGTAGATCTAACATTCAAAAAGATTGCGGCTGAGATGCCTGAAGGTCATTATTCTAGCAGAGAATTCATGGAATTTACTGGCAGATGGATGTCAAATGCGCAAGGAGTGACTGATAGCGTGATGCAGGCTGCATACGAGAGGAAAGTCCCAATCTTTATTCCTGCCATCAATGATTCTTCAATAGGAATTGGATTGGCCATGAACCAAAATGAAAAACACAACACGATGAGTATAGACTCAATCAAAGACCTTCGAGAATTGGCATACCTCAAAAGTAAATGTGGGGACACTGGAATTGTTGTTGTTGGAGGTGGAGTTCCAAAAAATTACTCACAGGATGCAGTAGTCGCGGCCGAAATGCTAGGTTATAAGGTTAATAAACACAAATTTGGAATACAGATAAGTACGGCTGATGTAAGAGATGGGGGCTTGTCAGGTTCTACTCTTAAAGAGGCGATTTCATGGGGTAAAAACGATAAGGAAATGGAGGAAGTGATGGTTTGGGGTGAGGCTACAGTATACTTTCCATTATTAGTCGGATACGTACGCCAGAAATTAAGGGACAAAAAAAGAAAAGGCCGGCAATTCACTAATATCTTCAAATCTAAATAATATAAATACGATGATGATAGAAAGGATATAGATATGAAAAAAGGATATAGGCAGCAATTGCCAGATAGGGACCCTCAAGAAACTGAGGAATGGATAGACTCTATTGCATCTGTCATAGACATAAAGGGACAGGAAAGAGCTCGCTACTTGCTTCAAACCTTGATTCGAGAAGCCAGAGACCGAGACATAGCAATTCCCCTTTTGACAAATAGTCCCTATGTTAATACTATACCTCCTGAATCTGAACCAGATTATCCTGGTGATGAGGTTATTGAGAGAAAGATTAGACGAATTATAAGATGGAACGCTGCAATGATGGTTTCCAAGGCCAATCAGAATTTTTCAGGAATTGGAGGTCACATCTCGACTTATGCCTCGGCAGCAAGCCTCTATGAAGTAGGTTTTCATCATTTCTTCAAAGGAAAGGATAAAGGAATTGGAGATTTCATATATTTTCAGGGACATGCATCCCCCGGAATATATTCAAGGGCATACCTAGAAGATAGATTAACCGATGACCAACTGGATCATTTCAGAAGAGAAGCCTTCGGGAAAGGTCTTTCCAGTTATCCTCACCCTAGACTAATGCCTGATTTCTGGGAATTTCCAACCGTCTCAATGGGACTGGGGCCTACGAACGCAATTTATCACGCTAGATTTCTAAGATATCTTAGAGAAAGAGAAATAATAGACACCTCGGAAAGTAGAGTCTGGGCATTTGTAGGAGATGGAGAGTGTGATGAACCTGAAACACTACACGCATTACACCTGGCCCATAGAGAAAAACTTGACAATCTAACATTCGTAATTAATTGTAATCTGCAAAGATTAGATGGCCCTGTAAGAGGAAACGGAAAGATTATCCAAGAACTGGAGGCTATTTTCAGAGGCTCGGGATGGAATGTTATCAAAGTATTGTGGGGTCGGGATTGGGATTCCTTATTACAAAAAGATGAGATGGGGCATCTTCTACGGAAAATGGAAAGAACGGTTGATGGAGATTACCAGACTTTGGCTGCGTCCTCAGGTGATTATATACGCGAAACGTTTTTCGGGCCTGAACCTGAACTAGCAAAATTAGTAGAGGAACTAGATGACAACGGACTGACTAAATTGAGAAGGGGAGGACACGACTCACAAAAACTTTATGCGGCTTATAATGAAGCGGTAAACCACACCGGTCAACCAACTGTAATTCTTGCTAAAACTGTCAAGGGATGGGCACTTGGTAAAGAATTCCAAGCTAGAAATATGACTCATCAAAAAAAGAATCTGGAGAAGTCTGACTGGCAATACTTCAGAGATTTACTCGAAATACCATTTACAGATTCAGAATTGGAAGATATGCCCTATTACAAGCCAGCGGCAGATAGCGAAGAAATCAGATATTTGATGGAACGCAGAAATGAACTTGGAGGGTTCATCCCCAAGAGAAAGGCAACCTATAGTGGATTTCATATACCTAACAAAGAAGCCTTCACCGAATTTGACAAAGGGACTCCCGGGGGTCAGGAAGTTTCGACTACTATGGCTTTTGTGCGTTTACTTCGAAATCTCATTAAAGACGAAAAAATAGGCAACTTGATTGTTCCAATAGTTCCTGATGAAGCTAGAACCTTTGGAATGGAAGCTCTCTTTACTGAATTCAAGATCTACAATGCTCAAGGTCAGATATACACTCCCGTAGATTCAGAACTCCTTCTGAGCTATAAAGAATCTGAGAGTGGTCAGATACTGGAAGAGGGAATATCAGAGGCTGGAGCGATGAGTAGTTTTATAGCGGCAGGAACCGCATATGCCAACGTTGGAAAGCCAACGATTCCATTCTATATCTATTATTCAATGTTCGGATTCCAGAGAGTTGGAGATCAAATCTGGTGCGCGGCGGACTCAAGGGCAAGAGGTTTCTTGTTGGGCGCAACGGCGGGCAGGACAACTCTGAACGGAGAAGGGCTACAACATCAGGATGGGCATAGCCTACTAACTGCAACGACCGTACCGAACTGCATAGCCTATGACCCTGCCTTCGCATACGAAATAGGAGTTATAGTTAAAGAAGGATTGCGCAGAATGTACGAAAATAATGAGGATGTTTTTTACTATGTGACATTGTACAACGAAAATTATTCCATGCCCCCTATACCTAAAAATTGCGAGAAAGGAATTATCAAGGGCATATACAAATTTAAGAGTGTTAAAGGAGCTGGTATTAGGTTAGTGGGAAGCGGGTCCATAATGCAACAGATACTGAAAGCCAGTAAAATACTGGAAGGCTTTGGTCTCAAGTGTGAAATCTGGAGCGCAACCAGTTTTGGGGGCCTGCGAAGGGATGCATTAGGCTGTGAAAGATGGAATCTATTGAATCCCATGAAAAAGCCAAAAGTGCCATACGTATCTACGGTTTTAGGAAAGAATGAAATGATTACAATAGTTGCAACCGATCACATGAAAGCAGTTCCAGACATGATCGAGCAATGGGTGCCTGGAAAGTACGTAAGTTTGGGAACGGATGGATTTGGAAGAAGTGATACGAGAGAAAATCTGAGAAAATTCTTCGAGATGGATGCAGAACACATAGCTGCAGCTGCCATAAGCACCTTACTCAGTGAAGGTAAAATGTCCCGAGTGAAAGCTGACAAGGCTTTGAAAACGCTCGATATCAACCCAGATGCAAAAGACCCTTCCAAAGACTAAGACTACATCATCCCGGGAGGCATACTACCCATACCGTCACCGCCATCGGTCTCGGGCCCTTCTGGCTGTTTCGAAGCAATAACGTCATCAATTCTGAGAATCATAGTTGCTACATCAGTTGCACTGCTCAATGCCTGTGTCTTGACTCGTAATGGTTCAACGACATTGCGTGATCTCATATTGACGACCTTGCCAGTATATGCATCTAAACCAGCATGCTGGTTCCTGCCTTTCTTAGTATGTGCCTTACGCAGACCCATCAAAGTGTCAATCACATCAAGACCTGCATTTTCAGCCAGAGTGATTGGAACTACTTCAATCGCTTTGGCAAAGGCCTCGATAGCCATTTGTTCACGTCCTCCAATTCTAGGAGCATATTTTCTAAGTTTTAGTGCTAACTCAATCTCTGTTGCACCGCCCCCAGTAACTATCTTACCATCCTGAAAAACAAGGGAAACTACGCCGATGGCATCAGCTAGGTTACGATCAATCTCATCCACTACATGCTCACTTCCTCCACGTACTAAAATAGAAACTGCCTTGGGATTCTTACAATCCGTGACAAAAGTCATTTCATCATCACCTATTTTCCTGACTTCAACTATTCCTGCAAATCCCAAATCCTGTTTACTCAATCCTTCAATATTGGAAACGACCCTTCCACCGGTCGCCTTGGCTAGAGCCTCGATATCAGACTTCTTGGCTCTGCGAATTGCCATTATATCATACTTGGCCAAGTAGTGTTGTGCTAAGTCATCAATACCTTTCTGACAAATCAGGACCTTTGCGCCAGATTTATGTACCTGATCAACCATTTTCCTGATAGACGACTCTTCCTGATCCAAGAATGCTTGAATCTGGGAAGGATCATTAATCTGGATTTTGGATTCAATTTCGGTCTTTTTAATCTCAAATGGGGCATCAATTAAAGCTACCTTGCCCTTTGAGATACTCTTAGGCATCCCACTATGCACTGGCTCTTTATCAATTATAATTCCAGAAATCAGTTCAGTATCTGATATGGAACCACCCTGTTTCTTCTGAATTTTAATATTATCACGGTCAACCACTGTCGTATTGCCTCGACCTTCGGCAACAGACTTAACTGATTTCACAGCCAATTCGGCCAGAAAGTTTGCATGAGCCTCCGAAGATTTACCAGTCATTGATGTTATGGCAATCGCCTTCAATACAGATGTATCACTACGCTGAACAGGTTGTGCAATCTTTTCCAAGATACTGGCCGACTCCTTAGCGGCTCTACGATAACCATTAGATATTGCAGTTGCATGCACTCCCTGTTCTAGTAGTTCTTCTGCATTCTTCAGCAATTCACCTGCCAAGATTACGGCTGTAGTAGTTCCATCACCACATTCTGAATCCTGGGTCTTGGCCACTTCAACAACCATTTTAGCAGCAGGATGTTCAACTTCAATTTCCTTCAGGATGGTTACTCCATCATTCGTAATCACAACATCCCCCATTGAATCGACAAGCATCTTATCCATACCCTTAGGGCCTAAGGTTGATCTTACAGCTTCAGCGATAGCCTTGGCAGCCAGAATATTACTTTGTGCGGCTCTACGACCACTATCACGTTTTGTTCCCTCTTTCAATATTACAACCGGTGTATTTCCTGATATCATATTACATCACTTAAGGACAATCTTTGAAGCCTTTATATAAAAATGCTTATGAAATGCTCAGAAATACAAGAGAAAGTAAGACCGTTAGGGTTATTGAACAGAAATTTACACCACCATTACCCAAAATACCCCTACTTTCCAGAGTTGCACCTAATATGGAATCGATGATACTACCTAAAAAACCAAAAAATGCAGAAATATATAGATAATTTACCTCAAAAGGTGATGAAAGAGAATTGTCAGACTCTATTATTAGCACAAATGCTGCAAAAGATAGCATAGACATCGAAACTGATGACAATAGCGAAGCAATGGTTCCCTCTAAAGAAACGCCACCATCCGTACCAGGTTCGACAGTCTGCCAGGGCCTGATTATCATCACAGGTTTTGGAGAAAGCACCCCTATCTCACTAGCCATCGTATCTGCACTTGCTGCTGCGATAGATGTCGTAAAAGCTACCAATGCCTGTTCGGGTTCCAATAAACCCAAACTATATCCTAAAGCCACAATAGGAGGTAAGATACCATTGGAAACAACGTTAGAGCCTCCTCTTGTACCTGCATCACTTTCCTCAACACCCAATGCCATCTTGTAAACAATAGCAAATCTGGTAGCCAGGAAAGAACTACCAACAAAGATCAGAAGAAGTAATAACCAACTCCAGTGACCAAGAGTACCAGATAAAAAACAAATCAAGAATGCTAAAGCCGAACCTCCCTGATCCAGTACCTTTTTGTAAAAAGCAATTCCAGATATGAGGAGACTGGTAAGGGCCACTAAAACAATCGTCGTAGTCCCTGGTACTATTATCTGTTCTATCAAGAAATAGCCCTCACTGCATCATCAAAATAACTTCTGAATTCGCTCTTAATCTTTTCCAGACCAGGCTTGTCTATTGCTTCGACAAACATCCTCATCACCGGCTGGGTGTTTGATGGACGCAATAGAACCCACCCTCCATCCAACCAGATCTTAACACCATCTATTGTCTCAACCTTGTAACCCTTGCTGGAAAAGAAATCTGTCAAATATTCATTGACTTTGAATTTAAGAGCATCTGGACAAGTGAATTTCATCTCCTCATAAGGATAGGATGGAATATCCCTTGAAAGCTGAGATAGATCGGACCCCGTTTTGTAAAGATATTCAGCGAGCTTGAGGCTGAATATTATTGGATCATCGAATATGAAATCGGTCAAACCAGGTGCAAAAAAGTGCGCAGATATCTCCAATGCCAAGACAGCATCATGCTTTTTAAGTTCTTCACAAACAAACACATCTCCGACTCTTATCCATATTAATTCTCCACCTATCTTCGGAATCTCCTCTTCTAGAATCATTGAACAAGGAACGCCGGCCAAAACCTTGTTTGACTCTGGTGTTATCAGACTCTTAGCAACTATAATACCAATCTTTTCGGGAGTTACTGGAAGGCCCATATCATCAATAAAAACACACCTGTCTGCATCACCATCGTAAGCCACACTGAAATTGAATTTTTCAGTTTTGGCCAAATCGATAAGCTCACCAAGATTCTTGGGTGCAGGCTCAGAAGGTCGATTAGGGAAATGCCCATCCGGTTCATTGTTTATGCATGAAGTCTCAATGCCAAATTTCTGAAATATCTCATCAATGATCAAACTGCCCACGCCATTACCGGGATCTATTGCAATACGCATACCCTTTAGATTACCTACCTTTGACTTTACAAAATCAGTATAATCCTTCAATGCCCCTTCTGTGGAAAGTATATTGATTAGGCCTGTTTCTGAATGATCCTCGGCCTGTTCCTCAAAAAACATTTTTTTGATCGCAATATTACCTTCAGTGTATCCGGCACCGTCGGGATGTCTGAAACGAATGCCATTGTACTCTGCTGGATTGTGGCTTGCCGTAATATACACTCCTGCAAGGTAAGGTTTATCCCCAAGACTAGCTTTCCAGGTACAGAAATTTGCCACAGGAATGGGAACCATGCCTATAACATCGACATCAAAACCCGCTCTGGAAATTCCTCTGGAAACTGCCTCCTGCAATTCGGGTGAACTTATACGAGCGTCACATCCGATTGAAACCGTTCCATGACTATTGGATTTACGTAGATAATTACCAAAAACCAAACCAACCTGCTCTCCTATCTCTGCATTGAGCTCGGTCCCATAAACCCCCCGAATATCATATGCTCTGAAGATATCCTTAGAAGCATCCATGCAACGCTATTTAGCGGTCTTTAAAAGAAATGTTCTTAATGGCTAGTGCGTATCAATTTCTATGGCATTAACCGAATCTACTATGGTAAAATTGGGAAGTCAGGCCCATGATTTCAGTTTACCTGACACTATTGGTAATAACGTAAGTCTGGGTAATTTTGAATCAGATGCATTAGTTGTTATCTTCACTTGCAATCATTGCCCGTACGCGAAGGCAGTGGAAGATCGTTTAATCATTCTAGGAAATGATTATCTGGGTCAGACCGATTTTGTATTGATTAGCTCAAATGAAATAGAGAATTTTCCGGATGATTCTCCAGAAAAGATGGCTGAGAAGCATCAAACGAAATCATATCCCTTTCCATACTTGTTCGATGAGTCTCAGGAAGTAGCAAAGGCATACGGTGCAGTCTGTACACCTGATATTTTCCTATACAATAAGGATAGAAAGTTGGAATACAGGGGAAGACTGGATGATAATTGGAAAGAACCCGAAAAAGTAACACGTGAAGAATTGAGGATGGCCATTGATACCGTTCTGAGTGGTAACAAGATAGGCTTTGACCAAGTCCCCTCGATGGGTTGTAACATCAAGTGGAAATAGAAAATTACCGTTCTATAAAGTACCTTAGAAAAAATGAGTGAAAAGCAAAAGAAGAAAGCCCACATATCTTTAGAAACAACTGCTGAACCAGAGGCAATCGATAAGAATTTTTCAGTCCACACCCCTATTTGGGATAGAATATTTGGTACTTATTACATGCCAGACCGTTGGCCAAAGGCATATGGCCTTGTTGGTGACCATAAATTACCTAGTAACTGGCTTACCCAATTGATTTATCCTTTTATGAAGAAATGAGGTGACTGATTCCACACTCCCCTGACGCCTTTGTTTAATTTAATACTATGGTTGTTTTGTTCTTTGGTGGGTCTACTATAGATCCTATAACTGCGCCTTTTCAATCATTCAAGACTTTTTTTTACTGACTTAATCGTCTCACCAGCCGAGATCAGAATATCCCCTGTTGAATCCACAAGATTCCCTATCCTGTCAGTTGCCCCTTCAGCCTGTTCAGACGCCTTGTCAATCAGGTCCTTTGACATCTCAGAGACTTTCTGCGCTAAAACCTTCAGATCGTCCATAGCCTCATCAAGGCCCAATGAATCGATTTTGGCTTGCTCCTTGTCTACCATCGAAATCGAAAAATAGAGGTTATAATTAAGTCTGTCCTTGATATTTGTAGAACCCTTCTCCAGATTTCTTTCCCAGTTTACCATCTTTGACCATTTCGACCAAAAGAGGGCAAGGACGATATTTATCGTCATTCAGATCCCTGTGCAACACTTCCATAATAGCCAGACAGGTGTCCAGCCCGATAAAATCTGCCAACGTTAGTGGACCCATGGGGTGACTCATACCCAATTTCATGACAGTGTCGACCGCTTCAGGTTCGGCTACACCTTCCATTACACAGAACATGGCCTCGTTGAGCATGGGCAGTAGAATCCTGTTGCTGACAAAACCAGGGAAGTCATTAACCAGGACTGGGACCTTGTTCAGGTCTTCGGCAAGTTTGAATGTAGCATCAAAAGTAATGTCGTTAGTGGATTTGGCCCGGATAACCTCTACCAGTTTCATTACCGGTACGGGATTCATGAAGTGCATACCCACCACGTGTTCCGGTCTTCCACTAGCTTCCGCCAGAATACCTATTGGGATACTGGAGGTATTGGATGCTAAGATTGTCTCGTCCTTACAGGATTTACCCAAGTCTTGGAACAAATTCTTTTTGATATCAACATTTTCGACAATTGCTTCTATGATTAGGTCACATTCACACAGGTCGCTCAGTTCCAGAGTAGTATGAATATTGGCGAGAGTCATATCCATATCCTCCTGACTGATTCTCTTTTTGGTAACACTTCTCTCTAGGTTCCGGTTTATTGTTTTCAGACCATTGTCTACAAATTCTTGCTTAATGTCGCAAAGAATGACATTCTTGCCTATTGCAGCACAGATCTGGGCAATTCCTGCACCCATCTGGCCAGCACCTATTACTGCGACGCTTTTTACTTCCATTATTCGCTCAATTTGATCATTATCGCATTCTGAACGTGCAATCTATTTTCGGCCTGATCGAAAACAATGGAATAATCCGATTCCATAACTCCATCAGTCACTTCCCGGTCTCTTTCAGCAGGTAAACAGTGCATGAAAAGAGTGTTTTTTCCGGTAAGCTCCATGAGCTCTTCATTTACCTGGAAACCCTTGAAAATCTTCTCCCTAGCTTCGGCCTCGTCTTTTTGCCCCATAGAAGCCCATACATCCGTGTAGATCACATCTGCGCCTTTTACAGCACTTTTCGGATCATGTGTTATTTCAATTGTCGAGACACCTGCATCTTTCGATTGTTTGACCAAGTCTTTGTCAGGCTCATAGCCCTTTGGGCAACAACACACAAAATTAATGGGAAAGCACATTGCCAAATGTAACCAGGAATGGACAATATTATTTCCATCTCCCATATAGACAATCTTGATATTTTCAATATTTCCTAGATGTTCCCACACTGTAAAAATATCAGCCATAATCTGGCATGGATGGTTATAATCGGTTAACCCATTGACTATAGGGATGGTTGAGTGCTCAGCCAGTTCCAGAATATGCTTGTGATCAAAAAGGCGTGCCATAATCACATCATTGTATCTACTGAAAACTCTTGATATATCTTTGATAGCTTCGCGTTTTCCAATCCCTATATCTGTTGGTCCCAGGAATAGTGCATGTCCTCCCATCCATTCAAATCCAGTTTCAAAGGAAACTCTAGTTCTAGCTGATGGTTTAGCAAATATCATTGCCAAGGATTTATTCTTGAATGGAGTATAATCCTCTCTATTCCTGAATTTTATCTTTACTTCTTTTGATAAGTTCAGGATGTCCCACAGTTCCTCATTTCCATAATCAGAAATATGGAGGAAATGTTTAACCTTTTTCATTATTCTCTGTCAATTCTTGGAGCCAGTAAGAATTTCACATTACCCTGAGCCCCAGTCAGGTCCTCTATAGCTAAATCCGCATCAACTTTAACCGGCAGGTCTGTACCCAGATTAATATGCAGAATTCTGTCCGAAGGCAATGAATTAACCATTAGTGCAAAGTATTCAAGAGAGAAAAGGGACGTGGTTTCTTCAGGGGAGTCCAGTTTTTCCAGTTGTTCTTTACCTAGGGTAAGGTCAACTCGGTTTTGATTATCACCTTCGCAGACCAGTCTAAAACTTTTCTTGGTTGTTGAAAGTGCAATGTGGTCTGAAACCGATTTCGAGGCCTTAAGTCCCTGTGAGATTTCCTCGACACTGACACTTACGAATGCCGGTAGATCAAGAGAAGGTACTTTCGGGTCAGGCATTCCTGAAGTATCAAGAAGAGGCATGGCTCGAGTCAGGTTTCCGATGTTCACAACAAGACGGTTCAGTTTGTCATCCTTTTCCAGATTGACCATATCTTCCTTTCCGGCAACGGCTAGAACTGTTTTGAATTTGTCGATGTCAATGCCCATTTCTACAGCATCGGTTTCATAGCTGTCAAAGGCTGATTTTATCAGATTGGCTTCGATCATTGCCACGTGTGATGGATCGACAGCTTTGATTTGCATTCCATCTTCACTGACATTCAGTTTCGCTTCATCAACTAAGGATCCTACGGTACCTATGAATTCTTTTAGATTATCTGCTTTAATTCTGGCTTTGAACACTATTTACCTCCCGTCTCGATTGGTGGCCGATATTTAACTTTTGTTTACTACTATTTACTAGAGCATTAATCTAATATACTTGGCTCCACTGAACAACCGTTTTACTTCCCGGAGGGAGTTTTTGACAGAAAAAGATTTAAAAAAAGGTACAACAACCTTGGGTTTGGTTTGCGTAGACGGCATAGTAATGGCGACTGAGATGCGAGCCACTATGGGTAATTTGATTGGTCACAAGACAACCCAGAAGCTCTTCCAGATATCTGACAATATGGCTTTGACCGTTGCAGGTCTAGTTGGAGATGCACAAATGTTGGCCCGGTGGTTGACAGCTGAAGTAAAGTTGTATGAGTTGAAAACTGGAACCACGATGTCTTTGAGGGCAGCATCCACTTTAATGGCTAACATAATGAATGGTAGAAGATATATGCCATTCTGGGTTCAGCTTCTTTTGGGGGGCATTGATTCAGAAGGCAGTCACGTTTATTCATTAGATGCAGCAGGTGGGTCTATACCTGATAAGTTCCAGACCACAGGTTCAGGATCACCTTTTGTTTATGGGGTACTTGAAGATCGTTTTGTGGAAGATTTATCAGTTGAACAAGGCAAGGTTTTAGGCGTCAGAGCCTTAACTGCAGCAATGAAAAGAGACTCAGCATCTGGGGATGGTATTTCGATGTGTGTAATCAATTCCAATGGTTACCACAAGGTATCACCGGAAGATATAGCTAAAATTCAGACTAAATTGGCAGCCTAAGTAGCTAGTCAAACAAAAAGCAGGAAGGTCAAAAAATGGCCGTAGAAGACGTAATAAAACTAGTCAAGGAAGTCGCAACGGAGGTAATACCGGACAACATAGACTTTACAGACATAAAGGTTGAAGCATCAAATGTTGTTCTCTATACAACCAATGTTGAGATCTTCTCGGAAAATAATGAGGTTATTAGGACATTGGCCCAGAAGGTCAGGAAACGAATTATAATCAAGGCCGATCCCAGCGTTAGAAAACCAATCGTTTCAGCAAAACAGAAGCTATTGGAAATTCTTCCTGAAGAGGCTGAAGTAGTAGATATAAAGTTTGATGAAATCAATGGCGATGTTATTATTGAGGCTGTTAATCCCGGGCGGGCAATAGGAAAACATGGTGCAGTTCTAAACCAGGTACGCCGGAAAATAGGATGGAATCCAATTGTGGTACGTTCCGCTCCAATGGAATCTAAGACCCTTAAGGAAATTCGAAACTATATGCTTGGCGATAAAGTAAGTGTGGAGCGAAAGAAATTTTTGACTAATATAGGTAAAAAAGTATTTCGTGATACTATAGAAGGTGAACCATACGTTCGCATCACAGCTTTAGGTGGTTATCGAGAGGTTGGAAGATCATGTCATTTATTGATGACCAAGGATAGCAAGGTCCTGATAGACTGTGGTTTTAACCCTGGTAATGATAAGGAACCAAGCCCATTCTTGAGTGCACCTGAAGTTACTCCCCTAGAAGGAATTGATGCTGTAGTCCTGACACATGCACATCTTGACCACTCAGCACTTCTACCAATGTTGTTTGTGTATGGATATGATGGGCCAATATACTGCACCCCTCCAACAAGGGAGCTGGCTTCTCTCCTGCAAATGGATTATATCAAGATACAGAATGCCGAAGGCAAACGCGTTCCATATAATAGTGAACACATCAGGCATGCTATACGAAACACGATTACGGTAAATTATGGAGATACTACTGATATTTCTCCTGATTTGAAGCTAACTTTCCACAATTCAGGCCATATTCTGGGCTCTGCAGGTGTACATTTCCATGTTGGAGATGGCTTGTATAATCTAGTATTTTCAGGAGATATAAAGTTCGAGAACACATGGTTGTTCGATCGCGCTGTCAATAACTTTCCCAGATTGGAGGCCCTAGTGATGGAATCAACCTATGGAGGATACAATGACTTTCAACCTGCTAGGGAAGAAGGTACTCGGAACCTCACTGAGATAATCAATCGTACGGTTGAGAAGAAAGGTAAGATTCTGATCCCAGTTTTTGCAGTTGGTCGTTCTCAGGAGGTAATGCTCGTTCTGGAAAAAGCATATTCGGATGGTAAATTGAAAGATATGCCCGTCTATCTGGACGGAATGATATGGGAAGCTACAGCTCTTCATTCAGCCTATCCTGAATATCTAAATAACAATCTTCGCAACAAAATCTACCAGAATCAGGACAATCCGTTCCGTTCGGAAATATTCAATAAAGTTGAAAATTCCGAGATGAGACAGGAAATATGTGGTCGAGATGAACCAGCTATAGTCTTAGCTACCTCAGGCATGGTCAATGGAGGGCCAGTGATGGAATATCTCAGACATTGGGCCCCAGATTCTAGGAATACCATGGTTTTTGTTGGTTATCAGGCTTCAGGAACCATGGGACAACGATTACAACAGGGCGCATCAGAAATCCATCTCCATGATAGAGATAATGGTGGGATGATACCCGTTAAGGTCAATATGAATATTGAGACTTGTGAAGGTTTCTCAGGACATAGCGATAAGCGTCAATTGATGCGTTACCTTAGAACTATACGTCCACGACCTAAGGTGGTCTTACTGAATCATGGTGATTCACAGAAATGTGAACAGTTTGCAAACGATATCCGACGCAAAATCAGATTGGATGCCCGAGTCCCTTATAATCTTGAAACAATCAGGTTGATATAATGGCAGAGGTCGAAGACAAGATAATGGAAGCTCTCAGGGAATTGGAGCGTTGGGAAGGCCGCCGGGCGAAAGTTAGATTCAGATTAGAGAATAATGATGCGGATGAATCGGAATTGGATAGAATCGAGGAACAAGTCCTCCATTACCAGAAATTACTTCAGGACATGAAGAAGAAATTGTCCTCAGCTGATGTTTCCCGAACCATTGCTCGCTCAGGTAATCAATAATTAATATAGATATAGCTAATATCCGATTTACGGGTGAGGTGGCAGAGCCCGGCTATGCACGCGACTGCAGATCGCGACCACGGGAGTTCGAATCTCCCCCTCACCACCACTACATCCTGTCAGGGGCTTTAATCCCTAATATGGCCAAACCCTGTCTCAATATCTTTTGAGAACAATGTACCAGATTTATTCTAAAATCTTCATTTTCGTCCTCAATGACTGGGCAGTCCCTGTAAAATTGATTGAAGTCTGAAGCTAGAAGGTGTACATAGGTAGGTATATTATGAATTGCAAGATCCGAGGCTGTTTTCTCGATATTTCGGGGCCACTTGGACAATGCTCTCAATAATTTTATCTCTGAATCTTCAAGAGTAGAATTAAGTTTAGGTTCCGGCATTTCCTTGCCGTATTTTCTAAGTATGGAGGAGGTTCTAGCGTGTGAATACATTACAAAGGGAGCCGAGTCTCCCTGTAAATTCAAAGCCTCCTCAATATTAAAGGTAAATCCTTTTTCGGCCTGTACCTTCAGGATGTTGTACCTAAGCGCCCCAATCCCAATTTCCTCAGCCAATTCCTCTTTTTGGTCTTCCTTGATATCTGCTTTCCATCTTCCTCGATGCGTTGTATCTTCACCTAGTTTCTCCTTGGCTAATTCAACTATCTGCTCCATTATGTCATCCAGATAGACTACCCTCCCAGCCCTGGTTGACATTTTACCACCTGGAAGGTTGACAAAAGAATAGAATAAGTTTCTTGGTTCTTTAGATTTTAATTCTCTAAGAGCAATTCCCAACAGTCTTCCTTGTAGTTTGTGATCTTCACCTAGTATATTCAGTGCTGTGTCACATCTGTTGAACTTGTCCAGATGATAAGCGATGTCCCTTGTTGTGTAAAGGCTTAGTCCGTTTTTCCTTGTAAAAAAGAATTTCTGATTTCTTCCCGCTATCCCTTCCGCCTTCAGGTCCAGATAATAGGCTCCGTTTTCCTCGTCACACAGTTTACTCTGTTTGAGATTCTCAATAACCTCATTAACAACACCCGATGCTATCAGATTGGACTCGTGGAAATAGGAATCTGCTTCGACTTTTAATCTCTGTAGTGACAGTTTCATCCCTTCCAGCATTTGCTCCGCCGCTTCTCTAACTTTTAGGAGTGTTTTCTTGTCTCCTTTCTCGATAAGTTCCATATCTCTGTAAATTATCTTTCGAATTTCATCATTGTTCTTTAGTTCTTCAGAAGCCAGACGGTAGCAATTTACCAGACGGTGATCTTTCTTACCTTCTTTCTCAGGTTTGTAATTATCAATCCCATAGGCCAGCGTTGCAGCCTGCCTCCCAGTATCATTCACATAATATTCAGTTTTGACGTCATGACCTGAATAGGACAATAGACGGGCTATACTGTCTCCAATAATGGGATTTCTGGCTCTACCCATGTGGAAGGGTCCTGTTGCATTTGCGGAGGTATGCTCGATCAGAATCTTTTCTTTCTTACCTTTTCTCTTCCCGTAGCTTTCATTACTTATCTCATCTACAAGTTTACTTGCAAAATCATCCCACTTCAAATTTATATTACAGTACCCTTTTTCCACAAATGTCGAAGCCACGGAGTCTAGTCCCTTCAGTTCATTTGCTAACTCTTCCGCAATTTTTGAGGGTTCCTTCTTCAATGTCTTTGCAGCTGGAAAACAAATTATCGCAAAATCTCCGATGGGAGGATCTATGTCTATTGGTAGTTCTGGCCACCCCTTCTTTTCCAATAATTTAAGAACATCACCAACGGCCTCTTTGGTCCTAACATCTACAATTCGACTCACGTATGTGGTGTACTAAGAGGGGGTTTAAGCCTATCCAATATATCTTGGAACTGCCGCAGATACTTCGGGTGGAGCCTGGTCCCTGACAATCTTAACTTCTTGCTCTAGGCTCTGTGCTTCTTTGAGCAGAGGTTCAGGGTCAAGTTCTATAGCAAGTAGTAGTTCGTCAATTGCCTTGATTACATTTGCAGCGGCCCGAGCATCGGGGGAGTCTTCGCTTACTTCCGCTAGTAGTCCCAAGACATTTAACTTCCTGATTTTTCCCTCGTTAAGAAGTGCCCCTGTAATTCCTCCTACAGTACCATAGGTAAACGGTTTTACCTTAGCGTCCTTAATCCATTTCCTAGACCCAGTGGTTGATGATACACCATAAACAACATTCTCCTCACCATCCGGCTTAGGTTCAGAGGTAAAACCCTCTGCAGATATTATCTTCTTACATCCATTTTCCTCGGCCCAGTCCATGAGGGTCTTGACTAGGTCCTTGGTAATTTCAGCTGGTGGTGTGAACTCACTGACACAGACTACAACTTGGTTACAGGAACCATCGTTACAAATTTGTTCACCTGAATAAAGTCTCATTGGGTTATGTGGTACCCCATCTTTCACGACAGAAATTGGTGGAAATTTATAACTATCAATTACACCAATTTGCTCTAGTTTGAGTGTATTTATGAGAAAATTAGCTACAATTGTTCCTACCAGACCTACGCCTGGAAACCCGTCAATTAGTACGGGATCCTTCAAATTGTGTTTAGCTATCTCACGAATAGTTATAGGATTGCTCATAACAATTCATCTAGGTCAGCATCCTCATCCAGATCCGGAAGATCTGTATCATCATCCAGAAGATCCCCTAGGTCATCATCCAAATCATCATCTCCTTCTCCAAAGTCTTCTTTCAAACCTTCTCCTCCACCAACAACTGTAAGACTTGTCCAGAGGGAGAATTCATTAATATCGCTTCGACTCGCGAAACGTTTTGCGTCACTAACAGTCCTGAATTTTCCAAGAACGGGATCACCTTCTCCTGGTTCAGCAGGTAACATCACGTACCTTTCCTTGTTTACGATATCTCCTACTAAAAGGCGAACTGCTTTGAGCACATCGGGATTAGATTCTGACATGGTTACTCCTATGCCACAGTCTACCCTTATTTAAATAATTTTATGGTGAATTTATATTTAACCAAAGCAGTTAACTACCACTTCGTTTCCAGAGTGATATGTTTGATCGTAAGGCCCTTATCTTAAGAGGCGTTGCTGAGTGTGTAACCGACAATGAACTTCACGAATTACTTGCTTCTAATGATAAACCCAAGGCATACGTAGGCTTCGAACCTTCTGGACTTCTTCATGCAGGTTCATTAGTGCCCATGTTGAAGGCACGGGAACTTGTTGAATCTGGTTTTGAAGTAGTAATCCTCTTAGCAGATTGGCATGGGTATATTAACGACAAACTGGGTGGAGATTGGGATAATCTTAGGGCTGGTGTCGAATACCAAAAACAGATGTTCACAGCTTTCTCTTCAGGTTTTGATTTCAAAACTGCGAGTGAATTGGTTCGTCAGGATGGTTACTGGGAAATGGTCCTTCGCGTTTCCAAGGCCAGCAGTCTGAAAAGAATGCGAAGGGCCTTGTCAATAATGGGCCGAGATGAGGATGAAGCAGATGGAGATATGTCCAAATTTTTCTATCCGGCTATGCAGGCTACCGATATTTATGCCTTGAACGTGGATTTAGCACTAGGAGGGATGGATCAGAGACATGCTCACATGTTGGCCAGGGATGCAGCTGACAAACTGAAAATATCAAAACCTGTGGCTCTTCACACTCCTCTTTTAGGATCATTATCTGGCCCCGGCAGGATGGATACAGACTCCAAGATGTCCAAATCCAATCCATCTGGAGCACTTTTGGTACATGATAATGAAAAAATTCTGATGAAAAAATTGTCTAAAGCCTATTGCCCCCAAGAACGCGAATCTAATCCAGTTCTTGATATATGGGAACATTTGATTGACCCAATCTTAGGCAAGATTACAATTGAGAGACCCCAAAAATTTGGCGGTAATCTCACTTTCGATTCTTATCTGGACTTGGAAAAGAGCTACTTATCCGGCTCATTGCATCCTCTGGATCTGAAGAATGGTACTGCCTCAGCACTCTATGAATTGTTTCAACCTTTCCAGAAGGCTTGTAATTC
>CAUYZR010000011.1:0-24612 GCA_963577905.1 Candidatus Thalassarchaeaceae archaeon
AATCTACCGTTAAGTGCAAGGGCAAAAGCTGGCTTGACGTGGTTTGGCAACACAACAAACCACGATGCGAAAGCAGGGCCTAGCGAACCAACCAGCGCCGTTAGTAGGTGCGGTTGATAACAGAAAAGTTACCCCGGGGATAACTGAGTTGTCTGGAGCAAGAGCCCACATCGACCTCCAGGCTTGCTACTTCGATGTCGTCTCTTCCTATCCTGGGTGTGCAGAAGCACCCAAGGGTGGGGTTGTTCGCCCATTAAAAGGGATCGTGAGATGGGTTTAGACCGTCGTGAGACAGGTTTGTTGCTATGTGCTGGGACTGTCCAATACCTGAGGGGAAGGATCCTCTAGTACGAGAGGAACGAGGGTTCGCAGCCACTAGTTTACCAGTTGTCTGACAAGGCACCGCTGGGCAGCCACGCTGTAAGGGATAAGAGCTGAAAGCATCTAAGCTCGAAACCCACCTCAAAACGAGGTATTATGACACTTATAGAAGATGAGTTTGATAGGACCGGGGTGTAAGCACCGAGAGTTTCAGTGTTACTGGAAACCACTACTTCGGTAGAGGTGAAAGGTGACACTTCGAGGTGTTCAGCCCGTCGGTTACTAATAGTCACAACTGCTACTTTACCGTCGGCTTCAACCGTAAAAGGGTTTGCGTATGTACTCCATTTTTGAAGAGATTGGATTCTAGCCTGGAGGCCAGGTCATCTGTCTTTCACCAATTAAATGTAGATGAATATGGAATACCGTTTGCTGACCATGGCCATTACAATTGAAAACAGTTCGATATCCTGATTCAGCAAAACCTCTCTCAGCAGCTATTGCCTTGGCGGCTATGAATATCTCACCCATGGTTTGCTTGTGATTATCCTCTAAATCGTTCAAAGTGGAAATGTGCTCCTTGGGAATTATCAAAATATGAGTGGGGGCTGTCGGATTGATATCGTTGAATGCCATAACGTGCTCGTTCTCATACACTATCTCTCCTGGAATCACACCATCTCTTATCTTGCAAAAAAGACAATCATCCATAAAGAGGGAATCCCGGCGTGTTTATAGACTCTACATCAAGTGCAAATGACCGGCAATCGAACCCATGGCCGTTCCGGTCTCGAAAGCTATGTTGGAGCCCGTTAATTCAAAATGGTAATTCGAATCTTTCAGGAAAGACTTGGGAAGGCCTTTAGGGCCCAATCCCATGATCATGCACAATCTTCCATCTGGAAGTTCCAATTTATTTGCATCCGGGTTTGCAGTAGTGGCTACCTTTGAACCGGCCCATGATTCATCTATATCCTTATCGAAGAAACGCACGCGTTGGTTAGAGAACAAAGATGACAGATAGCCTTCATTGGGCAATCTCATTTCCTTTTTGACTTCATTCATTAACTTCTCCGATTCAACCTTGGGGAAGCCTATCAAGGCCAGGTCCAAATCGAAGGCGGAACACAGGCTGGCAGCCTTGTGAATCGCTTTGAAATGTGGATGGTTCCATTTCCCACCATATGTATTTAAAAGACCGAGAGTATGTTTTCCACTTTTCGCAACTTCTGATAATTCTGGAACTACTTTAGACGACTTGGGAGAATCAACGCCCTGTAGCCTGTCCGTAGTTACCTTAAGTTTGTACAGTAATCTTTCCTTCTTGTCCGATGATTGTAAAGAATCTATCAACTGTTTGGCGTTTGATGCAAATTCGTTTGCTTCGTTTGAGAAACCTTTGCGGTCTGCGCGCGCTGTAAGCGCCAACATTATTGAAGGGGATGTGCCAGAAACCGACGCAACTTCAATTAAGTCTGATGAGGTAGAGCAAATTCTTACCAGATATCTCAGTATATCCTCTGAATTCTGGGACTGGAGAGCTAGACTCAGGGCCGTAGGATTGGTTTGAATCCTAGCTTTATCTAATTGAAAATGGAAATAGCCTAGCAACCTAGCCCTCAAATCTCCTTTGATATCCGATAATCTAGAAATCAGTTGATCTATTGGTTTTCGCTTTGTCCAGATCCTAATAATGGCCTTGGAAGACTCGAACGGGTATTGCTTCAACTCAAGTGAATAGGAAAGCAATGTTCCAAGCAATTCGTCGGGATAATTTTTAGAATACTTTACAAAGAAATCCTTTGTCTGTTCTTCTTTTTCCTTCAAAGATAAAAGTAGAACTTCTTCAAACCTTCTTTTTCTTTGATTTGCGTCAGATACTGTTTTTAGATTTTTTGAAATTTCACCAAGCAATTCAACCTTGCGCCAAGCCTGTGTTACATTATTAGATTCCCTAAGGCCCAATTCAAATGTCTTTTGAGATTTCTTACCATTTATTGAGGAGGATATAGAAATCAGACTCAAAGAACGGTAATACGGATCATTGATGCTTTGTGCCAGAGGTAGAAGGGCTTCTGGAGACTCTCCACGCTTAATTTGTCTGGTAATCTTTCTGGCTATTGATGGATTGTGGTTTTTCGAGGCCAAGTGTCGATGTGATGGGGGAAAGCAAAGATTAAGGCTTGTCCATTCTTCTGTTAAGTTCTATTTTGTGATTTTTGGGTGTTTTGTTACATCAGTAAACTATAAAATCAAACATCTGCTCCAAACATTATGATTAGCCTTACAGAATCGGCAGCCGAGAAAATAAACAAGGCCGTTAGCGAGCAAGATATTGAGGGGAAACATCTCAGAATTGGCGTTTTCCCCGGTGGTGGTTGTGGTGGTGGCTATCAATATGCCCTAGGTTTTGACGCTCAGGGTGAAAAAGATAGCACTTTCGAATCACAGGGTTTGAAACTTATTGTAAACAACGATGATGTCAACAAAATCAATGGTACTGAGATCGATTACGTTGTATCTGAGATGGGAGAAGGTTTCCGAGTCAACAATCCAAATCCTGCACCAGAGGGAAAGAAGGGAAAATGTGGTTGTGGCAATGGCGGTTGTTGCTAGGTTATGGCCTCTGGGGAACAGGTTTTCACAGTCTTAACAGCTTTCATATTTCTCAGTTCTTCCGCCCTGATCTACCTTAATGATCGTGAAGAGGAAATCCTAATCAACAATCAATCCTATTTCTATCCTGACTTATTTGACAGACATAACCTTGAATGGAATATGAGTGGGACTCACAGTTATGTTCTGAAAAAAGGACCATACTATCCACTTGATGTTCAAGAAGCATTCATTGATGTTGACACCAGTTCCGTATGGGAAACTGGGCCATCAAGCGCTATCGTTCATTTGTCATACTGGCTTCCAAGCAATGTTCAGGATGGGGAGACCGTACCTGTAATTGCTGTTGTAAGCCCTTACTTCGACTATGGTGGCACAGCTGGTACTGGTGCTAGCACTCCAACAAACATTGTAGGTGGAGGAAGGGGCGTTTTCATTTACGAAAATTTTGTTCCATGGGGATATGCATTCGCTCAAGTTGCAGTATTCGGAACTGAAGAGTCTACTGGATGTTTTGATTACAGAGGCCATGGAGAACAATTGGGAATCAATGCAGCTGTAACCTGGCTAGGTGAACAAGAATGGAGTAATGGAAATGTTGGCCTTTACGGTAAGTCCTATGAGGGAGCTACGCAATGGGAAGCTGCACTATCTGGTAATCCATATCTGAAGACCATTGTGCCCATCAGTGGAACTACCAGTACGAAAACATTACTTTTCAAGAATGGGAGTGCGGAAGCCCGATCCCAAGTTATGCATGGTGCATATTTCATCAATATTGTGGATTTTGATGAATCCGATCTGGATCATGTGTGTCCTGATGTTGCTGATGGTTTCTCAAGAGGTGAAAGGACCTATCTTGAACCAAGGGTAGATAGCGATCTTAACTACTGGAATGAGAGAGATTATCGGCAGCGATCTGTCGATAACTTCCAAGGCTCTGTCTACTTTGTTCAAGGATTACAAGACTGGAATGTGGATTCACACATGATATTTCCTCTTTATCAACAAATGAAAGATGCTGGTTTTGAGGTCAAAGGAATATTTGGACAATGGGGGCACCATTATCCTGATCAATGGACCTCTCATGATGGAATAGACAATAATAATGGAGGAACTGCCTTTCCTGAGATGACTCGATGGGATTGGGGACAAGATTTGTTCGAATGGTTTGAATATTACTTACAAGAAAGAGGGTCTAAACCAGACTTGAATGTCCAAGTTCAGAGACATGACGGTTTATGGAGAGTAGAAGATACTTATCCTTTGCAAGACACTGAAAAAATAGTCATAGAGGACTTCAAGGCAGATTGTAAGAGTCTCGTCGGTAACTGGTGGCCTATTGTATTCAATTGCCCTATAGATGAGACTGCCTACGTTAATTTGAGTCATCCGGGTTTTGATAATGACGTCCATATTTCAGGGATGGCTACTTTACATGTAGATGTGACTGCTTCTGGAGATTTCGGACAAATATTTGCAACAATATATGATGATACAGATAACGTAAGATTAGGACATGCCACTATGGACATTAGGTATAATGAGGGAGGAGAAGAACCTGGTTCTCTAGTAGTTTCAGGAGAATCTGTAACCATGAAAATGGAATTCTTTGCCATTGATGCATTTCTTCCTGTAGGGCATGCTCTCAGAATAGATTTAACAGGATCTGGGAAAGACTATCTTCCCCCTCCATGTCCTGTTGAAGGGCAATGTACTGTTGATTACCAATCTGTAACGTTAACCTTACCAATCTCTAATACTCCAGAAGAGAATTACTTTAATGTGCCCTATTGGAATCCTGAAGAGGAATGAAACCGGATAGTGTATCTGCCCAAGTGTTTTCACTTGTCACAGTAGCCATAATGATTAGCAGTTCATACCTGCTCTATATGCAGGATATTGAAGAGACTGATTATGATATGAGGGTCCCTGTCTGGGCCAGAAACCAACAACCTTTCGATACTACACAATCATATAGTTTCGTGCTTCAACAAGGGCCTTACGAACGAATGGGGCCGGCTGACTCATGGGAAGCTCTAGAACATGTTATGATACCTTACAACCTACCTGAAACAGAAGGTGGGGCGGCTGTTGACCCTCAGTGCGTTCTGAATTTTGATCCTAACAAATGCCCCCATATCAGTTTGGCCTACTGGAGACCAGAAGTACCTAGCGGAATGAGAATTCCTGTAATTGCTGAGATAGGGCCTTACTTTGGTGAGGAATCAGCAGGAACGCCAGATATTACAACCCCTGGTAGTTGGCTTGGGGTAGGTATATTACAAAATCTGTTACCTCATGGATTCGCCTTTGCCCAAGTCTCGGTGAGTGGGACTGGACTGTCAAATCACTGTATGGACCTGATGGGATTCTCTGAACAAGAGGGAATCAATGCGGCGGTGGAATGGTTAGGGACACAAGATTGGTCTAATGGCAACGTTGGCCTAATCGGAAAATCGTACGATGGATCGACTCCTTGGCAGGCTGCGATGTATGGTAACGAATACCTAAAGACTATCGTTCCTATCTCAGGACTGATTGGAGTCAGGGAACTAATGTGGAAGAATGGGTCAACAGAAGCTAGAGCCCCATTCATGCACAATGTCGTTTATGGTTCCTATGGATTCAGCTCCGAGAAAGGAGAGGAGAATCTACAGAATGCTTGTCAGGATTACTTACTAGGACCAATCCACGGTACCAATGGTTATATTTTTGCCGGATCTGATATTGGTATAGCTTATTGGTCAGAAAGATATTTCTTGGATCGAGTGCTGGAGAATTATAAGGGATCTGTATACATAGTTCAAGGATTCCATGATTGGAATGTTGATCCTCATATGGCCGTTCCGACCATCAATACATTGCTAGATCATGGAATAGAGGCAAAGGTTCTGATGGGGCAGTGGGATCACGATTACCCAGATAGGCCAGATTACCAGAAGGACCGGTCCGACCCTGGAAGAGGTTCTGAGGCCTACCCTGAGATGGTAAGATTTGACTGGATGCAAGACCTGCTGGAATGGTTCACCTATTACTTGCAGGAGAAGGGACCGAAGCCAAGTCTTTATCTTGAGATACAGAGCAATAGAGGTGAATGGAGGGTTGAAGAACGATATCCTGCTAGGGATTCAAAGGTGATTGAATTTGACTTGGGCGGAAACCTTACTTTAGTAGAGGAAGGTGGATTCGGAACTGTTGTGTATCCCGGAATGGAGGCTGTTGATGATTGGATTGTATTCGAGACTGTAGCCTTTGGTAATGATTTCCGATTTGGAGGACTTCCACAACTTCACATGCAAGTAACTCCACAAGGATCTGGTGGGTCTCTCTACGCCTATATGGAGGATTGTTCGGCTGATAGTGAATGTATTCATGTTGGCCACGCGATCATGGACCTTAGATATCACGAAGGTGGAAGTGATTACCAGTACATCGTTCCCGGAGTCGAGATTA
Organism: Candidatus Thalassarchaeaceae archaeon; assembly: GCA_963577905.1. Taxonomy (GTDB): domain Archaea; phylum Thermoplasmatota; class Poseidoniia; order MGIII; family CG-Epi1; genus CG-Epi1. The sequence goes on from CAUYZR010000011.1 coordinate 6,394, forward strand.
CTGCCAAAATGGAATTCTTTGCTATGGATGTATTGATTCCAGAAGGTAACTATATTCGTCTCTCTTTGAGAGATATCGGAGAGGATTATCTTCCTTCCAGTAATGAAGCTGCGGTAGACATCGAACTAGGAGAGGATAGTGTTTTAAGATTGCACGAGATAAACATCGACAACAAGATATTCTTCGAACCTCCCGTCTGTATGCACGAAGACTGCTTAGAAGAGTGATATCTCTTATATCACTACTCTTCTGGAGAAACAATGAAACGTTTTGATTCTGTGGCTATTGCTTTTCTGTTTTTGATGCCGGCTTTGGCAGGTTGTCTAGAAAATGAAAGCGCAGGCGGAATCTCAGTGGATGATATTACTATAAGTCCTGAGACCATGATTGCAGGGGAATTCCAGCCACTCGTAATTACTGCAAAAAAGGACCTCTCGGTTTTCATTCCTAACTTAGTTATTGATCCTGCGTCAAACTATGTTCAGAACGGTACTGTACTGGATATGAGGATTGGGGAAACCCAGCAGCTGATTTCATTAGCTCCACCACGAATTGATTCCACTTTTGTCTTTTTATCGGAATATGGCACAGTTAACTGGCCAATTAGAAATTCAAATGAGAGTTGGGAACAATGGGTCAATAGGAATGGGATGAAAGAAGAGGGTATGGCAGTTACCAGAGTAGCACCATCTGAAGGAACATCACTTGATAGTTTGAATCTGACCGCGAATAAAGGTGCAACTGTTGTCCCCATCAGAATCTCTGTGGAAAGGCCGAACTCGGCAGCATATTCTATAGATGAAGGGGGCTTGTTCTCTACTGGTTTTGTCGATGGTCGAACTGTTTACAACAACATCGCTAGAATAACTGATGATTCTTTGGGGGCACCTCCCGATTTTGCTACGGGATATTTAGACAGATGGGCTGGACAAGGAAATTTAGCCTATGAAGACGCTGCACAATTTTTAATTGCTGAAATGACGGCTTATGGTCTTCGCGTAGAAACGCAGAGATTTGATTTAACTGATGTTTTGGGAAATCAGAATCCTGAAGCATACAATATTTGTGGGTTTAGAGATGGAACTCTATACGCTGATGAATGGTTGGTATTTGGAGCACATTTTGATATAGCTCCTCCTACAAACGCTGGACTGGTCGATCCGCATGACACTGGTTCAAGAACTTATGGAACCCGATATGGCGCTTATGATAACACAGCAGGAACCTCTATGGTGCTGGCCACTGCGGAGGCCATGGCTGACATGCCCTATGATACTCGAAGAACGATGGTTTTCTGTCTATGGTCTGGTGAGGAGGGTGGAAAACGAGGCAGTGACTATTGGACCGAGACATTGGATGATAATCATCCAGGAGTGACTGTAACGAATTACATCAATCTTGACATGGCCGGAGTTAATTGGCCAGGTGGTGGTGGCGCTCCTTGTGGTGATGAACATGGTGGAAACGGAAATTGTGACCCCGACCCCCAGCCTGATACTGGCGGATACCCCAAGGATAGTGAGGTGTGGCCTATGAGAATTTACATTGGGCCTTCACTGAACTACAATAAAATCGACCAGCCAGATATGGTATATCTTAGTCAGTGGATCGGTGCTGACGCAATCAACGTCTCAATGCAGCAGGATATTCTGGTTGGATCTGACAACAATAGCGACAGTACATGGAAATACGATGTGTGGTTGGAAAAGAATCGACCTGAAATAATAATCTATGAGGACACTACAGCCCGAAGTGATCATGCGTCCTTTCAGGATAATCTAGGTACCATTACTCTTGGTTATGGAGGGTTGGTAGATGGCTACTGGTGTTACCACCAAACCTGTGACACCTTAGAGGAGATGGAGGATTGGATGGACACTCAAGCCAAAGCGTATGGAAACAACGCGACTGGAACTAACAATTTAGTTAATTCTCTAGATATGATAACCTGGTGGGCTACCTACAGTTTCTTCCATATGGATGAAAGACCGATTCTAAACGTCTATTCGGATTAGATAAAGGAAGTGTAGTCTTCAAAATCCTTCTTTTCGAGGACCGGGACTTTCGCATTTTCGGCCGGAAAACCTGTGACCAGAATAATGAATGCTCGTTCATTTTTGCCCCTTCGCAGAATACGGCGAAGAAAATTCATTGGGCTGGGAGTATGGGTCAGAGTCACTACGCCTGCATTGTGAAGTGCCGTGATCAGTATTCCTGTAGCTATACCCACGGATTCTGAAACATAATAATTCTTGATTTTGTTATCATCTATGTCCAAACTGTAGGACTCGGCAAAAACGACTATCAAATAAGGCGCGATCTCGAGAAATGGCTTATTCTCGTCGGTTTCCAATGGAGCTAAAGCTTCCAGCCACTCCTTAGAGGCTCTTTTATTATAGAGCAAACGTTCCTCCTCCTCTGCAGCTTTACGAATATCTGTTTTTGTGTCAGAATCTGTAACCACCACAAAGTGCCAAGGTTGATGATTGGCACCGCTTGGTGAACTTCCTGCGGCCTTGATACAGTTCTCGATTATGTCTCTAGGAACAGGCTTATCAGAAAAATCCCTGACAGTTCGCCTTCTTACAATTCCCTTCAAGAATTCCTTTGACCGTTTTTGCATTTCCTCTATAGAATATTGTCTATAACTGCTATAAGGTTCAAAAAGATGATTGGTCATAGGCTATTATCCCGTTTTTTGGATAAAAGACTTTGTATTGGTGGCTTGATACATCCCTGTGAGCAAGACGATTGACTGGAATGATTTTATCAAAGTCGACATGAGGGTTGGTAAGATAGTCGATGTCAGGGATTTTCCAGAGGCCAGAAAACCAGCTTACATCCTGACTGTGGATTTTGGCCCCCTAGGTGTCCGTAAGACATCTGCACAGATCACGAACTACACAAAGGAAGCATTACTGAGTAGGGATGTGGTTGCGGTCTTCAACTTTCCACCTAAGCAAATAGGCCCTCTGATGTCAGAGATTCTGGTTCTTGGGGGCGTGGAAAAGGATGGTACAGTTCGTCTTTTGAAACCTGACCCTAATTGTGAATTAGGAAGTCGTGTTGCATGAATCCATATCTTGCTCTAACCAGACCTGGGAATATGATTCTGACTGCAATAGCTGTAATCGCAGGGTCGTTCGTTGCAGCTGGACCTGAAATCATGGACTTCCAGATTGAAGTCGCCATCTGTTGCTTGTGCTCAATGATGCTAGTTGGTGGAGGTAATGCACTAAATGATTACAATGATCGGGAAACTGACAAGGAGAACCACCCTGAACGACCAATACCTTCAGGATCCATCTCTGCAGATACGACCTCAGTATATGCACAAGCACTCTTGGCCTCTGGACTCCTGATACTCCTTTTTGCTCTTGACAATAAAATGCCTTTTGTTATCGCGTTAATCGGAATACTACTACTGATAGCATACGAAAACGGACTAAAGGCGGCTGGAATCTCTGGCAATATCACTGTAGGCTTGATGTCGGGTGCAGTATTTCTGTTTGCAGGAATGGCAGTCAACAATCCTGGGCCCACTCTGTGGATGTTTGGTCTGGCAGTGCTTGCTACGATAACCCGCGAGATTATCAAGGACGTACAGGATTTGGAAGGTGATAGGGACAGGCGTACTCTTCCAGCTAATATCGGAATTAAAGATTCCATGAGGGTAGCCATTCTATTTCTGTTAGTTGCTATTGGACTGAGCTATACTGCAATGGATCAATTTGACGGTATGGCCTCCAATGCTTATCTGGGAGGGATAACCTTGGCAAATGGAACCATGCTTTTTGGAATTTACAATGCAAAGCAGGAGAATTATTTTGGAGGTCAGAAGAATATCAAACAAGGAATGGGTATTGCAATGCTCGCTTTCATTGCGGCGGCCGGTCTAAGTTAGACTATTTTTGGAGGCTTATATTAATATATGCACATATATACATATAATTAATGAATATTCTGATTTTCAAAGCTCTGGGAAACGAAACCAGATTGAAAATAGTTCAAACTTTAATGATCAAAGAGCACAATGTAACTGATTTAACCAGAATTTCGGGGAAAGATCAGACCACAGTATCGAGACATCTTGCCACGCTATCAAATGCCAAGATAATAAATCCGAAACGGATTGGAAGAAACATATTTTATAGTATTACTAACCCTGAAATAAAAGAATGGCTTGAATTAACGATAAGTATAAAAAAGGAAAGTGAGGTTGAGGGTACACTAAGAAACAGAATTCAGAATTTCCTGAATGAACAAAGGAAAGATCCATATGAATAGCGAACAAAAGGAACTCAATGAAGAAAAATTGCTGCGTTTGAAGAGACTCAGCCACAATTTGGATGAGGCGATCACTATACCAGGTACTGAACGCAAAATAGGTATTGATCCCATAATTGGACTTATTCCTGGCGGAGGTGATCTAATCGGAGGGGCACTTTCTATCTACATCATGCATGCTGGGATTAGAATGGGGGTGCCAAGAGCGGTAATTATTCGAATGTTCGGCAATGTAGCTCTGGATTTTATTATTGGATGCATACCAATTATAGGTGATTTATTTGATGCGATGTGGAAATCAAACCAAAGGAATGTGAAACTTATTGAACAGTCAGTAATGTCTGAGAGAAAAAATACAATATTCGGATTTTTGTTGATTGGGGTCTTGATCAAAACCTTAGTAGGTGTAATTTTACTCGGAATCATACTATTCACAAGAATAGCCCAGTAATTTGAGAGCGTAGCCACTATTCAGTAGCCAAAAAATGATTCGCTACCTAAATTATGCTTTGCCGAGAATACGATACATTCCGGTGCCACAATCAGGATGGGTGCATGTTCCTTTCATTGCTCTGCGACCATTCTTCATTGTGACTTCACTTCCGTTACCTATTTCTCTCTTGTGTTTACACTTTACACAGTATCCTTCCATATTGTCTAAGCACAGAATCGTCGATATAAAGCAACCGGCAGGGTGGTTTCAGAATTAGTGGCTGATTAGTGTTGTCAAAAATACCAAAATCATACCCAAAATCACAAACCAGATAGGTGCCTCATTTTCATGATCGTGACTATGGACTTCAGGAAGAACATCAACTGTTGCAACATAGATGAAAGTGCCGGCTGAAAACATCAAAGCTAGACCAATGTTATCGTCGGTTGCAAGGGAGGTATCCTTCAATGCGAAAAAAGATAGTATCGCTACTACTGGAGAAGAAAATGCGAACAAAATCAGATACATTTGTGACTTTGTTCGATCAATCTGAATGTGCTGTAAGAAGGAGGAAAGACCAAAAGCCGCGGGTCCTTTGTGAAGCATGATTGCTACGAATACGATTAAACCAGTTTCAGTACTGCTTGAAACCGAGGCACCTACAGCAAGGCCATCTACAGCTGCATGAACTATCAATCCAATTGTTGCTGAAAGACCTAATAGATCTTTGTCTTCGTCATGATGTACTGCGTGTGGAAGCCCGAATATCTCCAGTAAAAGCATCATGACAAATCCACACAGGACTACCAAGCCTATTGTGGAAGGTTCAACATAGCCTTCCAATGTTTCTAAACCTTCGGGTATAATCACAAGAAAAGCTGAACCAATCAAAACTCCTGCCCCTATGGCTGTAAGTTGTTTCAAACGATCTGATGACAGGTCTAGGCTCATAGGAATATAACCAAACGCAGCAACTGCAACGAACATTATTCCTGCCAATACGAAGATTAAGGTTTGTGATTCCATAGTTTATTTGGCAAATATCATATCATCTCTATTAAAAGATTTGAATTCAAGAGCATTTCCACAAGGATCCAAGAAAAACATGGTGGCTTGTTCTCCTGGTTCCCCTTTGAAACGAATGTGGGGCTCTATGATGAATTTTATTCCGGACTTAGTCAGACGTTGGGCCAACTCATTCCAATCATTCATCTCAAGAATCACCCCAAAATGGCTGGCTGGAACATCATCTCCATCAACGGGATTGGTTTGCGTGCTATCGAGCTTATCGACCAAGTGTGCAACGACTTGATGGCCATACAAATCAAAATCAATCCATCTGTCCGAACTGCGGCCTTCGCTGCATCCTAAAACATTGGTGTAAAATTCACGTATTTTGTCAAGATTATCAACAGGGAAGGCAAGATGGAATGGTCGCATAGTATGGTAATAATGCCTTCTTTTTAGGAATTCGCTTAAGTAAAATAGGTCTACACTAACCTGAAAATTCTTCAACCATCTTCACATATACGTTGAAAAACAGGAAGATTGTTAAGGCTAGAAAGAAAATGGCTTTGGGAATTTCAAATTTTAGCATTCCTATATAATCTGCACCGTGTCTTTCTCTCAAAACCTCTCTCTCCAATAAAATCATAGATGCTGTGATTAAAATTATTGACAACATGGTTAACCATTGGAAATTGGGGAATAGCACTCCTCGAGAGGACGAAAAGAATAGATCTAGGGCAATAAATATCGCTGAGAGTGTTGCCAGAAAGCCCATAAATGCTGAGTAAAAGGAAAGGCCGAAAGACGTCAGTACTAGCTCCTGATCTCGGTTTCTTGACTTTATTCTTTGATTAAATCCATACTTTAGAAAAGCGAAATTTGCTGTAGTGAAGAATATCAGAAGTAATCCAAAGTAGGGGATGGATCTTTTGTAAAATTGTGTCATTGGACTTTCCCAGCCTGCAAAATTCCCATCGAGGACTGAATCATGAAGATCGTTTGCTCCTTGTTGCGTAACATCGAGTGAGGTGAGGACCAGGACATAATCATTCTCTGGATTGACAATTATTCGCTGACCATGCAAACCTGATGCGATGTAAAAACCATCATGCACCCACCACAAATATCCGTAGTCACTTGGTGGACGAACTGAATACACAAAATCAATATTCTCAGGCATATGCTCTGATGTTGATTCTTGAACCCATCCTCTGGATACCACTTGTTCACCTTCCCAAACGCCATCTTGCAAGAACAATTGACCGAACTTTGCCATTTCCCTGGACGTCAAGTATAGTCCAAATCCGCCATATGTCAATCCAGAATCGTCTGCCCCCCATCGAAGATCTTGGATTCCCAGTGGTTGGAATAGGGTTTCATTGGCAAATTCCATTAATGACATATTCGATTGAATCTCAATGATCCTGTTAAGAATTGATGGAGCCTGTGAATCATAAACCCAAGAAGTCCCTGGTTCGCGACTTACGGGGCTATTGAGAACATGCAAAGCTACTGAGCCCTCAACTGGAGGCGCAAGTGTTGGATCCATACCATAATCAAAACCTGACGTCATAGTCAAGACATGCTTTATCGTGACCCCTTCCTTTTCTGGTGAATCATTATCAAAAGTTGTGTTCGGAAAATAACTGACGATTGGATCATTAACACTACCTATAATTCCTTGATCTATCGCTATTCCAATCAATGTTGAAGTGAAACTCTTGGTTACTGAGTACGTATTGAATTCCGTCCTGTAAGTAAAATCATTGTAATATTTTTCCCTAACTATTGTCCCCTGATTTACAACCAGTACACTATTTGCCGGATATTCGTAATCATCTATATTGTTTAGCATTAGATCAAATTCATCTGCCATCTCAAACTCGGAATCTAAATTTACTGTCCAGCCATCATTATCAATATCGTATGTTTTCTCTCCGGCGTGCTCATAATACGAGAAAATATCGCGGAAATGACCATTATGGTAAATCGTCATTGAAAACAGGAGGATTACTGTAAACGCAACTAAGATTTGGCTTTTGTTGATATTGGCCACATTAACCCGGCAACTTATGCGGTTTGGACAGATTGCCTTCCATAAGCTTGATTTCGTCGATGCCGCTTATCACTATCTTCAAATCCTCTTCCAGCTCTGAATCCTCGATCTTACCTTCGTAATCCAGCCTATTAAGAATGTGTTTCATACAGTTTATTCGTGCCTTTTTCTTGTCGTCCGATCTTATGATAGTCCAAGGGGACAAGCTCGTATTGGTCTCAAGAAGCATCTGGAATTTGCGCATGGTGTATTCCCCCCATAGCTCCTGGGCTTGCATATCTACGGGCGATAATTTGTATTGTTTTAGCGGATCCTTGGTTCTCTTTTCAAAGCGTTTCAATTGCATTTTCTTTGAAACCGAAAAATATAACTTGAACAGGATTATGCCTTCTTTAGTTAAAATCCTCTCGAAGACGGGCGCATATTTCAAAAAACGTTTATGTTGCTCATCAGTACAAAAACCCATTACCGGTTCTACCATAGACCTGTTGTACCAACTTCTGTCAAAGATTACAATTTCACCTGCAGAAGGTAAATGATCAGTATAACGCTGGAAATACCATTGCGTTCTTTCACGATCACTAGGCTTCTCCAACGCAACTACTCTAGCTCCTCGAGGGTTTAGATGTTCGCGGATTCGCTTTATTGTGCCACCTTTTCCAGCTGCGTCACGGCCCTCAAACAGCATGACTATTCTCTGACCTGTCTTCTTGACATGGGTCTGCAACTTCAAAAGTTCAATCTGTAACTTGAGCTTATCCTCCTCATACTCTATGACTGACTTAGGTATCCAAACTTGAATTTTCTTGTCAGAACCCTTACAATTTACGTTCTTCAGGGCTTCACCTTCTGATAATTTAACGTTGTTCGAAGCGGTCACGAGTAGTACGCACCGTACGGCAGAATATAATATTTATTATTTAAATTTCCAATTCAGGCGAATATTCTCCATGACATGCCTTTGAATTCATCTCTGCTCGGTGATAGAAGGTTGCATAGGTTGTCTCCAGATTTGCATTGTCCCCTCCCCAAGCAAGTAATGCCGATTGTTGAAGGGCTCTTCCATATGAAAAACTCAGGACCCAGTGGTAATCACCCATAGCATTCATTGCATTCAGATGCTCAGTGGCTTCGGTTTCGGACTGCCCTCCCGAGAGGAAAACAATACCTGGAACGTCTTCAGGCACTGATGCTGTCAAACATTTGATAGTCATCTCTGCAACTGTGTTCATATCTCCTTGAACGGGACTATCCTTGCCTGAAATAACCATATTGGGTTTTAACAAAATTCCTGGTAGGTATACTCCTTTGTTCTCCAATTCTTCAAATACCGTTTTGAAAGTTTTTTCGGAAACTTCGTAACAGGTTTCAATTGTGTGATTGCCATCCATCAAAACTTCAGGTTCTACAATAGGAACTAACTCAGCGTCTTGGCAAGCTCTGGCATATTTTGCAAGTGCAGAGGCATTGCCACGAATACAACCATCGGTTGGAATATCCTCGCCAATCGTGATAACTGCTCGCCACTTAGCAAATCTTGCTCCAAGTGAATAATAACCTACACAACGATCATACAGTCCATCAAGACCCTTGGTCAGTTTCTCCGATGGGGAATTTTTCATAGGGTGTGCCCCTTTGTCAACTTTAATTCCAGGGATTACCCCTTTCGATTCAAGAATTTCTGATAATCTTGTTCCCTCTTCTGTTTTCTGCTCCAATGTTTCTTCAAAAAGAATAACGCCTGATATGAACATCTCCATACCGTCTGTTTCAAACAATGCTTGCCGAAAGTCTCTCCGATTTGCTTCTGTGTTCTCTTGGCCGATTAGGGCCAATCTCTTGCCCATCGTCGGAGTGCTTTCGTCGGCCGCTAAGATCCCCTTCCCTGACGACACTATAGCACTCGCCGTAGTTGCTAGTTTCTCCTTGTTCATAACCTTGCAAAACGGCCTGAATAAAACAATTAGGGGTTACTTTTGACCAATTTCCATTAACATATTTTGGAACCAAGACTGGCTTGTGTCAAATTCCTTGCCACCTTTGATTAATTGCAAATCAATCAATCCTAATTTGCCATCATTGTTATCATTCAAACCTACCAAACCGCTCTTTTCTTCCAGTGCAAACTCTACTGCCATGAATGCCGATTTCTTAATTAAGTCTAAATCTCTCTCACCGGGTTTTGCCGAACGGGCAAAATATCCACTTTTCTGAATTAAAGTCTTATCGGCACCCAATGCTTCCGCAAACTGATCCGCAAACCATTGTCCGGGATTAATCTCATCTAGACGGACATGTCCAAAAGCATCACGTGGGACTTCGTTGCCTTGGGATTCAATTTCACGAACTATAGTATCCTTTCCTGCTCCTTCACTCAAGAATATGTTAACACAATCATTCTCATCCATCGATTTACGTAGACGTGCTGATTCCTTCTGAAAATCAATGTCCCTTTCAGGGACGTAAACAGCGTGTACGTCCCATCTCTGTTTTGATATAAATAATTCTGGAAGGAAATTCCGGTTTCCCAATAATTTACGGTATTCATATGCTGTTGCTGCTGTAAGCCATCCACAATGACGGCCCATCACCTCATGGACAATCAACTGACGGCGGCTAGTAGTATTCTCATTAGCAATATTCTCGAAGAATATAGCGCCCTGTTCAGCTGCTGTCCATGCACCTAAAGTCTGTTTAACTGGAACAACATCGTTATCGACTGTTTTTGGCAAACCAACAACTGTGAGCTTTGTACCGGATGATTCCAAATGTCTGGCCAGAGCTGCAGCCATGGTGTTTGTATCATCTCCTCCTATTGTATGTAGGATGTCAATTTCGTCCTTGGAAAGCTGTTGTGCCGCAACTTCCAGAGGATTCTGCCCTTCTGAGACGTATCCTTTTTTTACACAATCCTCAACATTGGTCAATTTTACACGGCTATTTCCGATTGGAGTGCCCCCAAAATCATACAATACTTCATGGGATTCCTTTACTTTCTTGGAAAATTCCACGGTTTCACCCAGTAATAGTCCGCGATATCCGTGCATATAGCCAATAATCTCTGCATTTGGAGAGCTCTCTTTGTATTTCTCAATCAATCCTCCTATAGCTGCTGAAAGACAGGGTGCAATCCCTCCACTGGTCAATATAGCCACTCTTGGCATGATGTGCGAGTGAGTCGGTATGTTAAAAATTACTGCCAAATTTTTTATTGCAGGGCTTTATATACTAATCGCTATAAAACATGGCCGAAAAAGGCAAGTATGTGCTTGAACGGGTAGAAAATATAGGTGATTACCGTGCTTAAACTACTATTTTTAATATTTTCACAGCAGAATTTAAATAAACCACCTAACTGGCCAAAAGCTCCAGTATTCATTAGTCTAACGGTTAGAGTGTGGAAGGGCCTGTAGCTCAGCTAGGTAGAGCGTCCGGCTTTTAACCGGACGGCCAAGGGTTCGAATCCCTTCAGGCCCGCCAGACGTTTTGCTGGAAAGGAAACTGCATGAAATCGGGTAAAAGCGAAACAAACGCGGGTTCTTGTACCCACTTAAAAGGAGAATGAAATGAATAATAATGTACTGTGGTTGAACAAGCTTGTACCGAAGCATGTATTACTTGATGATTCCGAAATTGAAAAGCGACTTAAACCTTTACATATAGAAAAAAAACAACTACCCAAGATACTTCTGACGGATCCGGCTCTGAAAGCTCTGGACCAAGAAGCAAAGCCTGGAGATGTTGTTGAAATTCACAGATTCGATGCCCATGCGGGTACAAGTTTAGCTTACCGACTGGTGGTGGAAGAATAAACAACCGAGAGTTAATCAAAGCGTTCTTCAAGAGTCGAAGTACGGCTGGGCCAAGCGCAGCGCTGGTCAACCACCAGTTAGGATCTTTTAATGACTTCTTGCCTCATGACAAAAACCCTGCACCTTGGATGCAGAGAGTGGTTGACAACATCTCTGTTGGTGCTGATGAAGCACGAAGAGGTGCTATACGACTTGAATTGGGAGATCTGGATGTTATCATAGAACTTGGAAAGATACGGATTGGGCGGCCTGTTGTCTATGAGGCTAATGGTTCTCTGACAGAATCAATCCCCATGATGGCCAGATTACGTAATATGACCTATTCAGCTCCAATATATCTTGAATTTACGATTGTCGAGGAGGGGATGGAAATTGAAGTGGTCGAAGAAGAAATTGGGAATATGCCCGTCATGGTGAAATCCATGCTTTGTAACCTGCACCGCCATTTCCTTACAGGAGAAGGCTCAAGTGATGATGACTATAAAGACGCATTGAAGATAAAGGGTGAGGATCCTCAGGACCCTGGTGGATATTTCATCGTAAATGGAACTGAGAGAGTTTTGGTATGCTTGGAGGATTTAGCACCTAATAGAGTCATGGTAGAAAATGAACAGCGTTACCAAAGACAGACCGAGTTGGCAAAGGTCTTCTCCCAAAGAGAAGGTTTCCGAGCCTTGACTGTCGTTGAAAAGAAAAAGGATGGTATCCTTCAGGTTTCCATACCTGTTGCTTCTGGTCAGGTTCCTTTGGCCGTTCTGATGATGGCTTTGGGAATGGAATCTGCTGATGACATAATGCAAGCCATAACCAATGATCCAGAAATGCAAAACCTGATTCTGGCAAATATTGAGGAAATCCACAGTACGGAGGGAATCTATACCACACAGGAAGCCCTAGAGTATATGGAACGGAGATTTGCAGCAGGCCAATCCAAGGAATATAGGAAAAAGAGAATCAACTATATCCTAGATAACACCCTCCTACCTCATCTAAGCACCACTTATGAAGCGCGGCTCAAAAAGGCCATTTTCCTTGGTCGGATGGCACGGGAAGTTCTTGAATTAAATCGTGGTCAAAGAAAAGCTGACGATAAGGATCACTACGCTAACAAGAGACTTAAACTTGCTGGAAACCTGATGGAGGAATTATTCCGTTCAGGACTTCAGGCTTTACTTAATGACATGAAATACCAAATGGAACGTTCGTATTCCAAGAGAAAGGAAAATCGCATCCATCATGCTGTTCGCAGGGATGTCCTGACAAACAAAATCATGCATGCCATGGCGACCGGGAACTGGACGGGTGGAAGAGCTGGTGTTTCCCAATTGTTGGACCGGACTTGTAACATGGCAACTCTCTCCCATCTCAGGAGAGTTATTTCGCCGTTAACTCGATCACAACCTCACTTCGAGGCACGTGACTTGCATCCCACTCAATTTGGAAGGTTATGTCCTAACGAAACTCCTGAAGGGCAGAATTGTGGGCTTGTCAAAAACCTGGCCTTGATGGTTGATGTTTCAGAGAATCTTCCAGATGCTCAGGTACGTGAAGTTCTTGATGAATTGGATATCCATCCAATCGAAGAAGGGGAAGCTGAATTTGGTAAAGTGTACTTCAACGGAGACCTGATTGGGACTCATGAAGCTCCTGTGGATTTAGTGACAGAGATTAGGCAACGCAGACGAAAGAACATGATCAGCAACGTGGTCAATGTGAGGTATGATGATTCTCTGAATGATGTAATCATCAACAGCGATCCGGGCAGAATTAGAAGGCCACTATTGGTCGTAGGACGAAACAATAAATTGAGTATCAAAGAACGTGATATCGACAGTATACAGCAAGGTAAGTCCGAATGGGATGATCTCTTGAAAAAGGGAATTGTTGAATATATCGATGCCGAAGAAGAAGAAAATTGTCTAATTGCACTTAATGAAAACGATTTAAAGCGAAACAAGAAGACGCACAAGTACTCTCACATGGAGGTTGACCCTATGACAATCCTAGGTGTAGCTACCTCTAATGTACCATTCCCTGAGCACAACTCTTCGCCCCGATGTACTATGGGGGCAGGGATGTCCAAACAGTCATTGGGTCTAGGCCAAGCGAATTATAGAATCAGACCTGACACCCGCGGACACCTTTTGCATTATGCGCAGAGGCCCATGCTTCAAACAGAAGCGATGAGATACAATACTCTGAGAACTCGCCCTGCTGGACAGAACATGGTAGTTGCGGTTATGTCATACCACGGCTACAACATGGAAGATGCTCTTATCTTCAACCAAGGTTCTATCGATCGGGGAATCGGGAGATCCACATTTGTTAGAACTTACATGTCCGAAGAAAGGAGATACCCTGGTGGACAGGAGGATCGCTTTGTTATTCCGGGACCTGATGTTAGAGGTGCCCGTTCGGAAGAAGCTTATTTTTATCTGGAAGAAGACGGCTTGATTTATCCTGAAATCGATTTGAACGGCAAAGAAGTTCTGATTGGAAAGACCAGCCCTCCACGATTCTTATCTGAGCCAACTGATTTTCTGAGTCCCCAAAAAGTAAGGGAGTCCTCATTGACTGTAAGACACGGTGAAAAAGGGACTGTAGATTCTGTGATGCTATCTGAAACCGAAAATGGGTCCCGAATTGCAAGAATCAGGGTGCGGGACCAGAGAGTCCCTGAAATGGGTGACAAATTCGCAAGTCGGCACGGGCAAAAAGGTGTCATCGGACACTTGGTCCCGGCTGAGGGAATGCCATTCACGGAACAAGGTATTACACCAGATCTGATTATCAATCCGCATGCAATTCCATCTCGTATGACTGTAGCTCACGTATTGGAAATGATTGGGGGTAAAGTTGGAAGTATGGAAGGGCGGGCTGTAGACGGTAGTGCTTTCTCAGGCGAGAAAGAAACCGACCTCAGAAGCAGTTTAGCTGAATTCGGATTCCGACATAGTGGAAGGGAGGTCCTATATGATGGGCAAACGGGTCGCCGTATAGATGCGGAGATCTTTATTGGTGTTATTTATTACCAGAAATTACACCATATGGTCTCTGGTAAACTACACGCTAGGTCTCGGGGTCCAGTCCAACTCCTGACGAGGCAACCGACAGAGGGTAGAGCTCGCATGGGTGGTTTGAGATTTGGTGAGATGGAACGTGATTGTCTAATTGCACATGGTGCAGCAATGGTAATCAAGGACCGATTGTTGGATGAAAGTGATAAAACGGTCCAATTTGTAGATAGTCAATCAGGACATATAGGTTATCTTGACCGGAGAGGTGTTCTATCATCCCCAATGGGCGACAATACATCGATTTATCCTGTCACCATGTCATACGCCTTCAAATTACTGCTAGAAGAATTGAAATCACTTGGTATCGCAGCCAGATTAAGGTTGGAGGACTTGTCATGAGGGAAATGATACCCAAGAAAATCGCGAAGATCGATTTTGCACTGATGGGACCTAAAGAAATCCGTAAACTGTCTGCTACAAAGGTCATAACTGCTGATACATATGATGACGATGGATTTCCAATTCCAATGGGTCTTATGGATCTTCATATGGGCGTTATTGAACCAGGCCTGAGGTGTAAGACCAGTGGCCGTAAAATGGATGAGGATCCGGGTCACTTTGGACATATTGATCTGGCGATGCCAGTCATACATGCAGGATATTCAAAAACAATGAAGGATGTTCTAAACGCAACTCACCCAAGTTCAGGACGGATTATGCTGACTCAGGATAGAATTGATCATTATAATGTGCAAATTCAGAGTTTGATAGATTCGGAAGCAGGCACTACTGTTAAAATAGGTGGAATCACAAGAAGAGCAATTCGTGAAGCTGTAAAAGCAAAGACTTGCCCACACTGTGGAGAAGTGAAAATCAAAGTCACCTTGGACAAGCCAACTACGTTCCGTGAGGAAGGGCGCAAACTAACTCCTAAGGAGATTAGATCGCGCATGGAAAAGATCCCGGACTCGGATCTGTTGTGTTTAGGGTTCAACCCTAAGATTACCAGGCCTGAGAATATGATTCTAACTGTCCTTTCGGTTCCTCCGGTTCCAATGAGGCCGTCGATTACTCTTGAATCTGGTGAGAGGTCTGAGGATGACCTTACACACAAACTAGTAGATGTTCTGAGAATCAACCAGCGTCTCAGGGAAAACCGTGATGCGGGAGCTCCACAGCTTATTGTTGAGGATTTATGGGAATTACTACAATACCATATTACGACTTATTTTGATAACCAGACAGCAGGCATCCCTACCGCCAGACATCGGTCGGGAAGACCTTTGAAGACTCTTGTTCAACGTCTCAAGGGTAAAGAAGGACGATTCCGTTCAAACCTGTCAGGTAAACGTGTTAACTTCTCAGCTCGAACCGTGATTACACCTGATCCTTACCTGAGCATAAATCAAGTAGGCGTTCCTGAACTTGCGGCTCGGGAATTAACAGTCCCAGTTAGAATTAATATTCACAATCTGGCTTTCATGAGAAACCTGATTAAGGAAAACTTCGATCCTTCAGATCCCGAACAGTACATCCCTGGAATAAATTACATGATCAGACCTGACGGTCGGAGAGTGAAACTAACTAATGAGAATTGGGAATTCAATCATGAAAGGCTGGAGCCCGGTTTCATAGTTGAAAGGCACCTCATGGATGGCGATATTGTACTGTTCAACCGACAGCCCAGTCTACATCGAATGTCGATGATGGCGCACGAAGTTCGTATCATGAAAGGCAAGACCTTCAGAATAAACTTGTGTGTTTGTCCACCTTACAATGCTGATTTCGATGGGGATGAAATGAACCTTCATGTCGTTCAGTCGGAAGAAGCTCGAGCTGAGGCAAGGATACTGATGCGAGTTCAGGAGCACATACGTTCCCCTAGGTTCGGAGGTGCAGTGATTGGAGCTATTCACGACCATATTACTGGAATGTTCTTGCTCACTCACGGGAAGGCCAGTTACGACATCGATCAGACTGTCCGAATTCTATCTCGTGTAGAAAACAAAAAAGACCTTCCAAAACCTGAATATCCAAAAGCCAAGGGTGGACCACGATGGTCTGGAAGACAGATTTTCTCAGTTCTTTTGCCGGATGACATGAACCTGAAATACAATGCTTCCGTTTATTTCGCGGAACGCACATTGGAAGAGAATACCGAATTAGACATGATTGTTGAAATTGTGAACGGACAGATGATTAGGGGGCCTGTGGATGGTAACTCCATATCAGCCTTCAAAGGTAGGATTCTCGAAGAAATATCAAGATTGAAGGGATCTGATGCCGCAAGGGACTTTATCGATAAGGTTACTAGACTGGCAGTTGGAGCCCTGATGGAAACCGGTTGCACCACTGGAATCGATGATGCCGATGTTCCTAAAGATGCATTAGCACAAATTTCTGTTGCCCAGACTGATGCTGTAAAAGAGGTTGATAAGCTAGTAAATGCCTATAACAAAGGCAAACTTCAACCCAGACCAGGAAGAAGTGTAGAAGAGACTCTGGAAGTAGAGGTCATGGGGATTTTGGGTAGGGTCCGAGATAAATCTGGAGAAATCGCAGGATGGCATTTGGGTATGGACAACTTCGCCGTGATAATGGCAAGATCTGGTGCTAGAGGTAGTATGTTGAACTTGTCACAGATGGCTGGATCTATCGGACAACAAGCAGTTCGTGGTGAAAGGATTTCACGTGGCTATGAAAAGAGGACATTATCCCATTTCAATAAGGGAGACCTAGGTGCAGATGCCAAGGGATTTGTAAGGTCATCTTACAAGAAGGGCTTAACGCCTACTGAATATTTCTTCCACTCCATGGGAGGGAGAGAGGGATTGGTCGACACTGCGGTCCGAACTTCCAGATCAGGATATATGCAGCGACGTCTGGTAAATGCTCTGGAGGATCTAAGGGTCAAGTATGACGGAACTGTCAGAAATACTGCTAATACAGTTGTCCAGTTCACATATGGGGAGGATTCTATTGACCCGACGAAGAGTAAATTTGGAAGTGCGATTGATATAGATCGATTGATAGAAAATGCTAAAGGAGGGAAATAAATGGCTCGTTTAGATACGATTCGGGCACTCGAAAGGCGCGGATTGGCCCCTGAATTAGCTAATAAAACGGTAGATTTGGGATATCAACTAGGCACTCTAAAAAAGAGTGGGTTGAGAGAACTGAAAAAGCACTTCAACTATAAGGAAATCCTACAGTTGATTGACGTCTCCAAGAATAAGAAAATCGACCGCAATGAAATTGTTGCTAGGGCCCTAGAACAGGGAGACCTTCAAGATGTGGCAATCACTGCCGACCAAGCTCTTAGAAGGGTGGAAAAGAAACTGGGTGTTATCTGGTCCTTACCAGAGGGCTACACTATTGATGGTTTGCAAAGCCATATTTCCAAGAAGGGGCAGGTCCTGCTGGGCGTTGCTTTCCCAATAAATTCCAAACAGTTCCGCTACCCATTCCATGGTTATGTATATCTAAAAACCAGAGGAATTAGCTACCAGTCTGTGATCACGGAAGTCCTTTCTTTTGATAGGCCTGATATTCCTGAAGAGGACAGCTTGCTTCTTCCAGCACATACGAAGGAACCATATGTTACAT
>CAUYZR010000012.1:0-23962 GCA_963577905.1 Candidatus Thalassarchaeaceae archaeon
GCGAAATCATTGGTTGGTCGACAATCCAAGATTGAAGTGCCTGACTCCAGGGCCTCTTTCACTTTATCGACTGAAATGCTCTGCATTGGGTGTGGCCCCGAGCGCTGATATATTTAAAACATAAGTGCACGATGCAGGGTATATTTTTCTGGATTCCATGTCCCCTACCATTGATTAGGTAATAGATTACGTAACTTATAATGTAACGGTGAGCTATTCAGGTAGAAGTAAGAAAGAGCACCCTACATTGGTACCATCAAAATAATCCGAACATGGGCCTACAGGTTATCGCTCTCCAGATCAATGGTTTTGTCATACTGTTGAAACCGGTACTGACTAGCCAATCAGGAGATCTAAACATCAGGTTTCCCCAGGCCATACCTCTCTTCGAATATTTCATTACCTTCCCCATTTGCTTGTTCCAGCGCAGTTGATATTGATCCAGAGGTATTCCATCCCGGATATGTTCCGCAATCACCTGTCCTGCGATTCGTCCTCCTATCATTGCTGTGGTTATTCCGGCTCCATTAGATGGAAGAACCATACCTGCTGCATCTCCTACTAACATATAGTGTTCTTTCGTAAAATTGCTAATGCTTCCCGACATGGGTAGCACTCCACCACCTCTGTATGTGACCTCTCCTTTAAATTGGTCAAAGAAATCATCGGCCATTGTATTCAGACTCTTACCCTTGGAGAATCGTGTCTGAACTCCGATTCCAATATTTGCTCCACCGTCCTTTGGTATCATCCAGGCATAGCCCCCTGGTGCAGTGGAACCAAAGTAGAGGTCTACCCTATCATCAAAATCACCATCCATAATTACGAAATTTACGGCTATATTGAGTGATTTCTCTTTCCAGAATTTTTTACGTAGAGGATCATGAGGTCCTCCACAGCCTACGATTACTTTAGCTGAGATCATTTCCCCATTTTTCAGAATTATATTATGCCCATCAATATCATTTACTCTGGTTTCGGTAAGAAACTCGGCACCTTTGGCCATGGCCATTTCCACTAGTTTCTGGTCGTGGATTGGCCTGTACAGGATTTGTCCTTCAAAAGGGTAGATCAATTTTTTCCTAGAAGGTGCAATGAGCCCCATGGTCTTTGTTTCTCTGGATATGGCCTCATCTGGTGTACAGAATAGTTCATCTATATCCGGGACATCCGGGCAGAGATCCTTCAATTGAAGATTACTAGGTACCAATTCTCCACATTGCAGGGGTGTTCCGATAACACTTCTTCGGTCGATGACTAAGACTTTTGCTCCACCGTCAGCTGCGTATCTGGCGACGGTACTTCCTGCGGGTCCCCCACCTATTATGATGGCATCCCAGTCATATTCCATGATTCACAATAGCTTCGCTAAAAATAGAGTTTGGTTGGAATAATAAGTATCATAAACACCTCTGGCTGAACACGGATGTGAAAGCAGTCATTTTGACCGCAGGTGAAGGTGCACGCCTAGGTAGTTGGACCTCCAACAGGCCCAAGGGTATGATCCCCTTGGGAAATAGGCCGATCTTGGATCATTTAGTTAGGGGTCTGGTCAGTGCTGGAATAACTGAGATTAATATGGTCGTGGGTTACGCTCGTAATAGTGTAATGTCCTACTTTGGAGACGGTTTCTCTTTTGGAGGAAAAATAAAATATTGTTTTCAGGATAAACCAACAGGAACTTTGGATGCGATGAAAATCGGGATGTCGGATATTGAGGATGAATTCATTCTAGTGCCTGGAGACAACTATGTTTCAGCCTCCTCATTCATTACTATGAAAAATTATGATGGTGAGGCCCTTTTATCGGGTCAGGCAGAAAGATGGTCGAAGTGGGGAGAGATCGAGATTAGAAAGGACAATCCAAGTATAACCTTTGACAATCCGGATGCATATGGTAGAATCCATTTCACAGGAATAATGAAACTCAAGAGACAGACGGCTGAGAAGATGCTTCTCTCTTCAGGTAGACATATTGGGGAGTCACTTCAGGCAATAGCTTCCCAAACTAGTTTTGAAGTTCTAAAGGCTGAGTACTGGCATAACATCGTTTATCCCTGGGATCTGATTTCCGGCAATAGAATGGCCCTTCGTGATAATCTTTTGTTTCGTTCAGCTAAAATAGAGAAAAACGTTGTCATTAAAGGTGAAGTTTCTATTGGAAAAGGTACGGTCATTCGTTCAGGGTCCTACATATTGGGTCCCGTTTCGATTGGAGAAGGATGTGATATTGGTCCCAATTCAGTTATTGGTTCTACAGTTTCAATTGGGGATAATGTGATTATTGGACCATTCTCAGAGGTTGTTGATAGTGTGGTGATGTCCAATTGTGACTTGGGTAGTTACACTAGTCTTAAAGGCAGTGTTCTGGGGAACGGCGTTTCTTTTGGTTCACACAGTATAGCAATACCCAGCACTAGAAACATAATGTACTTTGACAAGGAGTTCTCTGTAAGTGACAGAGGTGCAATGATAGGGGATGATTGTATTATAGGTAGTAGAGCCACACTTCAGGGAGGTTCAATTCTTCTTAGTGGGGCAACTATAGGTGAAGGAGAATTTTATAACGCCAACTTTCAGGGAGAGAACATCTGATGTGCGGCATTGTGGGTTATACTGGAGATCAGCCAGCTCAGGAAATTATCTTGGAATCGTTGAAAAAATTGGAGTATCGTGGATATGATTCTTCAGGTATTGCAATGCATGAAGGTAAACTGGTTATTTGCAAGAAAGAAGGACCTATTGAGAACATGGAAGCCGAATTAACCGAATCCAACTCAACTCTGGCGATTGCTCACACTAGATGGGCGACACACGGAGCCCCTTCAGATGCCAATGCTCATCCCCATTCCGATGAAGAAATTTCGGTTGCAGTGGTTCACAATGGTACCATTGATAATTATCTGGAAATAAAGGAGTCTTTGGAGGCCGAAGGCCACAATTTCAAGAGCAATTCAGATTCAGAGATTCTTCCTTTATTGATATCGAAGTACTATTCGGGCAATTTAGTTGAAGCGATGAACAAGACACTGAATGATATCCACGGGATTTTCACGATAGCAGCCATCCACAAGGATAATCCGGATGAAATAGTTGCGGTTAGGAATGAAACCCCGCTTGTAGTTGGGATTGGCAATTCTGAGAATTTTATTTCGAGTGATATTTATGCTATTCTGAAGTACACACAGGAGATTGTCTATCCTGAGGATTATCAAATTATCAGGATAACCTCCGATAAGGTGGAGGTTTTTGACAGGGATCTTAACTTACTTGATTATAATGTCGAGACCGTTGAAAAATATACTGAAGTCGCGGAGAAAGGTGGTTTTGAGCATTTCATGCTTAAAGAAATATTTGAACAGCCCAAGGCTTTACAGGATTCATTGACCGAATTATTAGTTGAGTCGCCATTGGAAAGATTAGGCCTTAATTGGAAAATAGGTAGTATGTCAATAGTCGCATGTGGCACTTCTTATCATGCTGGTTTAGTTGGAAAATATATTATTGAGCAATTAACTGCAATTCCCGTTTCAGTGAGTTACTCTTCGGAGTTTCGTTACGCAGCTCCGGTTCAGGGAGTGGGAGGTTTGTTATCCTCGCGTCCGTTAGTTATTCTCATTTCACAAAGTGGTGAAACTGCAGACACTTTAGCTGCAGCACGTTCCGCAAAACAACAAGGTTGTCATACTATTGCAATTTGTAATGTACCAGGTAGTAGGATTACTAGGGAAGTAGATGGGGTAATCATTACTAAATCTGGGCAAGAAGTTGGAGTTGCAGCTACAAAAACTTTTATGACACAAATGCAGGCCCTTTATGCCCTTGCAGTCAATTTGGCTTTTAATTCAGGTTCATTGGATCACCCTCAATCAAAAATGTGGGAGTCTGAAATCCGAAAGATTCCTAGTAAAGTATCTCAAGTTCTGAATAATTGTGAATCCATAAAGGCATTGGTACCTCATATCGTAAAATCGAAATCAGTATTCTTTATTGGTAGAAATATCAATTATCCCTTAGCTCTAGAAGGCGCTCTGAAACTTAAGGAGATATCTTACATTCATGCCGAGGGTTATCCAGCCGGAGAACTAAAGCATGGTCCCTTGGCATTATTGAGCAAGGATACACCTGTTATTGCTATAGCCGTTCAGGATCACACCTATTCTAAATTGATATCAAATATCGAGGAGATAATAGCTCGAAAGGCACCAGTGATAACGGTTGCTCAAAAAGGCGACCAACTAGTTCCTAAAATATCTGATCATTTTTTCGAGTTACCCGAAATTGACCCAGTATTATCTCCCTTCCCAGTTGCAGTATTCTTGCAGCTCTTATCCTACTACATTGCTGATGAGCTTGGCACGGATATAGATAAACCACGTAATTTAGCGAAGTCTGTCACGGTTGAATAGTACTCTGAAACGGTTTAGGCTCCCAGTTCCTCCAGACTTTGCAGGGCAAAGGCCGTGTGTAATGCAGTTCCTATATGCAGAGCCTCTTCATCCATTTTGAACAATGGATGGTGCACATTGTAGACGGCATCTATTTTCTCATTGCGCATACCCAAGGCAATGAAACAGCCTTTCACTTTTTCAGTATAGTATGCAAAATCCTCACCTCCCATAACTGGTTCCAGATCCACGGTATTTGATTCCCCTAGCATCTCGCTTCCGACACCCTTTGCAAAATTCCACATCTCACCATCATTCACCGTGGGTGGGTAATCGTTTCCAGGGTAACTGACTATAGCCTTGCAGGAATGAGCCTGAGCTATGGTCTCGGCTACCGTTTTTACACGGTTTTGCAGAATTTTCAGTCCTTCTGTCGTCAGGGATCTTATGGTACCCATGAGTTTCACCTCTGGAGGTATGACATTGGATACTTGTCCACCATGTATCGTACTTACGCTTATCACTCCCGAATCCAGAGGATCCAGTTCTCGTGATATGATGGTTTGGAGATTGGTTATTATCTGAGCCGATGCAACTATTGGATCTCTAGTCAGATGTGGCATTGCGGCATGCCCACCTTCCCCCTCTACAGTTATTTCAAAGAAAGAAGTTGCAGCCAGAAAAGTACCTTCCCGGGATCCGATGGTACCGGTTGGCAATAGGGGCCAGACATGTAGTCCAAAAATACGTTCGACCTCCGGTGAGTCCAGGGCGCCTTCCTCTAACATCAGTTTTCCACCAGCACCGCCTTCCTCGGCTGGCTGGAACAACAATTTGATAGTGCCGTTGACATCTTTCTCATTCTCTTTCAGAATCCTCGCAGCTCCCAGTAGCATTGAGGTGTGACAATCATGTCCACAAGCATGCATCTTGCCATCTATCTCGCTCTTGAATGGGACATCTGTCTCTTCATTAATAGGTAATGCATCCATGTCAGCTCTTAGGGCAACACAAGGTCCATTTCCGTTACCAATGGTTCCCAGAACTCCGGTCTTGGCAATGGGTGATTTATAGAGAATACCGAGTTTGTCTAATTCCCTTCTGACAAGTTCACTGGTCTTGAACTCTTCATACATCAGTTCAGGATGCCGATGCAGTTCTCTTCGTATCTCGATTATCCACTTAGAGATTTTCTTTGCTTCCTTTTTAGCTTCTTTAGCATGCATAATCAGTTAGAATTCATTCTCATTATAGAAGTATCGCCATTATCAAACCAAACTGGAAATTGTTTGTTATCTGTGAATTTGGTCTTTGCCTCACCTGTCAATTCCTCTGCTGGGTCCCATTGTAAGAGGGCAACACCCTTCTGCATCTCCTTCGAGAGGATTACATATGAGACTTGTTTAACTCCTGCCTGCGGTGTGGATAGGGCTTTGCCTGCCTTAATGGCTTGTTCAGCATCCCCCATTATTACTTCTGCCCCATTCTCCCAGCTGGCATTTGTCTCTGTGAGCCCAAATGTTAGGCTACTGAGTCTGTGATCGCTTACCACTAGAGAATCATCCTCGGTAAACTGAGTCCAGAGAATAGCATCAAATTCTTTGTCATTTGTTCCTTCCTGGAATCCACCCATTACTGATGGTGGTGGATAGGCTTCAACTGCACAACCAAGAAACAGTAGTGTAAAAACATAGGCAATCGCAGGCCTTCTTTTAGGTTCGAATCCCTTGATCAGATATTGGAATCCTATCCCGGCCATAAATGCCAAGGGAGCCATCAGGTAGGGTGCATGTCGATAAGCTATCAGCAAGTGTGATCCAGTTATCGCACCTATTGCAGCCAGACTAAGTATAGGCAGCATCCATCCAAATATGAACCATCCATATTTCTTGGAAAGAACAAAAGTTGGCGCAGCTACCAGAGTTATCCATGCTAGATTCACGGCAAGATAGGGTACTGCATCCATTCCCACAGGTATCTCTGTTCCTGGAACGCCCTTCCATAATGCTAGTAGAATCACAATCATGAATCCAAAGAAAGCAAAAAGTATTCTTTTCAGGAAACTGGTGTGATTAATATTCTCCGAAAATGAAGGTAAGACTAAGTTGTCCTTGACTAACCATAGAATAGCTAAGCAGACAAATGGAATCAGGGCTAGAATCAGGTTTACTGAAACATTATCGGGTAGGAAATCAAATAGACTTTGCTCAAGCATTTTGCTGAATGACTTGGCGTAGAGTAGCCAATATGCAATTATTATCAAGGATATGAGTCCAATCCCTACTATTCCAGGTTTTGTTACTTCTTCATTCCCGGCAGCTATCTCAACAACCAGTATCCCAATTATTGCAGCCATCATAAGCAATAAAGTGAAGTGATGTGTTACCAGCAGCCCTCCCAAGATGAATATTAGGAGAACACTCCAGACACCATTATACTTTCCGGATTCAAGGCATTTCAGCCAGGCATAAAGTAACACAAAACCCAGTGGTTCAGCCAGACCGCCCGGCATCGGGTGGGAATTAGCAAAAACAACCGCGAAAGTAACACTGTAGAAGGCACAGCCAAACAAGGTTGGAAGAAAACCAACCAATTTCTTTCCAATCATAAAGAGAGCAGGTATTGCTAAACCCGACATCAAGGGAATAAACCACAATAATGACTGATGATAATCTATTCCAGTCAGTAGGCCTACGCTACCAGCTAGGATCTGCATCCCCTGGAAATCAGTATAGGCTCTCCCCCATCCAATGTATCCCTCTGTCAGCATCTCTCCGTTTTCTACAAGATGCCTTGTCAGGTACAGGTATTCTCCGGAGTCACTTCCCCAGATACGCCAGTTGTAATGATGATAGATTCGTACCAGGAATCCGAATGATATCAGTGAATATAGCAAATTCCTTTCAAAGATTTTCGTCCTCAATTAGTCTCACCTACTGTAATTAGGATAACTTCGGTAATTGCCGCAAAGAAAACCAGAAATATCAGATTTATGATCATTGAAGGTTCAGGGGTTCCAAGCATTGCTATCAGAATTATCAAAAAATAAAGATATTTACGAGCTTCCCTGCTTTTTTCAGTATAATCTATAGCAAACAGGGTCAGGATTGGCAGACTCGTAAGGATCCCACAGAAAAGGGATATTGATACCACAAGTTTCGTTGTTTCGTAAACGGATAGTTTCGCAATGACTATTTCCTCTGTCAGGAGGAGTTCCATTATACTTGGAGCAACATAGAACAGCCCCATCAGCGAACCAGCCACAAAGAGAGTTGAACCTATGGAGAAACTGACCAAGGTTCCTCTTCTTTCCTTTATGCTCAGACCTGGACTTGAAAAATTGTAGAATCCTTTTATCCATAGTGGAAATGTTAGTGCTATACTTCCTAACAGGCTCAGGTAGATCTTCAGTTTCAGAAGTTCAGTTGGACTATAGATAGCCAGATCATCCAGACTTAGTCCGGCAATAACCAGAAGATTCTCAATCAATTGGATAGAGAATGGCACCAGTAAGACTAGTAAGGCCATATTACAAAGAAAGGGAGGCATCAAATGGGAACGGAGGTCCTCGAGATGGATTGACAATGGCCTGCTGATATCTACAGTTTTAGACACTGAGGGGGTATGGTCTGGGGCTTAAAAGGCGCCTTGTATCAGTAATATAATGAATATTATTCAGGGCTGTGTTCGATATCCTCCCGCACCAGGAGGGGCCGAAACGGTCGTAAAGGCCTATTCAGAAGGGTTGCTTGCGAAGGGCCATAAAGTGGAGGTGATAACTACGGATCTTTACACTGAAACGCCATTTGTGAAGAAGAAGATGCCCTCTGAAGTTGGTGGTGTCCCCGTATCTAGGCACAGTGCGTTCAGCGTCTCAGGTGAAGCACATTATGTCCTAGCTCCAGGCATGGTAACTTCCTTTCTTTCAAAGAAGGCAGATATCATCCACACCCATTCGTACGGTTATTTCCAGAATCATGCAGCCTGGATCAAGGAAAAATTCCAGTCCACTCCATGGGTAATCACTCCTCATTTCCACCCTTCATGGTCAATGTGGGGGGGTGCTAAAAGGCGTACTCTGCGGGACTTTTATGATTCCAAAATTGGAAAGGCAACCATGGAATCTGCGGATTTGATAACTTGCGTTAGCAAGCATGAAAGGGATGTCCTAATCTCTGAGCTTGGACTCAATGACAAAAATATAAAGATAATCTATAATGGTATCGATTGGGAGGATTGGAAGGAGATACCAGACCCAATGACCTTCCGTTGCAAGCACCCTCATATTTCTGAGAAATTCGTGCTATTTGCAGGTAGATTAGCCACAAATAAGGGTCTTATGGACCTTATAGATGCGATGTCCCTATCGAAATCCCCAGATATCGATCTGGTCCTGATGGGTGCTGATATGGGTCTGGGTAAGGAATTGGACAAGGCTGCAGTTTCCAAGAATGTAACAATGCATCGCTTGGGTCATGTAGATGATGAGGTTTATCGGTCAGCACTCTCTGCTGCCGAAATTCTGGTCTTACCTTCTGAGTATGAGGCTTTTGGAATAGTCTTGCTGGAAGCAGCAGCTGCAGCAACTCCAGTTATAGGAACTAGGGTTGGAGGTATTCCGGAGGCCATGTCTGATGGAAAGAATGGATTTCTGGTAGACTACCATGATTCGGTTATGTTAGCCAATAAGATATCGTCATTGATTGGGGATGAGAAACTTTGCCAGGAACTGGGGAATCATGGTAGAATATTATCCAAACAGTTTTCGTGGTCCAGTCTAGTAGATCAGCTTGAATCAGAGTATCATTCCCTGTTATAAACAATATGGCGCTTTATAAAATACTCTTTAGATAGGATTGGATAAACCTTAATGTCCCAGACTGATGGTTTTCTTCGTTTTTGCACTCAGTTATAGAACATGAGCATATAAATGATATTTTGGACAATATTTCTCAGTTTTCTTAACTTATATAGGCATCTAATCAGAAACCATTGAAAATCTCAGGTATAGGACAAGTATTAAACAACCAGATGCATTGTATGTGTGTGGCCCCTAAACGCCTTAACTTCAGGATGAGCATTCCTTCCGATTTTCGCAAGGATTGGGATTTGTTTAACAAAAGGTGTAAGATAGAAGGTATGACTCCTGCCGATCTTTTGCAGGATTTGATTGAGGAATATCTGGATGAATTCAGGGAGGAAATGGAGAAAGCTGCAGATGAACTGGACGAGGTAGCCGGCCCGTTGAGGGACGCTCCTCCTAAAAAAGTGAAAATCAAGAAACCAAAGAAGAAGTCTTTTCTTGCCAGAAAAGTAACTATCTCTGCTCCAAAACAGGCAGGGCAAGAAGAGGAACTGGAAGAGAGGGACATCAAGGATACTCCCAAGTTCAAGTTTTTGACACTGGTAAAAGATTTGGATATTGGCTCTGGCATACCTCCTGACGAATTACTTGTTCTTGCAGGAGAGGAAGGGATACCTAATCCCCGTCTCCAGATGGACAAAATGATTCGAAGAGGAATTCTATATGTGCATCTGGGCCGTATACACGTTACTTAAGTATTCAGTTCTATAGAGGTAGAACAATGAGAGTAGCTGGTTGGGAACTGTCAATCAAACAATGGGTTCTTTTGTTTATTCTGATTATTTCTATGATTCTTATCAGTGATATTACTGCATTTATCGGTGCAACATTTATAGCCTTCATACCGGCATATATGTATCTCAAGTCAATTAGAAATGCAGAACAGTATGACAAGGAACCATGGGAAGCTCTTAGGATAGCATTTGCCTGGGGAGCTATATCTGGTGTTTTTCTGGCGATATTTCTCAGTATACTTGGTACTCCTCTTTTGCTTTTTTTATTAGTAGATTTAACTGATCCGAGTGTACATGATATTTTACCTGTAATCGTGGGAGCAGTTATTGTGGCGCCAATAGTCGAGGAGTTTGCTAAACCACTGGTAATGTTCCAAAATAAGACGATTCGCAAGGAGATTGATGAATTAGAAGATGGGATTGTCTATGGAGCTGCCTGCGGTTTGGGTTTTGGTGCAACAGAGAATGTCATGTATGGTTTGACAGAAGGTCTGGCAGCTGCAGGTTTTGCAGGTATGGCATTCTTGATTGTTATCAGAACCGTATCCTCTATTCTGCTACACTTAGTAACTACATCCTACACTGGGCACGGAATTGCCAGGTACATGCTGAACGGAGAGCCTTTCACAGTAGTATTAAAATATTATTTGATTGCCGTCGTCGTTCACGCAACATGGAACCTTGCCGCCATCTATTCATTGTTATTTGGTTCAGAGACCGGAGCTTTCCTGTTATTCCTCTTTTCTATTATCCTGGCTATCTCTGGTTTACAATTGGCTAAAAGGAGAATCGCAGTTTTGGATGGAGCCGCGGCCATTCCTGTCAATGAATCTCTTCCACCAGCAGGAAGTTCCTGGGACGGGGATAGTAAATGGAACCGCGAAAGCTTGTGGGATTCAAAGCAGGATGGGGGGCAATCCAGTGCTTCGCAGGCAACTACTTTGTATTCCACGGAGACCACTGGAACAGTGGGCTCTGATTGGGACTGGAAAAGTACATTGGGTACTATTGTCTTCCTGCTTTTTATTGCCTTCAATATCCTTGAAACTATTTTGTAGGGGCATTTTACTCACAACTTAGCAGTGGGCCAGTAGCTTAGCTAGGTAAAGCGATCGGCTCTTAACCGATCGACCGGGGGTTCGAATCCCTCCTGGCCCGCCATCAGGTAAAATGAGTAGGATACAAGCGTGTTATTCGTCCCTGTTTTTCCAGATTTAGGATTGAATTTGCAACCAGAGAATTAACGTGATAATTTATCTTCTGCCGACTTACATCCAGCCTCTGAGATATCATAGACTGCGTTATTCCTGGATTCTCCTTAACAATCTTAATTATTTCCTTTTGCGTCTCGTTAGTAATCAGCAAGGTTCGAATCCCAGCCTTGTTAGTGCTTCCAAATGGGAAGAAAAGACGCTGCCTTCCACTTTTCTGGGATGTGATCATTTGATGGTTTTCAAGAATATAGATATGGTGCGCCAGAGTTCCATTATGGAGCCCCAGTCCCTCTTTGAGTTCCGTGAAATTTGCACCAGGTTCCGAGTATATGTGTCTCAGAAGTTTCTGGCGTGTGGGTTCGTCCGCTAGCGTGTCCTTTTGCAATCTTGAATAAAGAGGGATAAAGAATTTGAATGCCAGATATTTGAAATTCTCGGATCTTCGGAATTGGTACCCCATTCCCAAGAATGACAGACCGAAAAGTCCACGAGTAAAATTCAATTTGGGGCTGCTAAAAGTCGGGATGGTTTCCTCTGGCTCCTTTGCAGGCGTCACAACATTTATGGACGGTTCCATTTGGTATGAAGCGATTAATCCAGAGTCATCATTGATTGATACGAACATTTGGTATTTGCCGTCATTTTCAGGTTTATAAGTAGTCCTTACGCTCCATGATTCTCCGTTTTCAAGTTTGTCAATCAAAACCTGTTCAATAATCTCATTGCCTTCTCCATTCTCAATTCCGATATGTAAGTCTAGAGAACCACTAACATAGCCATTATTGGTAATCACAGTTGTACAACTGATGCTTTGTCCTAACAGAACCGAACGTCGATTGCAGCTCTGGTCCAGGACTTCGATATCGCTGTTTTCATAACTTAGGATATAGGTCAGGATCTTGTTTTCCCTTCCATTACTGATATCGATATTCAATTGGCTACCTCCTTCACGGGGTATCTTTGGAAGCGGATTTATCTCAATTTCAATGGTGGTACTCTGTCCAGATCCGATGATGGCCTTATCAGGTCCGCTTATAGAATCAATGAAGGTTCCTGCAAAGATGTACGAAAGGCTGTATTCCTCAGTGTAGAATCCCTCGTTGTTCAGTATAATATTGACAGTATAGGTCTCTGTTTTCACAAATGTCACTGAGGGGGCTGTGATTCCTTCAATGGTTTCGCCGGAACTCTCCATAGTCTGAACACTGAAACGGTACTGATCCATGCTTATTGTAGATAGCACAGACCCGTATGATCCTGGGTTCTCCGAGCTTATTAGCAGGTCACCATTATTGTCAGTTATGCTAATCAGATAATAATTGTCGAGCAAGTTGGTTTTCTCGAATGGGGAACTGAAGCTCAGTTCATCAATATTAGAGCTTTCAACCAGTAAATTCAGTTGGTTGTAGTCAGATACTATTGAAATCACGGAATCAGGATTCTCAAAAGTAAGATTGAAGGTACCGAGGTCCTCAAGGGAGACCGATATGAAAGAGTCGAATCGATTAACATATATGTTTTCTTTCACCAATGTTACCTCTGTCTTGCAGTAATAATTCCCGGGTGAATCAATACCCGTTAATTCAAAATCCAGAGTTTGCGAATCTCCCGAGAGTAAATTCGGTGTACGGCTGTAGGATTCAATATAGCCATCTATGGAATAGAGATCAACGACAATCGATATGTTACCTAGTTGTTGGTCGAAAAGCCCAGTATTCTCAACGTCTACGAATATTTCGGGATTCAGATCGGTTGTATAGAAATAGTGCTTGTCTATAGTGACTTCAAGGTCGTGTTTAGAGGTCACATATCTGTGATTCATGTTTTTCAGGAACCAGAAATTGGTCTCATCAGCATTGGTACCGATTGCAAGCAACCGGATGTAGACATTAGCTTCCTCGATTAATCCCAATTCTATATTGTCTGTAGTGGCTTCATCTAGGGAATACATAGCATTCCATTCGGTACTGTACAGTTGTTCACTATCAAAATCAGTAGTATAGGCTATAGTAAAATTTGAGGATTCGGTCTTGTCAAAATCCATCTCCATTTCAAGTACATTGCTTTTACTTCCCTTCGTGTCGAATGGACCAAGCACGACCCCAGTTTCGTAATCGTCTTCTAGATTTATCAATTCTAGCTGTTCATTCTCATCATCATATCTCCAATTAGTTCCTTCAAGGTCCAAGTAGTAATCCTGTATTATATTATCAAGCTGTATGTCAGTATTCTCATAGAACACATATTGATATTCACTATGAGTGGTTGTTATTTCGCCATTGGACAACAGAGTCAGGTTGAAAACATAATTCCCTGAACGGGGTATGGTGAATTGAAAACTGTTCTGGTAGGTTTGAAAGGGATCAAGAGAAAAGACGAGATTTGCCGATTCCAGTTCTATGGTCTCCTGCAAATCTTCACTGAAGACGCTTATCAATAAGCTGTAGGATACTTCTTCATCAGCTCCATTGGTGATTTCCAGGTCTATACTATTTTCGATTCTAGCGTAATTATGCTGAATGGATGTTATTTCAATGTCATCTTCCGCTTGTACAGTGGGAATGAGCACAAAGCCGATAGTCAAAGCAACCAGGATAATAAAAAAATATGACTTTGCACCCATAATCCTCTCAAAAACATAATAGTATTAATAAGTATAGGATAGTTTTTTGACAATAGAGGTATGAGGTTTTGATTAATATTAAAGATAAATTAGTTATATAATCAATAAATGGATTTATAAAATGTTGTAAACTATTAAATAATGGACCAATTGAATATGTTGTGGACACCTCTCAGAGAATTTCACAAGCCGTTTCGCTTATTCCTGTACTGGTTTCTATTATAATTCTATTTGTGGCAGGGGCAGGTTCTTGGTTTGTCGTCAAAGAGGATTTTTACCCACATGCCACTTCTGATGAGACAGTTTTTCTGGACTCGGGTTCAGACTATGATTATCACCTAGATGGGGTAGTGATTACAAATGAGGCCGGCGAATCCAAGATAGATTATTCTGCGTCAACCGTGCTCTGTGATGATGCGGAACCAACATGTATGGTTTATGAAATGAGAGGTATTGTTTTCTATAATATGGGTTTGGTTTTCTATGCGATATTTTCGGTTTCAATCATCTCTTCAATATTAATCTTTCTGAGAGATTATAATCTAATTCAAAACATTAACAAACAGTTTAAGATTGATATTACAAGATCGGATTTGTTAGCCACCTCCTTTGGGTCGCACATATCTATTATCGTATTTGGATTATTCTTGCTATTGTATGCAGTTACGGCAATCCCGAGTGCAATGCATGAGGATCATGCCGGAGGCTTCAAAGAATGTCTATATACCAATGATATTACAGTAGTTGGGAAAGATGATGGTTGCGACGTCTATGTAGAGGGTGAGGGAGTAGAACTCAACTCCATGTGGGCCATTGGTCCAGCCTTCATAATATTCCTTGGAGGTGTTCTGTCTTCTTCAATATACCTTGCTTCTTACACATATAATCAGTTTGAGGAAGGTCTGGACGTCAGTGCTGCGCCAGCGCCAGAATTATATTTTGATTCAGAGGCGAAGCTTCTTTTTGATGTTAACACGGGCGAGGTCATCAAATCCTTTGTGGGAGATGAGAGATCCCTATTCTTTGATACAGAGGCTAATGTACTATTTGATGAATATACAGGGGACATAGTCTACAGCGAATATTTTGACAAATTCATCAGTAAGAAGATGGCATCAGTTGAAGAAAAGGATTAGGTATGCGAAAGAGCCTTACCATTCTGCTTGCCCTAATGTTTGTTTTTCCAGGCTGTTTAGATGAAGAGACAGATAATTTAGATAATAGTGAGGATTCAAAAATTAATGAGTCGGGGAACGATTCACTTAATGAAACTGTCAACCAGACCGTGGAAGTAAGGGAACCTGAATTAATGGAAGTACCTTACGTGGAAGGGTGCGACAATATTAATCCGCTACATTGTATGTTTCCTTTTCCATCCAACGCTTTTCTAAGTGAAGATCCAACCACTGTAACAGGTTACAGAGTTAACTATACTAAAACCACAGTTCCAGGTTCAGGTACATTCAGGCAGGTAGAGATACCAGGTCTGAATCGATTGGATGGTATGAGTCCCTCCACCCAGATATTAACTGCTTTTGATGAGGATCCCACCCTTACTGGTGTTGCTAATCAATCAACCATAGAAAAATCTTTGATTGCAGCCCATACCACTATTCTGGTAAATCTGGATACTGGTGAAAGGCTTCCACACTGGGTTGAATTGGATTCCAGAACTGATAACAGGGGTCCGACTATTCTCTATATCAGGACTCTAAGAGGTTTAGATCACAATACAGCTTATGGTGTTGGCATTTCCGGTCTGACTAATTCCACTGGAGACTTAATTTCACCATCGTTGGCCTTCAAAGCGTTAATCGAAGGCGATTATACTAATGCTCCGGACGTTGAACTTAGAGCTGCAAGTTTCGACAATCTTTTCGTGAGTCTGGAGTCCCATGGTTATGAAAGGGAAAATCTACAGGAGGCCTGGGAATTTCATACAGCGTCTACTGAATCTATAGTTGGGGGGATGCTCCATATGAGGGAAGATGCGCTAGATCGGCTTGGGGATGATGGAATAGGATGTAATGTAACTTCTACAGAGGACAATTATGGAGATGATAACATGACCTTCCGTAGAGTTAGAGGGACTATCACCACTCCACAATATTTACTGAATCCAGATGAGCCACCTTCATTAATGAGCCGGGACTCTAATGGAATTCCCCTATTCACAGGTTACAGTGAGGTTCCTTTTACGCTGATAATTCCTCAATCATTGGCCGATAACAATATGTCAGGTCCTCTGGTCGTTTTCGGGCATGGTTTTATGGGAACTGGGGAAGCAACAATTAGTGGTTCCCGAGTTTGGTCCCAGACATATGGTGTCTCCCTATTGGCCACAGACTGGTATGGGTGGAGTCAATCAGATTATGATACCGTGATTGATATGCTTGTCCAGCCAGCCTATTTTGAGTATCAGACTGATAGATTACAGCAAGCGATGATTAACAAGATCACAATGTTGAGGACGATGAAAGGCGTCTGCTCAGATATTCCCGAATTATATTCTGGCGAGACTAATTTAGTGGATACTGATGAAGTGTACTATATGGGTTATTCTCTGGGTGGAATTTATGGTGGGACATTCATGGCCTTATCCCCTGATATTGATAGGGGGGTGTTGTGGGTCGGAGGATCGGGTTTTGCATCTATGATTGAAAGATCAACAAATTATAATCAGTTTGAGCTGATCTTCAATTCGATTTTGGGCTATCCTGACAGAAACGATCGCGCAATTATTATCTCCTTAGGACAGCAACTCTGGGATTCTACAGACCCCGATATCTACCTGAATTTTATCTCCGATGGATATGGTGACGTACTTGGTCCTAAAACAATACTAGCAGTGTATTCAGTCAATGATGCGCAAGTACCCATGCTTAGCTCGGATCGAGCTTGCCGCGCCGCAGATATTCCTGTCCTTAGTACGTCAACCAGATTCCCCTACGGCGTGGATGTGGTGGAGGGGCCGATTGAAGGTTCGGCTGCGGTTTTCTTTGATGGGAATTTTCCAGAGGTGCCTGAAGGCAATACAGGCCCGTCCCCAGAATATCATTCCTTGGCTCATAATCTGATTGCAGGAGTTCCCGAAGTTAATGAGATGGTCTTTGGTTTTATGTTAACAGGTGTAGTTGAGAATACTTGTGGAGAGATTTGTACATTTGAAGCCGAATGGTAACACTAAAAGAATAATATAATAGATTTACCACAAATACAATATAATCCAATAAACTCTTTAATAGAATATTAAAAGCCACGCTTCATTGTATTTGCATGCAGAATCATTCTATGGCCTCCAAAATTATTGCCTTTTTGATGATTTTACCTGCAATCTCGGGGTGTATCGAAGATTCTGTTGAAGAACCTCTAGAGCTGGACTTTTCAATTAACTATTTGGTGGGGGGTGAATTCCAATCTATTCGGATTGTGAGTTCCGATCGTATGAGCGTCTTGGTTCCATACCTATTGGTTAATCCTGAAACTGGCTACGTTCAGAATGGGACGGTCTTGAATTTCAATTCGGGTTTTGAGAGTCAGACAGTCGAGATTCTGGGACCACCAGGGGTAGTAGAATGCATCTTCCTAATGTCTGAATTTGGACGTGAAGAGTGGCCTGTCCGGAAAACGAATGAGAGCTGGAGGGAATGGGTTGATCGTGATGGTCATCTGCAGGGTCTTGATGGAAATATAGGGGCTAGGTTACAATCCACGAATTCCACATATCCTTCATTGCAGAGGTCTAATGTAACTACAGGTTCAGTAGAATATGCATTTTTAGACGTTTTAAGGCCAATTAGAGAAGGTTCTACCATAGAGGATGGGGCTTTGCATGGTACAGGGATAATTGATGGCTTGTCGGTATTTGAGTTCATGGAGGTATTTGCAGATCCAGATGGGAATTACAATGAACTCTGGGGACCTTTCGTTCCTTTTGATCAGAATTACGAGCCAGCACTTCAATTCATAAGTGGAAAATTGTCATCATATGGCTATGATGCACAGGTACATCGTTACTTGGATTCTAGCAGTCCCTATGCAGTTAATGTCTGTGGATACAAAACAGGTACATTGTATCCCGATGAATGGCTGGTTCTGGGTGCTCATCTGGATGTAGCTGAACCAGGCAGTGGTCCAGGTGGAGGAACAAGTGTTGGTGCTCATGACAATAAGGCCGGTGTAGCAATGGTTCTCGAGGCTGCCCGGGGCCTTGCCCAATTCGATCATCGCAGGACTATTGCGGTATGTTTCTGGAGCAACGAAGAGAATGGATATGATGGAAGCGATAGCTGGATTGACAATATTCCGGCTGGTGTTACGGTCACGAATTATCTCAATGCAGATGCTGTCGGTACGAACTGGCCAGGATACTATACTCTGGTTGTTGACTGCATTCCAAATTATGATAATGATAATTTAGGAGATCAATGGGAGATGATCGGTTTATTGGAGTGGATTGGTTCCAATAATTATGATATCTCAGGAGCATTGCGGCTAGGTAGGGAAATATTTGACACAGAGGGCTACGCCTCTATGAAAGATGTGGATTCGTCAGATCAGAAGCGCCAGTCAATCTCAGTACATGATAGTGATCGTGGCCGTTCAGATTACGAGCGTTTTGCTGACCAGCTCGGGGTAGTGAGTGTTGATTGGGGAAGTTTGACCGGCGGTTCGGATTGTTATCACGCCGAGTGTGATACTATGGAGACTATGATCGATATGATGGTGATTGATAATAGCACAGGTCATCAAAGTTTGGTTCTGTCCTTTGACTTGATATCGTGGTGGATTTTTACTGCAGCAATGCATCTGGATGAGACTCCAATATACGATAAAAATTAGAATGAGACTATCTTGTCCGACTCTTCTACTAGTTCCATCAGGTCCTGCATGGTAGACATTGGACAGATGGGGGTCCCTTCTTTATTACGTGAAACCAGGCAAGTACCACAGGCAAATATTTGACCGCCTGTTTCCACATATTTATTGATCTCTTCGATCACCTTAAACTCTGTATGAACTATTTCAACGGATTCGACTCCTTTTCCGATTAAAAAAGTTCTAACCTGATGTCTCTTGCCTATTGAAAAATTTGCAAACCTGAAGGCATTCCAGACTGTTTCTGGATCAGTCTGGCTTATTACAATTCCTACTTTCATAATGTCATAGGAACCTGCCTATGGCAGGTTCCCTTTTGAGGCAATTTCGTTGCTTGCTTAGTTCTTTCTTCTTGCTACAGCAATAAGACCGACTGTCAGAGCAGACACAACTAGTGTAACACTAGGTGAGTCGTCCTCTTCAGCTGCCATAGCATTCAGGTCATTTATACCTGTAATTGTTGGTGAATCTGCACCCGCTAGAATACCCTGTTTGCTTGTGTAGTAAGCTCTTGTGAACTGTGTCATTTGAGCTCTCTCATCTGTTTTGGTCATTGCTGAAATTATGGCATCGTATCCATCGAAACCAAATGCCGTTAGTTCATCCCACCCCTTCAATTCGATAACGCAAGTTATGGTTGTGTCGTACGCAGCCGAGAGCTTCGTACAAATTCCTGCCGCTATATCAGCATCGAAACCAATCACAGTGGTTCCATCTGCGTCAGTTCCTTCAAACGGCATATAGGGATAGTCATTTCCAAATGTTAGCGTGGTGCTATTTACGACATCAGCTAATGCACCCGTTGAGCTTTCATCTATTGCAGGGTAGGTTGTAGCAGTATCTGCTGTCGAATCATCAGTTAGTACAACAGCTCCAGAGAACCATGTGCTGTATACAGCATCATAGGATCCGTCATTAACCATTTCATTTAGTGCAGCATCAATTGCATTAAGCAAATCTCCAGCTCCAGCTCTGTCTGCTTCTTTAGGTACGGCTATGCCAAAAAGTTCGTCATCTCCAAAGGAACCGACTACTGATAGTCCCTTGTCGGAGTTGTCAACCGCATAGTATGCTAGAGTTGGTAAATCACCCAGTACGAACTGAACATCCCCATTCTCTAAAGCAGTGATTGCTAGGTCCATCGTATCAAATGCTTCTACGTTTGCATTCGGCAAATTATCAGCAGCATATAGATCCGAGGTTGTTTGGCCTTGTACACCAATGGTATACATTCCCCCTCCAGCCGATGTAGTTGGTATCGCTAGCGATATCAGAGCGACGACGAAGAGAGTTTTGATTGCTTGGCTTATTCTCATGATTGCCTCAGTATATTCAGTTTTATCACTAGTATATATATGTTAGGTATACATCAGAATGGCCTATTGCATTAATAAAGCCGAGATGCTCATGAATTTGATTTGATGAGTTCACCTAGTATTATAGAGGACGCATCCCAAAGAGTAGATAGAACAAAATTGGTAGTAATAATTTCTATTTTTGTATCCTTTTTAATTCTCATCCCTTTAGGTTTTTCTCAAGAGTTAGCGTTAGGCTCAGAGGATACGAATGGATGGGTCATAGTTTCAGTTTCTGACCGGGTTAGTTTGAACAGTGTTGCAGCCTTAGACTATGACTCAGCTTTAGTTGTTGGAGAAGGAGGGCGTATATTCTATACTAATTCATCAGGTTCGAACTGGACGCAGGAATTGTCAGGTAGTACTAATGATCTAAATATTGTCGAATTTGGAGGCATTTCCATCGCGGCTGGAGATTCAGGTACAGTCTTGTTCAGGGAAGAGAGAGTTTGGGTTGACCATTCTATAGAAAGTGGTAACAACATTCTTGACATCTCAATTTCGAATTATGATACCTTATCCCAAATGACTGTTTTTACGGCAGGTCGAGGGGGTGAAATATGGAAGTATAATGGTACTAATTGGACGCAACTTCCGAGTGGAGTATCATCAGATCTTTATGGTATAGATTTTCTTGATCAGAATCAGGGAATTGCAGTAGGTGCGGGGGGTTTGATTCTGGGTACAGAGGATGGGGGCATCAGTTGGGCACCTCGCGATGCTCCTGAAGATGTCGGCGATTCAAATCTTTACTGTGTTGATTTCACTAGTCCCATCCGGGCGTTCATTGCAGGTGAGAAAGGAACTTTCTTACGGAGTTCAGGAACTTCAGGTTCCTTAATTGGTTACGACTGGATTACTTGGGATTCTGGTACTAATTCTACGATTCGATCGATTTATTCGTCATCTATAAACAAACTTTGGATTGCTGGTGATGATAATTTAATATTACTAACAAAGGATGGTGGTGCTACATTCAACAATCAATCATATCCTAGTGACCTTTCTGTGGATTTAGCTGGTGTTGGGATGTATGATGGATTTAAGGGTTTTCTGGTTGGGAACGAAGGTACCGTTCTCTATACCAACACCGAAGGGGTGGATCCTACATTGGCACCAACTGTTCAGATTTATGATGATTTCTGGGAATTTACCACACTGATGTACCCCTTATTAGTTACGGGGCTCAAGGCTACCGTAAAGATTATTGGATATGCGATTACGATTGGATTTAGTATAGGCGTTACCCTAGCGATTTTCAAGACTTCACAATTTGGTCTTCGCCTTCCTATACTTTTACCTATGGAGGGAGGAGGTTGGAGTTCGATTAAATTTAATCCATTCAAGTTGTTTGCAACACTTTATACAGATGTTTTTCGTAATACTCCTCTGCTCGTGCAGTTTTTATTTATTCACTTTGGGCTTGTCGAAATCGGCGTTGATCTAACTTTCGATGGCAATTTCCACAGGGCGTATGTCAGTGCAATAATGGCTTTAGGTCTTAATTCGGGAGCCTATCAGACCGAAATAATACGCAGTGGCATTCAGGCAATACCTTCAGGACAAATGGAGGCTGGGAGGAGCATTGGTCTGACATACATTCAGTCAATGCGCTTCGTAATTCTTCCACAGGCTATCAGAATTGTAATTCCACCCCTTGGTAATGAGTTCATCAATCTTGTTCTAAATTCATCACTAGCATCAGCGATTGGTTATAGCGAATTGACACGTCAGGGTAAATTGATAATTGGCATTACTTTCCGTACTTTCTGGACATGGAGTTTAGTTTTGATGTTTTATTTTTCAATAACTTATACATTATCTAACATATTGAAATACTTAGAGAAGCGTTTGAAGGTTCCAGGTTTGGGACTAGGTGGTGAAGACTAATGACTGACGAGGAATCTCCAGTTATTCAAGTCAAGAACTTGGAAAAGATATACTCGGGAGGAGTTCACGCCGTCAAAGATGTCAGTTTCGATGTTTTCCCTAAACAGGTTGTGGTCATAATAGGTTCATCTGGAAGTGGAAAATCCACAGTTCTGAGATGTATAAATTGTCTGATCGAACCGACGGAGGGTGAGATACACCTTGAAGATGTCCAGATCAATTCTCCTTCCACCGATATTAATGAGATTCGATCCGAAATAGGGATGGTTTTCCAGTCTTTCGAGTTATTTATGCACCTTAAGGTCTTGGACAATGTAACCTTGGGACTGACAAAGGTTAGAGGATATTCAAAGGAAAAGGCCGACGGTATAGCTAGAGTGGTTCTAGCAAAAGTGGACATGTCTGACAAGGTGGATGTGTATCCTGGACAGTTATCCGGTGGTCAAAAGCAGAGGGTTGCAATTGCCAGATCTCTGGCGATGAATCCGAAGGTAATGCTGTTTGATGAACCTACATCTGCGCTTGATCCCGAATTGGTAGGCTCTGTCCTGGAGTCGATAAAGTCACTGGTGGCGGAAGGTATGACGATGGTCATCGTCACTCACGAGATTGGTTTTGCTAAGGAGGTCGGTGACTGGATAATCTATATGGATGAGGGACAGGTTGTCGAATCAGGGACACCCGACATGATCACGAATCCGAAGACCGAAAGGATGAAGAAGTTTCTTGGGCAGATATTGGAAGCTTGATAATGGTTAAAATCAACATAAAGGAAAAATTATCCAAATTCTCAGACCATTGGTCTCCTCGGATAGTAGCCGAGATGAATGATTATCAGTTCAAATTGGTGAAGATAAAAGGGGATTTTGTATGGCACAACCACGATGATACGGATGAGGTGTTCATAGTACTGGAAGGCGAGATGATGATCGAGTTCAAGGACGAAACGGTGGAATTAAAGGAGGGGGAGATATTCGTGGTCCCCAAGGGTGTTGAACACAAACCTTACTCGGAGAAAGAATGCAAGATCATGCTCGTTGAACCTAAGGGAGTCGTGAATACTGGAGATGCAGGGAGCGATCTCACGGCTCAAAACGATGTTTGGATCTGATTATGGTAAAAGTAATTAAGGTCGGTGAAGAGGATAAAGAAACCAAAGTTGCAGAGAATGTAACGATACAAGAACCTGTCATTGATGAAGAACCGGCTACAACTGAATTGGACGGATATAAGATCAAACAGAAATTCGTCAAAAGAGTATACTATTCAATCGTATTTTTTCTGTATTTCATCATATGCGCTTATCTGGTTGATGCGATTTATTATGTCGACGGTATCGATATTATAACTGGAGAGGAATACTCTTTTTTTGGATTTATTCTATGGGTGATCTTGATGGCATTGATCATTTTGCCAGGGGTACTGATTATGTTAGGTTTTGCAAGTGGGGGTGTTTTAATTGGAGTTATTACTGGTTTGACATATGGATTATTGGGTCTTTTAGCACGCCATATCATGAGAATTCTAGGTTTCGATCTTGAACTTATTTTTCCTGAATTGGTTGGACATACTGGGGTGGTGAACAAACCCAATGTACTTGGTAAATTCACTAGTTACAATCTTTCAGTTGAGATAGAAAAAGCAGGCCTGTACGGCAATAGTTTCTGGCATGGAAACAATGTAGCGGCAAGATCCAGAGGTGATGACATTCCTGTTGGTACAAAAGTCAGGGTTATCGAGGCAAATTACTGGTCATTGAGTTCACTTCTAAGAAATAGTCCAGTAATCACGGTTGTTCCAGATGAGTAAGATTTAGATCTATTTCTCTTCTTCTTTCTTCTTCTTGCCCTGCATGATTTCCATCATGCGTAACATCTTCTCGGATTCAGCTGCTTGCGCATCCTTGTAGGATTCAAGATTATGTTTTGAGGATTCTATCTGCGCCTGAGCCTTTACCTTTTCAATTTCCAATTCACCATCCGAGGTGGCAGTCTTTCTAGCAATCTTCTGCTGATT
>CAUYZR010000013.1:0-23813 GCA_963577905.1 Candidatus Thalassarchaeaceae archaeon
CTTTCGATTCTTATCTGGACTTGGAAAAGAGCTACTTATCCGGCTCATTGCATCCTCTGGATCTGAAGAATGGTACTGCCTCAGCACTCTATGAATTGTTTCAACCTTTCCAGAAGGCTTGTAATTCGGATCCCGAGCCTTACAACAAGTTAACTTTGGCTTTTGATTAATTTTGGTGGTTCTGCTCTAGTTACAGTTTTAATTTCTCCAGAAGAAGGTATATTTGCTATCATATCGCTGATCCACACTTTCATTTTTCTGAGGTCAATGGCATTGTAACTTGATGGAAATGTCTGGATTAATTCTGGTAGCTGCCTCATTAATCTCTGTGCTGCCCGTATATTTCCAGTTTTGATGTGGACAGCTAATGCATCTGCCTGTGCTAGAGTCTG
This sequence comes from Candidatus Thalassarchaeaceae archaeon, assembly GCA_963577905.1. Taxonomy (GTDB): domain Archaea; phylum Thermoplasmatota; class Poseidoniia; order MGIII; family CG-Epi1; genus CG-Epi1. The sequence goes on from CAUYZR010000013.1 coordinate 393, forward strand.
AACCGTATCTTTCTCTCGTCTATCATCCAATTCTAACCACAAGTTCTCAAAAAGTTCATGGGCCTCGTGATAATCTCCTGAATTATGTTCCTTGACGGCATTGTCCCACATTTTTTTCAAATTCATCAATGCCAGCGGTGGTATGCCGGGTGCCCTTCCTCCACTGCTACAAAGAGTCCTCTCCCAGTTGCACAAGTTTTTTCAGTAGCTTTCAGTTCAATTATCACTTCAGCTCTATCATCTTGCAGGGCCAGAACCCGACTTTGCAGTTTCAAAGTTGGTCCAAGAGGTGTTGGACGTTTCAACTTTACCTCATATTGGGCCGTTACAGTACATTGTGGAGCATCCAATCCATTTCTATCCATAATAGCCATTGCTGCAGTCCAGTTACCATGACAATCCAGTAGAGCCCCAATTATTCCTCCGTTTATGACCCCGGGAAAGGCTTGGTGCTTCTCTTCACATTCAAATTCCATTTCCAGCCCATCGTCCATTCTGTAGGACTTAATCTGTAGACCTTCCTTGTTTGCAGGTCCGCATCCAAAGCATATTGAATTAGGCGCATATCTGTCCTGAACTGCTTTCTTACTCACGATTGCAATTCCTTAATCTGGTTATCAACCAGATTGACAGCATAGGTTAACATGTTCTCATCAAATTCGAATTTTGTGCCTGCAGCCTCAAAAAGTTCCGGTAAGGTTGCATTACCACCCATACTGAGAGCCTTCCGATACAGTTTTACAGCGTTTTTTTGATTCTTCAATGCATTTCCCCAGACTTGAATAGCCCCTAATTGAGCCATTCCATATTCCACATAATAGAATGGAACGTGGTAAATGTGGAGTTTATTATGCCATCCAGTAGCAATCACATCCTCAAATTCGCTGGAATCTAGGTCTTCAAAGGTCTGAAATCGTTTCCAGAGATTAGACCATTCCTTGTCACAATTGGCAGGTTCCATTGCCTCTTCAGGGTTGGTGTATGCCCAGTGCTGAAATGCATCTACTACTGCCATGTATGGTAAGAACATGATTGACTTTTCTAGATGCTCTATTCTGGCTCGATTAGCATCCTCTACATCGTAGAATCCTCCAAAATCTTTTGTCAGATAAGGTGCAGATAACAACTCCATGGCCATAGATGCTACTTCAGCGAATTCCATTCCTACATCTCTTTGGGAGGAGTAGGGCAGTTGGTCTGACTCGAATACATGGAATGCGTGGCCTCCCTCATGCAACATGGTTTGAACATCACTATGTGTACCAACGGCATTCATGAAGATAAAGGGTAATCTTTGGTGGTGATATTCGGTGCAATAACCTCCGGGTGCCTTTCCTTTACGATTTGCAAGATCCAGTAATTCTTGTTCTCGCATTATGCTGAAATGTTTTCCTAGGTCTGGATCCACTGCTCCAAAAATATTATGACATCCTGATTCCAGTTCATCCGCATTCTCAAATGGCGTTAATGGTTCTCTATTGAATGGGTCAACACTCAGGTCCCATGGTTTGAGCACGTCCAAACCCAACTGTTCCTTCCGTTCCCTAATCAATTTATTGGCAAACGGCATGACTACCTTTTCAATTGCTGTGTGGAAGTTCATACAATCCTCAGGGGTATAATCAAATCTTTTCAGGTATTCCCATCGCCAGGAACGGTAATCCTCGTAGCCTGCATTCTTGGCAATTTCAATCCTTAATTTCAGGATCTGCTTCCAAATTTTGTTTATTCCTTCGCGATCTTCTAATCTTCTTTCAGCGGCCAGTCTCCACGCTTTTTCCCTCTTTTTACGGTCTGTTTCAAGAATGACTGGGCCCAATTGTGTAATAGTTATTTCTTCACCATCCCATTCCACTGTCTGTGCTCCTATAATCTCGTCATATTCCTTTGATAGCTTACTGTCTTTTGTTAGAAGGGGCAGATTATCTTCGCAAAATAATTCAACTTCGCTTTTGATTGCCCTTAGTGGAATCTCAAAGTTTTCAGGGATAACATTCACTTCAAGCAACTTTTTCTTTAGAATTTGATCTCTAGAGCTAGCATTCTCACTTATGTTGTCTAGAAATGAATGAAATCTCTTTTTTGCGTCTTCATCAGTTGTATCAACAGTTGTAGCAACATAAACCTCAGTCCCAACCTCTCCAATCAATTCACTCAGGTCTGACCAGTATTTCATCCACTCTTCAATATTTTGTTTATCCACTTCCTGATTCAGTAAGTAATTGAAGTAAGGTTCGTAATCCTTCCATTCCCAGTCCTGCATTTCCTTGCTGTTTTTGGGCAGTTTTAAGGTCATTGGATACTATAAGCGGTGGCTATATTTTAGTCTGTATAACTCTTCGATGGATAGTATACAGCCGCCGCCTTTCCTCCTTTGACCACTGATTACCATAAAGCTTACGTCACTTATAATGTAACTGTGAGCTATTCAGGGGCGACGACGCAGTGCCATGACGGCCACGGCAGCGACAGCGACGGCCAGCGACGGCGCGGGGAGAAATCCATCGTCGACCTGCAATTCAACGTCTGAATCATCGGGATTACCACCTTCAGGATTACAATCTACCTCTGTGCAAACCCATTCTCCATTGTTACAAACGCATTGATTGCAACCATCCTCAGCAGTCTTGGTATCACCATCAACGCAAGGTGCATAGCCACCATTGTTACTATCTTCTTCTTGAGGCTCTCCTTCGGCATAGATTCTTATTTTGAGCGAGTAGTCAGATACATCTGAGACACTCGATAGAGCTGAGTCAGCTTCGCCAGGGTGAATCTCGAATTTGTCACCCGGGCTCAACTTGCCATTGAAGTCGTTGTCAATGAAGACTACTGCTTTACCCTGGCCTGAGTAATAGCCGTATACATCAGAGACTAAACCATCAGTCTTAGTGTTTCCCTGTACATCCATTAGATACCAATGTGCTGAGAACACGGAAGCTTGCGGGCTGCTCTTGATTATTTGAACAGTCCATACACCACTTCCATCTTCGCCCGCTATGAGTGAAAATGAGATTACCTGATCCTCTGAGCAGGGCCCATTGGGTTCGGAATATGGCAGGAAGATGAAAGATTGTAAACTTATTGGATAGGTGTCAACATAGCAATTCACAGATTCAATCAGCCTTTCCACGACCATTATATTCCCGAAGGCCCCGTTATCTTCTCTCAGCCTCAAGTATTCGTCTTTCTGAGTTTCTCCAGCATCAATATCTTGCTGCTCTAGTTGTGGGTTGATCTGGACATATATTTCGACCTCTTCGTAAGACTGGGTAGCCCCATCTGACACGAACGCCTCATCCCATGTTGCAGTTGCATAGTACCAGGTCTGGTAGATGCCCGCATCCTCAAGCACTGGTTTTGGTGCCATCAAATCAACAGTAGTCGAAGCGACACGAGTTAAGCGCATATTTCCATCAGGCGTTGCATACATTGATCCGGTTTCATTAAGAATATAGAAAACAACCAATACATCAGAGGCATAATTGCCTTCATTCCATACTTTGGCAGTAATTTCCAAAGAATCACCTTCGAGAACAGCAAGTCGGTTGAACGATACATCACCAAGCACGAACTGTGATGGCTTGATGAACAAGGTTGCCGTTACTGGCTCCCTCATATCCTCGCCACTTCCTACATCGTATGCATTGAGCACAACATCGAACTTGCGGTTACCTGCTGGTTCACCGGAGTCTTGGTCGTAGTCTGGTGCGGTAATATGGATCGTGATAACTGCCTCATCATCTGAACCCAAATCGAATTCATGGGTCCAGGTGCCATCGTCGTTTGAGGTTGTGATTATCGAATCAAAGGTCTCACCATTCATCCTGACGTTGATTGATATGTCGAATGCAGCTCCAGCGTAGGCCTTTCCTTGAGCATCCAGTTCAGGAGTCATACGGAAAGTGTTGTCCTCGGTACCTATATTCTTGGCAAAGTAGTCGATCTCGACCGCTAAACTTGGGAATATCTCGTAGGTCAGCTGGCCAGGGTCATCCTTGGTCAGGAAGAAACCTGTATCCAAAGTTCGGATAAGTTGAACTCCACCAAACTCGGCTGATCCCTCAACACCTCTTGCACGGAACACGAATGCGTATGCATTGTCGTCAGATGGGTCATAGTCAAGACCATTGTATCCCAATCTGCTCGAGTCCAGATAGATGTAGTATGGATTCCAACCAGATGAGCGGGTCAGTGAGTCTCCGACTGCACTGTGATCCGAACCATCCATTATAGTGAATCCATTGGCTGCCCAGAGACCGATACTATCTGCATCATTCAATGAGGCGCCCTTCTTCTGTGCAATCACAGATATCGAACTGTCCTCCGACATGTCGAAGTTAGCCCAGAACACCAGATATGACTCTGCAGTCCAGACCTTGAGATAGTTCGTTCGGGCCTGTTCATCAGCTGAAGCCGAGGATACTATGGTGATTGAACCTTCCATCATTGGATGCCACTTACAATAGTAATTGAAGACTCCAATCTCAGTGAAGGTCAAAGACCAGCTCTCACCGGCAGCAAGGTCGAACGAGTCGAACTGTGCTTCCTTGTCTGTGACTGTGTGGGTCATGACGTCATTATTGGTCCAAGTTACCGTTGTTCCAATCTGAGCCTCTGGGGCTGAAGGACTATAGGAGTTTCCTCCGGCCTGACCATCTATGCTCACTGATAGTGTATCAGTTGCAACACCGGTCTCGTCCCAGTCAACTCCTATGGCTCCATCGCCTACATCTGGAGGTTCACCTTCAACCGCAGCCCAGTTCTCGCCACCAGTTAACATTGGCGATCCCAGATTTGCACTCATGCCTACAATCAGCATGTGACTGGCATCATTGTTCGCACTGAACAGGTCTGCCAGGGTTGCTCCTGTGGAATCAGCGGCCTTAACACCTACTGTGTACAAGCCAGCTGTATCCCATCCTGGGAATGTGAACGCTATCTCTGCTGTGGATTGACCTGGGAATGTATTACCAACTGAATCGTAGTAAGCCATGTTCAAATCTCCAAGTGCACTGGAAGCAGACCACAGCTCATTACCACTCATGTCATTGACATAAGCATATGCGCTGGCTGAGTCTACAGCACCACCGGCGCCGAGACTACCCATTCCCTGATTTTGGAAAGACGTTGTGATCGTTGCCGACTCTCCAATTTCCAATGTGTATGGAGTTGAGGCGGATGTCTGAGCAATATCGAAACCAAGGGCGTAGATACCTACGTCATCAATTTCCCAGTTACTTTCCCAGTTAGGGAAACCGCCACCTAAGCGGAATCTAATTTGCATGTTGTCGAAACCATCCCCAGTATAGGCATCCAGCCTACATTGCGTTTCTACGAACGAAGCACCACCGGAAGACGACATGGCGAAACCAGCCTGTCCTCCCAAGGGGTTACCATAGTATGCGTAGTTGTAGATAGTTCCACGATAGCTTTCCCCGGATGTCGGGGTCAAACCAGTCCAAGAGCTACCGCCATTGGTACTGATTTCAATTCGACCACCGTCATAGTAGTAGTTGGCATATGGATACTCATATCCAAAGAATGCGAACCTATGCTTGAACACTAACTTGGCCGAAGTTGCCTTGGAAAGGTCGAAGACCGGTGAGGTCAGACTTGTGTCATCTCCATCGTAAGGACTGCCGTATGCGTCGTTACCGGCCCACCATACTGGTGAATGGCTCGTTTCGCTAGCACTGCTTGCAGAAGGAATCCACTGATAACCGTCCTTGGGACCTCCTTCCTTGATTGACATCCAGTCATCGTCATAGAACCTCTGGCCCAAGTCATCATTCTTCTTGGTCAGTGCCGTCCCATCTGCAGTGGTAGTTGCTACCGTGAACATGGTCTCTCTGGCTGCAGTAACCTGATTGTCAGCTAGGAAATCGTCTCCATCAGATGGAGTGGCCCCTATCCAAGTATCGAATATGATCTTGTATGAACCTGGAACCTGGAAATGGTAATTCCATACCATCTCTACAGCATCACCACTCTCGAAGATACCGCCGACGCCTGATCCTGTAATTCCAACTGTCTCATCAAAGGCTATGGATGCCATTCCAGTTCCAGTGAAAGACAACGAATCTATGTACCAATGTTCACCATCGGATGGCCATTGATAGTTGTACATACCTACAACGAATTTAAGACGAACATCTGTCATATCGACATAGTCCGACATATCGAATTCAGTTGTTATGTATTCATCCGCGTCGCCACCTGCGGACTTGTCACCAGGACAAGAACCACAGTGTACGAAACCTTTCTGACCATACAATGGATTGCCATAATACATATAGTTGTACATGGTTCCGGGATATCCTGCGCTAGGCGTGAATATGTCCCAAGTAGTTCCACTATCTGTGGAAATCTGGACTTGACCACCATTGTAGGATGGATAACCGCCGTAGTAATCCCAGTTGTATCTGTGCTTCAATGACAATATCATGTCGCCTGGAGCATCGGAGAAGTCAAGAGCTCCTGTCTGAACCTCTGCAACACCTCCACCATAATACATCTGGAACTCAGCGCCGTCTGGACCCCATGAATTGGTCTCGTCACCATCGCCATCGTCCGTGTTGAAAACAAATCCTGGGTCTCCACCGTATGCTCCCCAGTTACCACAGCTGTAAGCGTAATCGCTACAATCTGTGTCTGTGGACCAACCGGCTGACTGAGCGGCTGCCTGATTGGCATAGCCTTCCATATCATCACTTGCATCAAGTGTCTGGATTCCCAGAGGACCGATCTGCAACCTTAGCTGAGCTGCATTGGCTGCCTGATTATTGATACCTGCATTGATGACCGTGGTGCCAACTGGTATCGTTGCGTCAATACCTATCGGATCTGGTAAGTCCAGACCACTGACTCCTACGTTATCATTGTAAACAAGTCCTGTGACAGCCATATCATCGAAACGGAAGAATGACTCATAGAGCGTGTAACTTATTGGAATAGATGACCAACCAGCCACTACACGGAATCTGATATCATCCTGACCTACATATGCATTCAAATCGAAGGTAGCCTTACACCAATCCTGAGGGTCAGGTGACCAACTGTACATCGTGTTTGTAGTTCCATAGTAGGTATATCCGGGCTGACCACGTAATGGATTTCCATAGTAGGCATAGTTGTAGATAACATTTGGATATCCACCGCTATCACCGCACGTGCTTGTGGGCGTTATCATGGCCCATGATGCACCACTATCCTCGGAAATCTGCATTTGATATCCATCATACAGGTAATACGAATAGAATGATAGCATCATCTGCAATTCCGCCTCGACAGGAAGTAAAAGGTCTAGGTCAGGTGTTGAAACAAAAGGATCTCCTGGCAGAGTATTCTCGGTTCTATAACCACTGTCCATAGAATATGATCCACTGCTCGAATCCTTGCTTCTAACATCCCAATCGGTTGTACCGTACTTGACCTTTCCAGTTGTCCAGTTTCCATCAGGAGTACTCATATCTCCATCATCAAAGTTATCTGCGAAAATCACAAACTTGACTTCACGGAAAGCGACTTGACGATTGTTGGACATATCTTGGTCACCGCCATTATCGGCTACGCTGATCAGAACTCCGACCTTGTCACCAACTGACAGACCTGCAGTAGAAGGCTTGAACGTGTCAGTCTCAAAGAAACTTACCGAAGCTGATTCCTTGAAACCCAACGAAGCTATAGTCTGTGTCTCTGAGGCAAACGTCGTACCTGCTTCCTTCAATGTTACGGAAACGTCATCCAGTCTGAAGTAGGAATCGTAATAGTACGTATTGTCATACTGGTTGAAACCTACGACCCAACGGAATCTTACATCAGAAAATCCAGTGTAGTCATCCATACTCATCTTCATGGTCTTCCATGGTGCTGTATGGGTGTTGTACGTATACGCGTTATTGGTATTGTAGTAGGTCCAAGTATCAATCGAAGTTGATACGGGGTTGGAATAAGTGTTGAAGACTGTACCGTAGTAACCACCAGTTGTGAAGTAATCCTTGTTCATGTACTTCCAAGTGGTACCACCATCGGTTGAGCCTTCCATGTATGCGCCCTCATATCTGTAGTACATCTGCCATGAAACCTTGAATTCCATGGCCATCCCTACCGCACTCGAAGTATCGATTGCTGGCGTGCTCAGCGCAGACATGCTGGCTGGGTTTGGACCAAGAGTTTGAGTCGCTGTTCCAGATGTTCCGCCTTCATGGTACCATACCTTGTCATCCCAATTGTAGAATGAGTAGTACCTGTATGCGTAGTTACTGTTGACATAGATGTCACCATCACTGGTGACAACTGCTGATCCCTTGTAACCTGAATCACCGAATGCAGACCACATTGTGGTAACTGAACTGGAGCCAGTTGCAAAATTCTTCATACCGCCATAATAGCTTGAATAATAGTATCCATTGGTGTAGACATATCCATCTTGCACGTCAATCGATGACGAGTATCTGGCATTGGTATAGACCTGAGTGTAACAGGCTGCAGAGGCACAGTAATCACCAGTCGTATCATCTCTCTCATATCCCCTTACTCGACCCTGATAGTCACGGTACACTATGTACATATCACCAGACGCATCATCTACATCAATATTAGTTGCATAGGAATAAGCGGATACACCACTGTAATAGTCAATTGTCTTTCCCGTGGCAGCCAAAGATCCTGAAGTTGCATCCAGAATTACTACCTTGCGATAAGAGGTAGAGGTTGAACCACCCTGTAGTGCGAAAACCTCATCGGCATAGTAAGTCAATGCGACTCCGTAACTAACACTCGATGTATTACATGCCGTTCGGCTACCGTCAGACATAGACCACTTACAGATGTAGGTGGTGGCTGAGTACAGACTAGCTGCCCTTGACAAAGTGTAGTAACTGGTTCCATCATCTGTAACATCCAGAACGTTCCTGAGGTACGTAGTGTCTGGACCCAGAATTGTGGATGCAGCATGTGTACTGGTTGATAATTTTATAACCTCATTATTGGCCCTATTAGCAATCAGGATATCTGTTCCATCGTAGTGCATCTTTTCAGCGTCAGTGAACATCCCGCCAAGGGTTGTTGACTTGCGTCCTGAGGACCATGCAAGGTCGTCCGGGCTGCCATCATCACCATAGTTGTGATCGCCTTTTCCGTCATTGGCGCTATTGGTCCACTGCTCCGCTCCTTGAATTGTCATTGGAGTGAAACCACCATCATTATCATCGAAACTGTAGCTCGTTGTAGTCTCCTGTATTGAGAATACCGAAGCTGAAACGTCTATAGTCTCCTCAGCAAGAGGGGTACAGCTAGCTGCGGGGTCACAATTGACACCCTTGTTGGTAACCTCTGCTCCAAACACGTTGTCCGAAGCCAGTGAAATTGGATCTGGGATTGTGCTTGCAGTCAGACGTAGATCATTCCTTAGCGGAGGAGGTGCAGTGAAAGTTATGGCTGTCTCGTCAGTTATAGCTGCAGGTGACCTGCGGTATACGTATTCCAGTCCAGTCAAAGTGCCAGCGGGTTTACCCTGAACACCGTTGGTCAGTTGTTCATTATCACTGGAGTAACCACCATCGGTATCCTTGTACTGCATGGTGACTTCATTAGTGCCTTCGTGCATGATTATCTGCCACGTCAGAGCGTTAGCTGCAGCAGCACCTGGACACTGGTATACTGAAGGATACCATGCGCCTTGGTCCTGATATGTAACCACGAACTGTCTGTTAGGTTCAGTGCCTAGGGTGTCATAGTAGACACCAGCGTTAATGTTGCTGGACCTACAGAAACCGCCGTCAAACCAGCCGCCTACAAGAGCCACACCCAACTGAGTTGCTGGAATGTGATATGAGACCCACTGATTCGCAACGACCGCACCTAGAGTAACGTAGCCATTATCGCCACCATTACCCCATGTAGTGTATTCGTTTTCGTAGAATTCAAAGGTAAAAGGCAAATCAAATGGTCCTTGGCCGCCATCAGTACTGGAACTAAGAAGAGTCGTACCGGAGCCACCGAAAGCAGGAATTATTTCAACCCAGCTATAGGTAGGACCATCTGATTCTGCGCTATCCTTGAATGTATAACCGTAATCATCCGATCCGGTTCTTGCCGATGCCTCTGGTGCAAACAGCACTAACGTACTGCTGACCATGAACACGACGACCGCGATAGCCATTAACTTCGCAGCCCAATTTTTCTTTTCTAAATTATGGATTTCTTGCATATTTGCACACCTTGGTTGAGTCCTTGTATCAATGAGCGTTGCCCACTGAAGGGTACTTACCATGTCGCCATTATATTATAAAGCTTGGCTTTCGGAACTATCCTATTTTTGAGGATGAACCTTTTTTAGTACTGGATGATTCAAACCGTAATGAAGATTGGAGTGCTGGCTCTCCAAGGTTCCGTTTCGGAGCACCGTCTATGTATGGAGCGGCTAAATGTAGATGTGGTAGATGTAAGAGAACCTTCAGACATGAATAGATTGAAGGGACTGATAATGCCAGGAGGTGAATCCACAACCCTCCGCAAACTGCTGGTTAACTCCGGACTGTGGGACGTCATATCTGGGAGCGATATTCCAATCATGGCAACCTGTGCTGGAGCGATATTGATGGGAAAATCGGATGACACCACATTCGAAAAGATGGACTTCAGGATAGATCGGAACTACTATGGAAGGCAGAAAAATTCATTCGAGAAGGATATACGGATTGGAAATAACCAGAAATTCAGAGGAATTTTCATAAGGGCTCCAGCAATCGTCTCTATGGGAGATGGAACTGAAGCAATCGCCTGGGATGGTGAAATGGTGGTTGGTTGCATGATGGACAGACACATGGCACTTACATTTCATCCTGAATTGAACGATGACCTGACCTTTCACCAGATGTGGATCGAGGGGTTGATGTGAAGGATCCGAAAGGTAGAACCGTGATTGGCTTTGAGAAGCACATATTCGTATGTGAGAACCTCAGAGAGGGAGGGCATCCCCGTGGATGCTGTTCCGAAAAGGGAGGGGGTGAGATACGTCTTCGATTCAAACAGGAGATCATCAAACAGGGGCTGGTCGGAAAGGTGCGGGCAAACAAAGCCGGTTGTCTGGACTTTTGTGAACAAGGACCGACAGTGGTAGTCTATCCGGAAGCAATCTGGTATAGAATAAGTGACCCTGAAAAGGACATCCCGGATATCATAAGAGAACATTGTAGGGAAGGAAAAATCGTCAAAAGATGTGAAATCCAGTTGTAGCGATGGTGCGGGGGGAGGGATTCGAACCCACGTACCACTAAGGACCGGATTTTGAGTCCGGCGCAATTGGCCAGACTATGCGACCCCCGCACTTTCTTTCCACCAAAGCAGCACTATTTTAGGCGCGCGGTTAATGGGTGGTCAAATGTATGTCGTAGAACACTTGGATATTGCAGTTCAATAACTAATTAAAAGAGATAAAATCCGAAAAACATAATTCCTAACTACTGAGGTGAACGACTGGAACTATTTGAATCTCTGCTGGGTCTGCCAGACAGCACCCACCAGATGGCGCGTCAATCTAGCGGCCAGAGCTGAAGTGTTACCATTGTCATAGGGTGGACAAACCTCGACACAATCAAAGCCGACGATTCGGTCAGCAAGGAAATTTATGGTCTGAATGACCTCGTATGGCGTCATTCCAAATGGCTCAGGCGTACCAACACCAGGAGCAAAGGCAGGATCAATAGCATCCATGTCCAGACTTAGATATACCGGGCCATCCAGATTATCTATGACATCGGCCAGGTATTCTCTCAATTCAGTCCATCCACTTTCTATGAATTTTAGGCCTATTCCCCGTGCCTCGGAAATCTCTGCCCGGGAGACTGACCTAGTGCCGATAGAACATACGTTATCTACCCCTACAATCTCGCTGACGCGCCTAGTAACAGTTGCATGGGACATTGGATTATTCTCATATTCAACCCTGAAATCAAGATGCGCATCCAATATCACCACTATCAAATTAGGATACTTGGCCTGAACTGCTTTTACTGCTGGAGGGGTCAAGGAATGCTCACCTCCCAATCCAATCGGGAATTTTCCACCGTTCACTATCTTGGAGACTAAATCGGTGACCATGGATTCATTCTTACCTTGATCTTTCGTCAATTCCAGATTTCCATAGTCATTGAGGGTAACATCGGACAGATCGACTCCTAGTTCCATAAGATAGGTCTCGAAATTATAGCTATGTTTCCGAATCTCATCCGGGGCCTTGGCAGTCCCCTTACGAAAACAGGCTGTTCCCTCGAAAGGATAGCCGTAGAAAATGAAACGAGCATCATTGAAGGATGCTTCTGCGTCTGCAAAGAATTCTGTCACGTTAGTCTGTTACCAGAATACGCCCCATGGCAGAGAGGTAAACGATCTCGTTCCCAGGTTCCATGTTGCTATGGAACTTATCCGGAATATCAGCTAACGGTACATTAAAAGTATTGTAATCCTCAAGGTCCATCATCTGAATCTCAGACCCCATATTAGCCAGAATCTGAGCCTTACGGCGATCTACTAGAGGAACATGGACCTTGTGCTTTACTGGATGTACCAGAGAGCGTTTCTGTTTATCGAAAAGTCCAATCGTCACCATACGGGCCTTGGCCTCACCATGCTTTCCTGGTTTGGAAGTGATATATTCCACCACTTTACAGGGTTCATCATCTATGACTATGTATCTGCCTACTTTCAGAGATCGAATCGCTTGTATCGATGTCTCGCTCATTCTAGTTCACCATTCCAAGTCACGCCATTTGTCATCGGAAAGGTACCCATAAAGAGTATTCCGGTCTGATATATTACGGCGCATTCGCTTGAACATATCAACTGCTACTTCCAATGACTGATCACTGGTATCTTCGTGTAAAGCTTCCAATTTCTGAATTAACTGCTCTACTGTAATCATGTCTTCATTAAACCAGCAGTTGTTAATTCTTCCTTTATATTTCGCACAGCGTTCTTGATATCGTTGACCTCGCGGGCCCCGACACATACCATCTTTCCACTGCCGAACAACAACAGGACCACTTTGGGGTCATCCATGCGGTAAACCAGGCCAGGGAAAGCTTCAGGCTCATATTCAACATTCTCAAAACCAAGGGACATGGCGATTTGAATCAGATTCAGAGTTGACTCCAAGTTCGTGGTCGCAACTATGTTCTGGATGACTATGTCTGGCTCATCATGTACTGGCATATCCAGCGCTCTTAACTCATCAACCACTTTGTTGATTGCAACATGGACATCCGGAATCGACCGAGCACCAGTGCAGACAACCTTACCACTTCTGAATATCAGAACGGCTGTCTTTGGTTCTGCCAACTTGTAGATAAGTCCTGGAAAACGATCTTGGTCATACTCAGCGCCTTCCAACTGGAAAGCTATGTCCTGAAGCATCAATTCCTTACCGATTGATGCACTAGCTACTACGTTCACAACTATAATTTCTGCCATATAAAACTCCTCGGGGAGAACAGAGTATATAAACAGTCTATTTAAAGGTTTAAATACTCGGGCTGAAAAGTAGAGATAGGGATTTCAGTTACACTGCTTTTTTACCCAACTTATGAATGAGTTTATGTGGCCCTGTGGGGTAGTTTGGCATCCTTCGACGTTCGGGACGTCGGTACTCAGGTTCAAATCCTGGCTGGGCCACCAATCTTAACCTTTTTTATGATAGCTGCATCCCGTCAATTCCAATGGGAAAATATGCTGTCTCTATAGATGACATACGCGCCGCTGCCGGACGCATAAAGAACGTTGGACACAGAACACCAATCCTTACTAGCCAGATCCTGGATGAAATGACTGGACGGAAACTGTTCTTCAAGTGCGAGAATTTCCAGAAAGTTGGAGCATTCAAACTGAGAGGTGGGTGGAATGCAGTCTCAATGCTGAGTGATGAAGATGCAGCAAAAGGTGTTTGTACCCACAGTAGCGGAAATCATGCTCAAGCCGTGGCTTTCTCGGCAATGAAAAGAGGAATTACTTCCTACATTGTGATGCCCAACAATGTCCCGGATGTGAAACTGGATGCTGTCAAGGGATATGGTGCCAATATCATACTATGTGAACCAACTCTGGAGGCCAGGAAAACAACACTGGATGAAATAGTGAAGAAGACTGGAGCACTTGTAGTACATCCTTTCAACAATCCTAACGTCATCGCTGGACAAGGAACTGTCGCACTGGAAATGATAGAGGATCTGGGTGAACTGGATGCAATAATCGCGCCTATTGGAGGGGGGGGATTGATGTCAGGTACCTGTATCACGACCCGAAATTTGCTACCTGAAACTAAATTATTCGGAGCTGAGCCGACTGGAGCTGACGACGCTTACCGTTCCCTGAAGGAAGGAAAGATAATACCTCAGACTGACCCCGATACGATCTGTGATGGGTTACTGACCAGCCTTGGGGAATACACCTGGAATATACTAAAAGACCACCTTGAGGCTATATACACGGTTACCGACGATGAGGTTATAAATGCAATGAGGCTAGTCTGGGAAAGAATGAAGATAATTATCGAGCCCAGCTCGGCAACCGCTGTAGCGGTCGTGTTAAAGTCCGAATTCAGAGCTCTGGAAGGGCTTGAAAAGGTCGGAATAATCCTAACCGGTGGTAACGTAGAACTATCTAAGTTACCATTCTAGGAAAGTGGCGGGCCTGCAGGGATTTGAACCCTGGATCTTCTGGTTAGAAGCCAGACGCCCTTCCAGGCTAGGCTACAGGCCCTGTTTCAGTTGCAAAAGAGGTTGCATTTAGTGGTTTTGCTGTCAGTGGACCTCGCTTCCATCCTCAACTTTCTGATCTGGATGGAGTATACTTACGACCTCACCACTTTCAGCTGCAAGTAGCATCCCATTGGATTCTTCGCCCCGGAACTTAGCTGGTGCCAGATTCACGAGGACTGAAATCTGACGCCCCATCAGATCATCGACCTCATAGATTCCACGCAATCCTGTCACTATGCGCCGAGTCGGCCCTCCGAAATCGACATCTATCAGCCATAGTTTGTCGGCATTCGGGTGTGGCTCTACGTTGGCTATAGTACCAACTCTGATATCCAATTTCTTGAAATCGTCAAACGTTATCTCGGGTTTGACGTTAGCTAGCTCGTTTGTTTCCTCTGGGGGCATTTCTTTCTCCAAAATTTCTTGCATGTCCAGTTTACTGAACAATGGTAGTGGTGGTTTCAGGTTGAAATCATTCTTGCCTTCAACTGCTGAATCCCATCCATAATCTTCAATTCGGCCTTCCTGGCCCATGTATTCCCAAGCTTTCTGGGATGAAGTGGGAAGGAAAGGGGTCATCATGACCGACAGGCTACGGCACACATTCAGGAAAGTGACCATGGTCGTTTCACAAGCGCCCCGGTCAGCTTTCAGCTGTTTCCAAGGTGCAGCCTCGTTCAGGGCGATGTTCCCAGCCTGTGATAATTCCATTATAGCTTTTAACGCGCGCTTGAACTTGCATGCCTCTAGGGCCTCAGCCACGCGATTATGTGTCACATCAACCTTCTCTTGCAATGAGGGTATCTTACATTCGTCTGCATTAAGGCCGTCTGGGAAATTCTTCTGAGCAAAGGATATGACGCGATGCAGAAGATTCCCATAATTACCGATTAACTCACTGTTGATACGAGTGACATAATCCTCCCATGTGAAATTGGCGTCCTTCTGCTCAGGCATTATGGCTGCCAGATAGTAGCGCAACACTTCAGGGTCATACTTTTCCAGATAGTCCGGGATCCAGACTGCATGCTTACGGGACTTTGAGAATTGGGTCGAATCCAAGAGCAGGTACTCGTTGGCAGGGACATCATAGGGAAGATGCAAACCGCAACCTGACAACATGGCTGGCCAGATGATAGTGTGGAACGGGATGTTATCCTTGGCCATGAAATAATAGTGCTCAGCGTCATCATTCTCCCACCATTTCTTCCAGAGATTCTTGTCTCCCTGATTCTTGGCCCAGTGAAGGGATGCAGAGTAGTACCCCATAACTGCCTCGAACCAGACGTACATCCTCTTGTTCTCATAACCATCTCTGGGAATTTTGATACCCCATTCCAGATCTCTAGTAATTGCCCGGTCGATTAGGCCCTCCTCCAACCAATTACGCGTGAAATTGATTACTGATGGACGCCAGTGCTCCTTACCCTTGGACAACCACTTCAGCAACGTATCCCTGAAATCCGATAATTTGAAGAAAAGATGTTCCGTCTCTTTGAATTCCAACTTAGCATCTGGGTTAAGCTTGGGATGTGGGTCTATCAACTCCTTAGAGTCAAGTATTTTTCCACAGTCATCACATTGGTCTCCCCGTGCAGATTCATACTTACAATGTGGACAAATACCCTCGACATATCTATCAGATAGAAATTGCTTGGCTTCGGGATCGTAGGGCTCCTCCGACACTCGAGGCTCAATATGGCCTGCCTTATCCAGCGTCTCAAGAATCCATAATGCCGCCTCAGCATGTTCCTCCGTATGTGTATGGCTGAACAGATCGAACGAGATTCCCATATCCTCTATTGACTTGCTATTGATCTCATGATAATGCATTGCCACTTCTTCAGGGGTCTTGCCTTCCTGTTGGGCTGTGACTGTGATTGGTGTGCCATGCATATCGCTGCCACTGACCATCAGGACCTTGTTTCCTTTCAAACGATGATAGCGTGCAAAGATGTCTGGTGGCAGATAGCAGCCAGCCATATGGCCAAGGTGTAATGGCCCGTTAGCGTACGGCCAAGCCACACACACTAGGATGTGTTTCACAAAGGCGCAAATTTTACTCTATATATGGGTCATGGCTAGTACATAATCACTACAACTGTGATGAATCCATTCCAAATCGCATGGGCTATCATACCGGGCAAGATACTGCCTGTTCTGACTCGAACCCAACCATATAGCAACCCACCACCAAAAGCCAATACCATGGCTATCGGTTCATGTGCAATCGCGAAAATCAAGGACGATATGATGATTGACTGGGTGTCGCTGTAGCGTTTCAGCAACATTCCTAGAATGAATCCTCGGAACAGCAATTCTTCAGCAAATGGTGTGAGGATGGCAACCGAAAAGGCCAGAAGTGCGAGTGAAGTATCCGAAGCATCCTCGAACATGGTAATGACTTCCTGCTGTTCAGCCTCCGGAAAGAGAAAGATGGTGATGACTGCGTGTATCGGCAACACCACGAAGATATCCAACACTAAAATCAGTAGAATCAGACGCCCGGCTTCACTTCTATTTGGAATGGAAAAGAGAGCTTTTACCTGTTCCTTACTGTAAACTTCCTTGAGAATAAAATAGACTGCTACGCCAGACAGAAAAGTGAAGACTGGTAATCCAAGTTCCGAATCTCCTACAACCAGGAAGACAGCCATCAAGAGCGCGAACAGGGCAATCAGTACCCCTACGATTGAAGCCCAGACCATCAATGCCGATTCATTGGGTTCAGACCTGCTGGACTGGAGTCCGCGATAAGCGCGCCAGCATTCGTGACTACAATAGATTTGATCCTCCGTATCTGATAAAATCGGAGACGAACAGTGTTTACAAAGTTCCATCAAAGACCCTTTTCTGATATGAAGGCAAGTAGATTTTGCATTGCCCTGCCTCTGTGACTTATCTCATTCTTCTCCTCAGGGAGCAACTCGGCAAATGTTCTATCAAATCCATCTGGAATGAATATAGGGTCATAACCAAAGCCACCATCCCCTCGCATCTCGTGGATTATCCTGCCCTTGCACTCTCCAACGAATTTATGGGTGGTTCCATCTTCAAGAAGAAGACCCAAAACGCATTTGAAAGAAGCCTGGCGATCCTCTATGTGCTCAAGTTGTCTTAGCAACCCCTGTAAACCTATAGTATCATAGACATAACGTGAATACACACCCGGAAATCCTTCCAATCCATCTACAAAGACTCCGGCATCATCGATTATGAAGGGGGGCTGTATCTTATCTTTCAAATTGTCCAGACCGAAATCTACTACTTCCTCTAAGGAAGATGCTTGAACTTCAGGGTAGGGTACTGAAACCTTGGTAGGGAATACAGGAGTTTTTTCAAATGTTTGCTTGAATTCCTTGATTTTTCCGTCATTAGAAGTGACTACTTTCAATTCCATTACCTCTGATTCGGGTTTATCGGTATGGCCGAATATGGCTCCCTTCAGATCTTCGTGATTTTGAGTTGATTGTTCTTCATTGACCCCAGTAGTTATCTGATATGAATACGCATTTTTTGTAATTATTTCGTTGTAATAAATTGGGAATTTAGCCTCATGAAGATGTAAATCAAAAGATTCGATCATATCATTCTCTACATTGAGGCGGACTTTTCCTTTGTTATCCAGAAAGAGAAATCGCGTAGGAGTAACTCGTACCGTACCATCAATCTTGCCTGCCTTGTAGAATCCATTTCTCCACCAAACTACCGCAAATTTTCTAATGAAGAAGCTGGGCTGGGGATCATTTCTAAGTTCAACCAAAATATCTTCTTTGATATCCACGTCTTTCCAATCGATTTCATCGTCTACACCCCATTCAACCTCATCGACCGTATCCCAATCAATTTCATTCAAAGACATTATTTGGCTACATACGTTTCCAGTTTAATTGTTTTGTTTGCCCAATTTGCAGCGTAATTGCCTTATATGGGCCGTTTGTCGAGACGAATTAGCGGGGGTCGCATAGTCTGGCCATTGCGTTGGATTGCTAATCCAATGGGAGATAATCCCACGGGGGTTCAAATCCCCCTCCCCGCGCCAAGCGATAGTGTCATATATTACCCACTGAATACAAAGGCATGTTAGATTCGATTAAGGCCGTATTAGCGATGACCGTCGCACTTTTGTTCTGTACCTCATCTCTTCCAGTTCTGACTGCTGAAGTCGGAGAGATTGAAACTAAAGATGCAGAACATCCATATGGATGGACCCATAGGCCTGTTCTTGAACACTTTACAGGACTTTCCTGTCCTCCTTGTATGAGTGGAGCTCACCCTGACGCAACACAGCTTTGGGAAGAGGAAGGTTATCTTGAAGGAAACCCTTGGAACTATATAGAATTCCATGAGCTGAATGGTGGTGGTGAGGATGACCTCATGACTGATGAATCCAGAGATCGAATGAAATATTACCAGCCTGGAGTTTCTGGCACGCCTTCCCTTGATGCTGATGGTGGATATGTAGAAATGGGAGGATCGCACAGTGCAAATGCGCCAAGTGCAAGCTACGAGGAAATGAAAAGTGCGCTTAAAGATTCTGGAGAGAGAGACCAGATAAAGATGGTCAATCTAAAGGTCGCCTCGATTTACGATGGGCAAAGGTTCTCGGTTAGAGTTGACATAGAGTATGTTGAGAACAATGAAGCGTTTGACCCAGCTTCTATGGAATTGCCAGACAATACGCTAAACGGCCGTCTTCACATATTCATGGTTGAGGATCATGTTACAGCTTGGAGCACAGTTGAGGATGGATATGTCTCAATGCACAATGTGTTCAGGGAGTATGCTCTGGAAGGAAAGGATTTCGAATTACAACCTGGAGAATCACTAAATGAGATATATGCTGACTGGGAAATACCAACAACCATCTTCCGCGATGATGTAGAAGAACCAATTCGAGTACCCATAAATCCTGTAAATGTGTTTCCTATCGCAGTTATTTACGACATGGATGATACCAGTTCCAGTAGAGGTGATGGAAGTGGTAATGAAGATGGTGGTGACGGAAATGACGGGTCACCCAGAGAACTGAATTCTGCAACGCCAGAAGGTACAGCGTATGACGAACAAGCAGAACCTCCTTCAATAAAGCTAGAAGATCCAACGTCCGTGGGTGGGAAAGTAAAAGTCAATGCCATTATTGATGATGATGGTGGAGTGTTAACTGCTGCTCTGGTCGTATACCGAGAAGCCTCAGAAGATTCTAACAACTCATACAATTGGTCCTACAAACCCATGACCATAAATGGGGAAGAATGCGACGGTGATATATGTACCATAGGAAATGGAAAAGCTTTTGCCGTTCTCAACATAGATGATGCAACTAGTGTCGAATACAGTATCGTAGCGTATGATGGAAACTGGACAAAAGCAAGTACGGATGTAACAACGGTCTCAGCTATGAGTCCTGAAGAGGCTGAGGGATTACCACTGTTTTTGATTGGTGGTGGAGTTCTTCTATTAGCTGCCATAGCTGGATTTGTGACCTGGGCCAGAAGACCTAGTCCGGCATAACACAAATAGAATAAATACAAACGGCGGTAAGGCCTATTGTAGACATGGCTCAGAAAACAAATTGGGATTCATTGGTCGAGGATTTAGATCAGAAAAAAGATTCACTATTCAAAAATATAAGTCAGAGCAAAAGATACAATACGATTCTGGATAATAAGGTCCTATTTGGCATGGGAACTGCCATACTCCTGATTCTAGCAGTCGTCCTATATGGAATGATCGGAGGGGAATCTGATGCCCCGGATTTTACACTAAAAGATACGGAGGGGAAGACATTCTCACTATCTGATTATGAAGGTGAAAAGGTTGTTGTTCTGGATTTCATGTTCACCACGTGTCAACCTTGTGAAAAATTCGTAAATGATGCACTTGAACCGTATTCCAAGGAAATGGATAACGGCAATGTAGTTATCATTTCTATAAGTGTTTTTGGTACTGATAATGAAAATAAACTAAGTGATTATGCCAAGGATTATGGGTGGAGACATGCACTATCTGGTATTGATGGTGATATTGAGATTGCATATGAAGTTCAGGGAACTCCTAAATTATTTATCATTGATAAGGACGGAAAAATCACCTACACGGCTGGAGGCACAACAACGGCCGAAAAAGTTCCTAAGAATCCTGAAGAACTAGAATTAGAAGTGAACAAAGCTCTGACCGGACAAGGTGCACTTGTGAAGGTTAAAGAATCGTCTATCTATCTATTTGCCGTCGGAGCCGGCGTTATGGTCTTCTTTTCCCCATGCTCATTTCCCATGCTGCCCGGTTACATGTCCTTCTACCTTGCCAACAAAAAACAGCGTACCGGCAAATTTGACGAAAAAACCGCAAGGGAGACTTTACCGGATGGGTTGGCCACTGCTGCTGGGTTAATGGGAATCCTGTTGTTAATTGGAATTTTGCTAATTCCATTTATTAGTATAATCGGAGGATTTATTCCTGTACTTGAACTGGTTGTAGGTTTCCTGATTCTATCCATGGGCACCGTAATGGTAATGGAATATGACTCCGGGAAGATAGTCAGACCATTCAGAAACCTGATGTCAGCCATATCTAGTTCACAACCAATGATTCTGGTCAAGAATGGGATTGAAAGAGGTATCAAAGCAATCACGGGGAAAGAATTTAGTTTCTCCAATAACGCAGACGGAACTAGAACTGGACTTTTCTGGTATGGTGTTGCCTATGGCTCTGCTGCCACAGGTTGTGTGGCCCCAGTCATTGTAGGGCTGTTAAGTGCCAGCATCGGTAGAGGAATCTTCACTGGACTGTTTGTTTTCTTGATATTCTCGGCTACGGCCGGGGCCCTTATGGTTATATTCACCATGATGGTGGCTGCATCCGAATCCACGATAGTTGACAAGTTAAAGGCCTCAACTCGTCAAATTGAAATGGTTGGTGGAACGGTTATGATAATTGTCGGACTATACCTGATGTACTATTTCCTTTCAACGAGTGTATTCTAGATAATCGGTAGATAACGGTGGCTCGGGAACCAATTCTTTACCGAAGGTCTTCTTTCCGACGCTGATTAATGTTGTTTCCTGATACAGCTCAACATTGGTGTACAGGTCATCAAAGTATATCGGACGATGGGCCTTGGCCTGATCCTCATCAATAGGATTATTTACTGTAAGAATCTCATTGTCCTCTCCCGTGATGACTATCCAGTGCGGGATATCATCATCCTCCTCTTCGAAGATTATAGTGGAGACCAGGGCGAATATGACCCTGTCGGCCTCCAGAGCTTCCCGTATATCTTTTAATGTGGGTTTACGGACTTCCTGAGTAGTTCCGTTAAGGGCACAGACACGTTTTTGCATGTCGTGAAAGAATTCCAGATAATGTTCATTGCCATTATTGGCCTTGACATATGTCTTGGCCCGTTCTATCAATCCTAATCCAGGATTGTCAGTTATTATATGAGGATGAAGTCCCCTAACAGCTAACGGAGCGCAAATTCCATACCTTCCAGCTCCTTTCATCTCGACTGCATGACATTCCCGCCATAATTCAACCTCGAGATCCCTATCCATTTCACTTACGAAATTGAAATACTTCAGTGCCATAGCAACACATGCAGGGCCACAACTGAAATCCATTGTCTGAGAATATAATGGAACGTCTAGATTCACGAAAAGCCACTCAGGGAGTGGACAAATAATATTTGCCTATTTCGATATTATCGGAAGAAGGCTATTAGCTGCCGTCTCAGCTGCATTGGCAACATCGTCCAGACGTTGAATCAAGCGATACATATGAGCTGCGGCTAATGGCTGGTCATCACCATTAGTGAATACGTATGCTGCGGCTTTGGCTTCGGCCTTGTCTGCACTGTGTTCTAGCTCATTTACTCGGGCTATGTGTTCATGCATTATGTCCTTCTCTCTGTTGGCAAAAGCCGATTCCAGAAGGAATTCGAATCTTCCTACGGTTTTTTGATATTCTTCTACTGTAGCTGTTACGGCTTCGGCCAGATCAAGTACTAGAGACCGGGCCTTAGCGTTGTCATACAACTCTCTGAAAGACACTATTTCGGTCACATTCTCGGCATAATCTGCTATTCGATCCTGACGTGAGACGAGATCCAGAAAAACTGGTTTATCAACTGCCAGTCTTACACTACCACGCAGCATATCTCTTATCTTATTCTTGATCTTATCGGCCTTCAGTTCAGACTTAGAAGTGGCTTTGATGTGTTTCTTCACATCTGACCCTGCACAAGCGGCCTTCACACAAACATTCATATTTTCGACCGTCTCAAAGACCCGCTGGGCGTGCTTGTAGTACGATTTGAAGACGCTGGGGCCGATTCGGCTTTCGAAGAGTTTCATTCTTATGCTCCATTCCCAAGTTCAATTTCAACCTTTGGGCCTGTTCTTATTGAATGATAGAGAAGCCAGAATATTGCTGACATAATGATCAGGACCGAGATAATGAAACGGGTTTCATTAAGCCCGAATATGGCATACAGAATCATTGCCCCGAAACCTGCTGCTGGTATGCTGGCAACCCAACTAGCTGCTATCTTACCAAATACTCGGAAGTCAACTGATGAAGCCCCGCCTGCAAGTCCAACACCAACCACAGATCCTACGAGCGTATGTGTAGTTGAGATTGGAATGGCTAAAAATGGCATGGAGAA
>CAUYZR010000014.1:0-22292 GCA_963577905.1 Candidatus Thalassarchaeaceae archaeon
TTGGTGGTGAAATCCCAATCGAAGCTGTAATAACTGCCGCCAGAGACTACAAAAACAGTATGACTATATTGACTGCTTGTCAGGAACTAAATTGCAGGAATGCTACCAAAATGATAGCTTTGGGTTCATCAGGTATCTTCTTGGAAAAAGAATGTCAAAACAAGGAATTGAATGATTTTGCGACGGAATTAGCTGAAACTGTTGGTTCTCTAGGAATCGGGAAAATATCCGATTTAGGGACGGAAAACCTAAGAGCAAGCAATCAGGAAACTGCAGCCATGACGGGAGTTCCGCTGGCTGGCTATGATTCGGTTTTGCCAATGTGGAGGCATTGAATGGTGCGGGGAGAGGGATTCGAACCCTCGTACCACTAAGGACTAGACTCTGAATCTAGCGCAATTGGCCAGACTATGCGACCCCCGCTTAGGACTTACTTCATCTGAGATGAACGTATATAAGACCAACTTGAAACCGAGGTCAAAATAGCGGAAACTATCATCTCTCTGCTGTAATCAGCCCAACTCAGAGCTATAATAACCAATGATGCCAGACCGATGATACCAGCATAGAATTTAGCCTTGTCTGGATCCTCTGTGAAAAATGAATGTTTTTGACCAGACATGAAAAACCACATAGTGACATACACCATAGCTGAGATCAATATCGCTGTAGTAAATGCACCACTAGTATCTGCAATCGTTCCATCGCTAAGAATTGGAATATTCTCATAACCCATCCAGATAACTAACAAAAGATAAACCACAAGCAGGGTGTAGCCCGCTCCAGCGATAAGGTACAACCATCCTCGTAAAGACTCTCCCTCTCTCCACCCATATCCATCTCCATCTCCATCCCAATTCATAGAAGACGATTCAGAGCTCTGATAACCAGAGTCTGACTCTCTTCTAACCTCATCTTCTGAAGATTCGTCTTCTATCTCTTGTCCTGGCAAAGTTCCATCTATATCCGGACCATTCATTCTTCCCTCTTTAGTGGTACTATATTATGCCCTTTAAAATCAAATTCTACGGATCTTCTAACTAAACCTTTCAAGGTTAATGAACTAATATTCAACTCTTTCGAAATATCGTTAGCAAATGTACCGTCCGAACCAATCATTTCAATAATCTTCGATTCAAGATTATTGAATTCTTTCTCGGACATTAATACTACGGTCAGAAGCTCCTGAGCTTCAACAAAAGTTAATGATGTGGAAATCTGGAATGCATTGTAGAAAGTCCGATAACTCTTTTCTGGGCGTCCAGTTTCATCATTGACCTCCCACCTAGATTCTACAAGTTTGAACTTCTCAAAATAGATTATAGCGCCATACGCACCCGGACCATATTTCTCTAAGAGGGTACTAATCATTGTCCATCCTTCAGATAATGTGGTCATCACATTACGTCTTTCTTCAGAATCTATTGCTCGGAAAAGTGCCACCAGCTCGGCTGGGTCATTAATGAGTTTTACGCGTTTCATTTTTATTATAGCTCCATAATCAACAACCCTATAAAATAACCGTATGCTCCTTTCATTAGAGCTCGATTTCTCCTTCTAATCCACATTCGGAACACTGAATCTGCTGGGCTCCAGAAATATTGGGTATATCCATCCTAGCCGAACATTCAGGACATTCAACCGTCATGGTCTCTATTACAACCTTACCCTCCCTCACTGGAGATACTTCGGGAACAAGGGATTCCATGTAAGCTGCTCCCGTAATTGGGGCAGCCTTAGGTGGAACATATGGAATATAGTCATCACGCCGCATCATGTAAAAGGCCACGGCACCAATAATCAAGATAACCAGACCGATCCCAGCTATTACTGGAGGGGTTGCAATCTCGGATATTGAACCCAAGGCCCCTCCTGAAGAGGAACTATCACCAGATGAACTAGGTGTCGTTGGCTGGACTATCTCCACGGTACAGGTGTCTCTTGTCACTAGTCCATCATTGTCTGTGACCCGAACTACTACTGTGTAATAGGAATCCACAGGAGTACTATTGTAAGAATGAGTCGCAAATGAAGCCCCCTGAAAATCAACCGAATCAATATCTCCACCGGCGCTGTCAAAATCCCACTCATAACGAACAATCGAACCATCCTTGTCACTAGCAATTGCATTAAACAGTAAGTCCTGTTCCAAGGATGCCTCCGTATCACATTGGGCGGAGACTAATGGCGGTGAAAGTATCTGAATCGTAACCATGGAACTCTCACTAGATATACCGTATGAATCAACCACTTTAAGGTAAATATCGTGCTCACCCACGTCGGATTCGGAAGTCACTATCTTGGAACCATTGTCCTGGCTTTCGTACAGATTCTGGTTGTTTGCAAAGAGTAATGTGTCAGAGCTCCAGATATAGGTTAAGGAACCGCCGTCCGGATCGTTGCCTGAGGCAACCAGGAATATGTCCTCACCTGGCTGGACTGGATTTGGATCTGCGCTTATTATGTCAGAAACAGGTACACCATTAATCAATAAACTTACAGTAGCATTGGCTGACCAGAAACCAATGTCATTCACAGCACGGAAAGTTATAGTATGAGGTCCAAGCGAAAGGCCTGAAGTAGTAAAAGACATCTGATCTGACAAATTACCATCTATATCTGAGGACCAATGATAACCAATTATCTCCGTATCATTGGATGCAGTAGATGCCGCTGAACTATTAAATTCGATGATCACACCTTCACTTATTACACAAACACTTGATAAATCACAACCTGATACTGAATCAATTGTAGCCTCAGGAAAATCTCCAACTCCTATATTCGCAGATACCTTTTTGCTCCAGCGACCCTCATTATCCTGAGCACTGAAAGTAATGACATGGAGGCCCAAGGTCAGGTTTGATACTGTAAATATCCCCTCATTGGATAAGTTACCATCCTTAGATGAATTCCATAAATAATCGACAATCTCGCCGTCGGAATCAACTGCAGAACCATTCATAACAATCGGAGTACCTGGCAGAGCTGTAGAGGGTGTTATGGATTCAATAGTAGCAATAGGTGCCTGATTATCCAATTGCCGCTCATAATAGACTGCTAGGCCTTCTGCAGTTCCAACCGCAATATTTTCTCCACGATAAGACATTGCTACTTCAGATACCGCCCCAAATACCGAAATTCTCCATAATTCCTCTCCGGTAAGCACGTCAGCCAGAATCAAACGTTTGTTGTTGGAACCACCAACAACGTAATTGCCCTTTCCATTGAATGAAATGTCCGTTACAATACCACCTATGTCTGCCTCCCAAGCATTGAAGGCAATCTCTAGGTCAAGCATCGTCAATAATCCTTCATCCGTTCCAAAAGCATAGTAATTTGTATTCGAACTAGCGGATACACAAGTAACGCTGTCGGGTTGATCATATTCAAAAACTGGATTCTCACCTTCCGATTCATATATGTAGACTCTACCATTTTCAGTTCCAATGACAAAATGAGTGCTGTCCTCTGAAAAATCAATTTCAATTATACGGCCATCCAAAAGTCCGTCGTGATACCAGGATATATCCTCATCATAAGTGGAGTAAACATAGACTTTACCCTGTTCCGTGCCTGCTGCAATAAAATATCCATCTGGAGAAATTGATACGGTAGTCATTATTTCATCTTCGTGAAGGTATGACCAGATAGCCTCACTGCTGCCTTTGTTAAAGAAAAGAACATTTTTCCAGTCAACAACGGCAATATAGGTACCATTCGATGAAATATCCACATCATTGACAACATTCAAAAAATCTTCAGTATCCCAAACCTTGCTACCATCTTCCCAAAGTGTGACCGTTTTATCAAATTCCTCACCTGTCAGAACATATTTGCCATCAGATGACATTTCCATAGAGGTAATTCCAGAACCAACTGTTTTCGTATTCCGAGGATTTGTTGTATCATTATACCAGAGAGAAACTGAACTGGCGTAAGTTGCAGAAATATTTCTTGAATCCCCAGAGATAGCTACGTGATTAACCGCATTAGGGGATTCCCACTCCCAAAGCGGCTCCTTTTCGGCTTCGGCATACGAAATCAGAAACAAAAAAGCGAATAATGAAAGTGCCACTAAATTGATTCTACTCATCCTAACAAACGACCAAGACCTCACATCACTAGCCATAGGGGGGATTATTACAGTGCGCCTATCCTCTCATTAGGTTGTATCGACCTCTAAGTTCTAACACTTTGAGGGCCTCTAAAACCGAACTGGAATTTGTCCAGTTCGAATAGGCTTTCAGAAAAATATCCCGGCCACTAATCTCGGAATGATGGGAATCCAGTGATTCGAGTAACACTCTTAGGTCTGAAGCACGAGCTTCATCATCCTCAGAAATACCTGCCAGACCAAAATCAATAGCATGAATTTTTTCATTGACGATGAAATTACTCGTAGTTGGATCTCCATGGATTACTCCCTGAGAATGGATGGAGGCTAATAATTCGGCCGTATCAACTAGATTCTTCTCAAAATCCTTGTTACGAAGGGCCTGTTCAAGTGTCATTCCTTCAAGAAATTCCATTATTATCTGAGAATTGTCGATGTCAACACTGTACAATGATGGAACTGCCAAACCATTTGAAATCAATTTCTCGATTATACGTACTTCACTTCTCATCCTCTCTCGAACTAATCTTTTCTCCAGAGTTGGATGCCTATATGAACGAGGATTTCGAATCTTGGAAATCGCATCCTGGCCATTCCATTTTACAGATTCAACAATAGCCTCAGCTCCCCTGAACATCATCTCCAAGTAACCTCCACCATATCTGTACGGTATTTCTGATCTACAACGTTATCTTCTTCAGAAATAGAATAATCGGCACCCATCATTTGATGACCAAGCCATGCAATCATCACTCCATTGTCCACACAAAGGGCTCTTTCCGGGACGAAACACCGGATACCGCGTTCCTCGGCCATAGTCATAGCCATTTCCCTCAAACGAGAATTACAGGCGACGCCACCACCCAGGACCAGCTCTTTCTTACCGGTATGAGCTAAAGCTCTTTCTGAGACCTCGCAGGACATTGCAAAAGCAGTCTCCTGAATTGAAAACGCTACGCTTTCCAGAGAATGACCCGCATCTAACTTGCTTTTTGCGGCAGTCATCAGGCCTGAGAAGGCCATGTCCATCCCCTTGACAGAATAAGGAAGGTCAAGAAGTTCCGGACCTTTGGCCACCTTTTCCAATTTAGGACCTCCTGGAAACCCCATACCTGCTTCCCTAGCAAATTTGTCGAGGCCATTACCGATACCTATGTCGAGGGTCTCCCCAAAAACTCGAAAACGACCTGCTGCATAGGCTATTACTTGTGTATTACCACCGGACAAATAGAGAAGGACTGGATCTGTGGCCCCTTCCAGAATTCCTATTTCGAGATGAGCAACACAATGATTCACACCCAATAATGGGATGTCATGAGAATAGGCAAATGCACGGGCTGCAGTCGCGCCAGTCCTCAAACATGGACCTAACCCAGGTCCTCGGGCGTAGGATACCAGAGAGATGTCATTAGGCTCCAATTTAGCTTCTTTCAATGCTTTCCTAAACAGCTCTGGTAAACTCTCAGTATGATGATTAGCTGC
The DNA here is from genome assembly GCA_963577905.1 of Candidatus Thalassarchaeaceae archaeon. Classification (GTDB taxonomy): domain Archaea; phylum Thermoplasmatota; class Poseidoniia; order MGIII; family CG-Epi1; genus CG-Epi1. The sequence continues at coordinate 5,600 of CAUYZR010000014.1, forward strand.
CTCTCGAGGATGGATACCACCCTCTTCAGGTATGTAAACTGCCTGCTGATTCGACAGAATCTCCCCCTCTGAAGTAATTATACCAACTCCAGCAGTATGAGCTGTAGACTCGATTCCAATAACTACTTGACTCAATTTTCCTTCTCCTCTTCAGTTTCTTGTGGCAAGGCAAGTTCTCTCAGATGTTCATCTTCCTCGACTTCAGTATCTTCTTTGACCTCGGTATCGGAGGATTCTGTGTCTTCCTCAATTCCTGAATAAATTATGTAACTGCAAAGCAAGAGGACTATGAAAACTGCAAGGAGAGCAACCCAGGATCCGGACGCTTTGGATGTAGTGGCACTTCCTTCAACCTCTACAAATTTGGAAAAGGATATAGTCGTATCTGTTAAATTACCTGAGTGATCAATCACAACCGTACTGACGCCCAAAGACAATGGCCCCTCTACCGAAGCCATCCAAGTTAGATTCGTCCTCTGTGAATTTCCGGCAGGAAGTTTCAGACTTGTTCTTGTGAAACCGGGTTCTCCATTAACAGCCAGATCCAAATACAGATTGTTGAAATACATATCTGTTGGATTGTCAATCACAACACTAATGTTAATCTCAGACCATTTGGGAACTATTTGTCCCGAAGCCAATGGAACTCCATCCACAAACAAAATAGCTGAATTATATCTAACACTAGAACTGTTCATGTTATAAGACCGAATTATATCTGTGTTAGTCGTTATCTGTTGTTCCCATTCGTCTGCTATGTAAGCAAAATGAAGATTCAAATATGAACTGAAGTTTGCAATATGAGTTACCATCTGCCCCTCTGAATTGACCTCGTACTGTTTGGCCCAGTTCCAAGTTCCAATCATATTTCCGTCTGTATCCCATTGCCTTATCTCAAAACCGGATATTGGTAAAACCGTAGATCCTTCTATAGGCGAAAAAGTGATCCACCATTCTTGGGTCATCCAGGTACTGCAATTATAGTAGAATACAGACTCAAGAGTCGGGCTGCTACCTATAGCTCTCAGGCCCAGAGTGTAATTTCGGATTGATACGCCAGAAGCAATCAGATTAGTATCTTCTGAAAAGATGCCGTAATTGGACAGACTATAACCATCGAGCGAGAGGTTAGTGATACTAGTATTACCACCTACTAACCATAGCATACCATAGTAGATTTGGGCATCCTGAATTGACAGTTCTCCAGCATCAGACACCAGAGTATAGGTTGTGATGCCATAGGTTTCATTCGCCGTTGTAGTCACTGTAGTATTGACCAGATTCAACTTGCCAGTAGAATTGATTCTAATCTCAGAGACAGTCAAATCCAAAGACCGATTGACATGGATATGGCTATTTTTTATCGTCAGGTCACCATCTATCAGTATATCACCCTCAAACCACAGTTGATCTCCGTCAAAAGTTACACTTTCATCCTTGGAAACTGTGAGACTGGAATATTCAAACTTTTGCGAGAGGGCATCACCTGTCAAGAAAATAATTGAAAGCACTAAAAGCGCGCTCAGGATGGTCAAGATACGCATAATTATTCTAAAGGATGCCCATATAAATCAAATCTCCTATTCACTTTTGGGGATGATACTGGTTTTAAAGGGAGGTTTACGTGACAGGAATAATGAAACGACTTTGGGGATTCCTATTGATTGTTGCTCTAATTTCACAACCGATAGGTGGAGGTGAAATAGACGATTATATCAGCCATCCTGGAAATATCCCTGATTTTCACAACTTCAGTACTCCTCAACTAGAACCTGGGCAAGAAGGTGATTTTTCATTGGATGTTCACAATAGATATGAGTACTCCTTAGATAATGTAGTCATTATTGCCGAAATATATCACCGAGCTGATATTGATGAATCCGAATCTTTGGACCAGATTTCCAATAATGAGCGACCTTTTGTTCGTGAAACATGCTGGAGCCAGAATGAAGTGGAAAATTGTGTAGCAACCGCTGATGCCAGAAAAGCAACCTTCATTATTGGAACCATAGCATCCAATGAAACCATCTTTCTTGAATTCGAGATCGTATCGAAAGAGGATAACAAAGAAGGAACCTACTTTGTACGTTTCTCTATGAATTTTGATTATAATTCCACCTCAAGGGTAATGCAATCTAGAGGACATTGGAGCATGGAAGAATGGGAGGATGCAACCACTAACGTAACTGAAGGATCACCTGGAAACATAAATTTGGATGTTCTTGGAGTAGACGGTATAATACCAGATTCCTCATTTGGCATCAAGAAACCAATACCACAGTGGCCATTGTACGTACTCATCACACTGACCATTGTATTTGCAGGACTATCCGTTATATTCTATCTGGAAGAAGAAGGCACCTATCCTGAATTAAATAAATGGCTTCAGAAACAACGGGGCAAACTTAATCAGCTTCGGTTGCGCCTTAAGTACCGAAAAAGCGGCTAAGGAAGCGTAATCCAGATCTCCAGTTTTCTCTATAGCATCTTTAACCTTAGGTTCACCCAGAATTGAGATTATATCTGCCAACTGGTCATCGGTTAAACTCAGAAAGGCCTTGCGTAAATGATGGCCTTTGGACAATTCCCCCCCTATACGCTTCTGTAACAGTTTCTGGTATGGACTCAGGGTCTTAGAATCTAATTTTCCGGCCTGAAGGGCTTGATCTGCAACTTCAAAAGCTGCATCAGCAGATATCAGACCAGAATATATTCCACCTCCAGATGTAGGTTTGGCCATACCTGCCGCATCCCCAGTCAACAATACATTATCAGAATAACTTGGATTGCGAGTTCCAAAGGGAATCAGACCACTAACACGATTGACTATCTTAGCCCCTCCCAATAATTTTGAGGGAGCACCCTTATGAAAAAAATCTCTAAAGAAGTTTTTAGGTCGGTCAGGTAGAACCGTTGCCAGCCCTATACGGCCCTCGTTAGGGCCTGTCGGAATACCCCATCCAAAAAAACGAGGAGCTAACTCGGAACCCACAAACAGATCCACCTGATTCTCTATGCCCTGATAACCTTCCACATCGGCTCCAAACGCTGCCAGAACCTCTCTTTTACTGCTCAGACCTGAATCGCGTGCAACTCTGGATGCAGGACCATCAGAACCTATCAATAACTTTGTATCTATCTCAAACTTGCCTTTCTTGCTCTTGATTGTGGCTGTGATCCCATTATCTGTTCTACGATGGCCTAGGTACCTATGGCCAGGCATCAAATCTGCCCCAGCATCTTGTGCCTTGTTTGCAATTGACTGATCCAGATCTGGCCTATCAATGACCAGGGCCTTTGTCTCAGGAGCCTGAAAACTCAAAAACGAATCCTTGGGACCCCACAGTCTGGCGCCGTTCATTTCCTGTTGTACTGGGCGTTTATAACCCAAATATTCAAACGTTCGAGGGGTTATCAAACCAGCGCATTGACACGGTTCACCTATAATCTCGTGCTCCTCGACAAGAGCTGTGGAATAACCGGCTTCAGCTAAATTCCAAGCTGTACGCGAACCGCTTGGACCTGCTCCTATGACTAAGGCATCAAGCATCTTGCTAAATCACTCAAGTGGAACTAGATCTACCTGACAGCCATCAGTCAAACCTGCATCCTCCAGGCTAAGATTGATGTCCACGGCAACGCCATTCAACATAACTGCGAAGTTTGCATGAGGCAATGGGAATTTACCGACACAATTCTGCAAGAGCTTGTTAACGGGCATATTCGAAGGTACCTTGACGTTAGCAGTCTTACCATCTATAGTAGACTTGATAGCCACTGCTATTTTGGATGGAGGGGCTGGGGCTTGATCCTCATCGCCTTCCTCAGACTCATCTTCATCATCATCATCCCTTCTAGACTTCTTCCTACCACTACGTCTACGATACATCAACAATGGAATTGACAGAGCGACTAATGCAATCAACCCAACTACGGGTATTATCAATGGAACACCGCGAATCAAGTCTCTTTCAGTCAAGGTGGTAATAAATTCAATCTCACCTAGAACTGCAGACAGTACGACCGGTATCTCTACTGTATGCTCATCATTGTCCTTACCGTCACCTGAGTTGGTGTCGTCACAATTATCACATTGTTTAATCTCGAAATTACCACTACCTGTGTCTACCGTGAAGGTCAAGAACAGAGTATCCTTATCCTCATCAGGAACGGTCCATGTGAACTTAATCTCAATAGAATCATCCTTGTTAATGGACTCACCTATTGAAGTTGTAATTTCAGAACTGACTCCATCTTCAAACACAATCTGGAGATTTCCCGACATAATATCCCAATCCGCGTTGCCTATGTTCTCTAGGGTTACCGTAATCTCGACATTGTCCTCAACCTCTGGATCACGCGGGTCCATCACAACCTTCTTGATCTTGAAGTCAGGTAGTATCTCGAACAGGACTTCTGAGTCTGACTGTTCAAAGACACCTGTGGTCGGATACTCATTGTTAGTATAACGGTTTAGTTCGTCAAACATTCGGTCGGTCTCCGAAGCAAAACCATCACCTTCGAGCTCGCAGTCGAAGGATTGTATATCATAGTCATCGCAAACGGGATTGACCTCAGCGATGAAACCACTCCAAACCTCTTCACTTGCCTGCCAACGGAAACGAACATCAGTTGTCTCTCCTGCATCAATATCAAACTTCATATAGTTCTTGCCTGAACGTTCCGTCAATATCACGCCACTCTCAGCGTCTGTGTCTGCCCTGATGTACAAACGGGCATCCCTAACATCTGCTGCACCAGTATTTGTAATTGTGACAACAAAGCTAACTGTATCACCAATATTTGGAGTCTGAGCGTTCTCACCGGCATATTTGCTCTCGCCCAATCTCATTGAATCTATTCCCAAGTCAGGCTTTACACGTAATAGCTCCGAGTAACGGGCATCATTATTGTTTTCATTAGGTTCGAGAATTTTTCCATTGGAATCATCCTTATCATAATCTGCACGAACCTCAACATACCATTCACCACCCTGAATTATCCAATCATCTGATGCAATCGTTTTACTGCTTCCTGAATTGATGTTGGCTTCCTTATCATAAAGTGTGTAAATGTATCTGTTATTGGCCTCATCAAATACAAACCCAGCTATGACCAGGTCGTCAATATCCATTTGGGTTGTAGGTGATTTCTTTGGATAATAGAACACTTCCACACGAACGTCGTCAGCATCTGCCGTTCCTGAATTCTCAACATCAACCAGAATAACCACTGTATCTTCCTCTTTCACCGTCGTGGCATTTCCTACTGCTCCTTCAATCTCCAACTGGATAGCAGATGTTTTTACCGAAAGCTCTGGTCTCTGGATCCACACGGTAAGCATAACCTCTGCACGGGCGCTGGGGTCACCCTCTTCATCACTTATTGATATCTCAATCGTTTCGTTACCCTCATCTGCATCATCAGCAACTTCTACAAACACCCATAGGTCATCCAATTCTCCATCATCAATAGCTACTCCTGAAGAAGACCAAGACTGCGTCTTTCCACTATCCTGCCAGAACGTAACGGTCCAATCCTCCTCCAAGTTGCTTTCCACCTCAGGTATGTAAGTGTCAATGTTTGAACCAGTATTATCCAGTTTGACCTTGAACTTGACGCTATTCTGACTAATAGTACCCTCATATTCTGGATATATCTCCTGTATCGTGTCAATGGCCGTAGCGGCCAATTCCCTTCTGGGTGAAGCTACCTCAAGTATGACCGAAACAGTCTCTGCAGGTTCCGTACCACTATTTGGTGAGAACTCAGTCAGAATTGTATAATTCCCAACATCTGAATCCTGATCTGGTGTCGCACACAGGTAAACATATTTGGATTGACCTGCACCAACACTACCACTGAAAGTAGAAGAACAAGTAGATGCTTGATACAGTTCAACGACCCATTCATCCGGGTACTGTGTTGCAATGATATTATCGGTTATAGTATCCTGTTTGTTTCCTGTATTGGTCAATTTGAAGGTGAATTTCTCCGTGCGTTCATCTGAATCAGTCTCTGTGGAAGGGTAAGATGTTATTTGAATATTTCCAATAACTTCTATCTTAGCACCATATATCTGCCCAATGACTATAGTCAACCCAACATTGGCACTTTCTGATAAATCACCTTCTGACTTGACCTTTATCGTAATCTCATAATCAACGCCCTGCAGAGCAGTTCTTTCCAGATTCGTAAGATTGTCCAGATCATAAACTGGTAGAGTAATGGAAACCGTGACAGAACCTGTTCGCTCCTTATCTAGTGAAACTTGGGTTCGATTCAATGAAGCCCAGGTGAGATCATCGTCCAATATAGACACGATCATTGTGTCTGCTCCATCACCTATATTTTTAATATCAACCGTAAAGTTTGCAGTAGTTCCAGGAAGTTTTGAGATTGAGACCACATCTGCGTTTATTTCAACGCCTCTAGCTAACGTAACATCAACCTTGAAAGTAAGTTCATAGTTAGATTTGGCGCCGACTTCATCACAAGTCTCACAATCAGATATGCCTTTCACCACTATATCATAAACTTGATCTGCTGTATCTTCAGGAACGGTTATAAACAAAGATACTGATTCCTGGCTTCCTTCCGAAACACTAACATAATTACTACTAAAAGACACTGAAGTCCAACCGTCTGGTGCTGTAACTGATAACGCAACCACGTCATCACCAGTACCCTTGTTAACAACATCAAAGCTTACCGAAGTCGGGATTCCAACAGTGGCGTCAACATTAATATCACCAGGATTATCCAAATCAAACTCAATCCAGTACTCCTGATTTACAATAGTGATTATGCTAACCGTGGTATTGACATACTTGGGTGGATTCTCCTTACGGGCCTCATCGGATGATGCTGTGAGATTAATCGTAAACGCCTTGTTGTTTTCCCCCGAACGTATAGATACACTCAGATTCACAATTTCTTCACCGCCTGCAGGAACATCTTCAACCTGGAATGATACCGGATCTACAGACCAGCCCTCTGGATAATCATCTATAGAAACTGAGAATGTGTCGTCACCGGTTCCTTCATTCTGGATCCTGACGGCATAAGTTATTGTTGAACCTGGATCACCACTCATAGATGATACAATCACATCTACCTTGAACTGTTTATTGACTGTCACCTTAACTGTACCAGTATCATTAACACCCGGATTATCTTCTGAAGAACCTCTGACTATGATATCATTGTCACCAACGGTTGCATCATCATCTATGTTGACTGTGAGATTGACCGTAGTTGATTCGCCACTTGTCAATTCAACTTCATCTAGTATAGAACCCCAAACTGCTTTTTCACCTTCTAACGACAAAGTAAACGTGTCATCTCCATTACCCTTGTTCTTGACCAGTATCTGATAATTTAACTCATCACCTGGGTCTCCCTTCTTGGAACTGTCACCTGAAACCTGTACAGAAACCTCGTAGACTTGCTGTACGTTTATGTATATGTTCCTAGAGTTAGTAGTTTCTCCATCTTCAGAAGTTGCTCTAACTATCAAGATATATCCATTAGTTGCCTCAGTATCTTTGGGTGGAGTTACTCGCAATGTTGTGGTATCATTTGTACCTGCCTCAAGATTGAAAGATGACCCCCCAAGCTGCCCCCAACTAGAATTACCACCTAAAGACAAAGCAATATCGTCATCACCATTACCATCATTTGTAATCATAATCGTGAAATTTACTTGCCCTTCGGGTTCGACAGACATTGTATCTTCACCTATAATTGATATTTTAGGTTCAAAATTCTGTAAAACCGTTGTTCTGGAAGTATAAGTCGAATTAACTGAGGAATTATAATCTGATGAAATGGTAACAATTATGCTGATTTCAACATCTGCGGCAGCATCTTCAGGGGCCTTGACAACCAAGACGTCAGTTAAGGTAATATTCTCGTCAACACCTAGATTGCTGATTTTGTCCTGATCCAAAGATGCATCCCAACCAGTTGGCATAGAAGAAGTGTCCACAGCCAAGTTAAATGTATCAACCGCATTACCCTTGTTAGTTACATCAAATGAGTAATACACTCGCTTACTTGCTTCCACATCTTTCGAACTTGTACCGACTTTATCAACCTGAAGAGCTGGAAGTTGATTAACCTTAACCGTTATGGAGGTAGAAGATTTTGTTGAGCCATCTCCTGAAGTAGCTATGATTGATATACTCTTAAGTCCCGCAATTGCTTCAATATCAGGGGTCACTGAAAGATTGAAATATGCCAATTCATCAATATCAATAGTTAAGGTTGAAGGTTGAGGAGTTATGTCCCATTGATCGACACCATTACCACTGAATGAAATTGTTACACTATCCTCATCATTTCCTCCAGTATTCTTGACGCTCATCTGGAATTTCACATTCTCATTAGGATTAACCGTTTTTTCACCATCAACTGCTGTAATTGTAGTTCCATAAACTGTATTTATGATAACACCAGCTGTTTGAGTTTTAGTTTTACCACATGGGTCGCATCCATCTTCTGTATGCTGTGATTTAGACTTAAAGCTGATCTGTGCAGTATCACCAGCATCCGCTGTACCAACGGTCCTGTTGGCAATTTTGACGAATAAAGTAACTGTTCCTGTATCTCCATCATCAACAGAGATTTCTGTCGGAATAATGTAGGCTGTATAGCCCGTAGGAATAGTAGAATTGGTAACACTCATATCATAAGTGTCATCCTTATCACCAGTATTCTCAATACTTATTGAAAATTGAACTAGCTCTTCTGGATCGCCGTTCTGCGTGTCCGGTGTAAACGTCATTTTGTGATCATAGTCATCAACTGCAGACGCTTCACCGGAGATTAAAAGAAAACCAATACATACTAGCGCCAGCACTAGTGTGTTCGCAAGCCAATTAGTGTGATTCAAACTCATTACTATACCTATCATTTTCATCAGAAAGTTGCATATAAAGGTTCGTAAATAATTATTAATAATAGTTGATAACTATTACTATATGAGTAACTCCTATTCACTACCTCCAATACTAGTCTCACAGATAAAGTCTCTCGTCGATTCAGGGCACTTTAGTAGCCGTTCTGACGTAGTCAAGGAAGCATTGCGTTTTATGCTTGAAAAGAAAAATCACCTTAGGTATGCTTCGGCTGTTGAAATGTACAAAAAAGGAAAGGCAACCTTAACCAAAGGAGCTGAAATTGCTGGCGTATCTTCCGATGTGTTCAGAAGTATTTTGAATGATCAGGGCATAATACCTCCAGATGCAGTTGAATGGGAATCTATAGAGTAATTCTTTATATATGAATCGTCTAAATAAAAGGTACTCTAAAATTCGGAATTGGTTAGAATCCTTAAACGAAAACAAAATAGTTCCCGGACTTAATCGAATGCAGGAATTAATGCAGTATTTAGGAAATCCTGAAAAAGAACTGGAGATTATCATGATTGGAGGGACAAATGCCAAAGGAAGTACCTCTTTCAGCCTTAATTCGACCCTGACCAAGGCAGGAATCAAGACTGGATGCTTTACCTCCCCTCATCTTCATTCTGTTAGGGAAAGAATTCTTTTAGGTGAGGAATTCATTCCGATAGATGAATTCCATGCATGTCTGTCCCAAATAAAAGAGATTACTACGGAATTCCAAATCAAACCAACCTACTTTGAAGTTCTAACGGCTACGGCTTACCATTATTTCAATTCCAAGAAGGTAGATTATGCCATAATGGAGATCGGATTAGGAGGAGAATGGGATGCTGTTAACATAGGTCAAGCAAGAATTGCAATCTTGACCACATTGGGCTTGGATCATGAAGAGTATCTTGGGAATACACTTGAATCTATTGCAATAACCAAGTCAAAGATTGTAAATGATAAAACCGTAGTAATAACTGGTTGGCCTAGGGAATATCACAAATTTATACCCCAGTGCTGGGACTTTAATTATGGAAAAGATGTCAACGACTGGATAAGATATGTTTTGAAAGTTCTGAAATTAGACTGCTCTGTGGATATAGTCCCGATACCAGGAAGATATGAAATTGCAGGAAATTTTACTTTGGATACTGCACACAATACTCAGGCAATCAAATTTCTGATGAATAAAAAGGGAGATTATCAGAAGATTTTAATCGGGATCCTGAAAGACAAAGATATCGAGAATATTATCTGTTCCTTTCCAAAAGACTGTGAGATTCTTGTTTGTAACCTAGAAACTGAAAGGGGCGTGTCTAGTTCAAAACTTAGTGAAATATGTCTGAAACACAAATATCAGAACACCGAATTTACAAGAGTCAGTGATGCTATGGAATATGCAGCCCATCACAAGACGCTAGTTACTGGTTCTTTCTATACTGTATCAGCCGCAAGGGAATTTCTGAAGCTAGAAGGCTATGATGAACTATAATTATGGCCTCCGGACTTAATGATAGAATGAAAGACCAAAGGATTATCGTCCTAGCCTTTTCCGTGATTCTGCTAGGTACATCGTTCGGAGGGTGCTTGGGAAACGGATTGTTGTCTGACGATGAAGACTCTGTCTCGATTTCAGCTCCTATCTGGAACAAGGGGTATTACTGGGAATACGGGATTAAAACCGCTGACATTGAGATATCTACTACTATGATTGTTGCAATTGATGATGATTCTAATGATTATTACATTGGTACTGCATCCCTAATAGATGCAAAGAGGCATGCTGTTCTGAACCACAATCCAGCTATAGGCCGTGTACAAATGTCAGATTTATCTGTCTACGAGAATAACGTAGCTCAACTCCTGTTTGACTTCCCTCTTGAAAAGAATAAGGGTTGGTCATTCGGCTTGTATGGAAAAGATAGTTTTACCGCTACAGTTGTCGATATTCAAGCTGACCAAGCTGATATTGTAGCTACCAATAGTGATGGGGCAAGAATTGAGTATAATTTCAACGTGGATGCAAAATGGATAAATTCCTTCGTATTCACTGAATCTAATGGGGAAACCATATTGGAAATGCAACTATCTAGACACGGAAATGACTACACTGGTAACTCCTATTTCTGTAGAGGTGGTGATTTGTACGATAAGGAATTTATCGGCCCTGATTTTGGATATTATGACACCGAATTCGCTAATGAAGGGCATGAGCGATATGGACCTTGGGACTACGTTGTGTATTACTTGGAGGCTGAGATAGGTTCAGAAAGCGGGGGAGAATTGATATTGCGTGACCATGAAAGTACCGCTATTCTGGTGGAAACCTTTAGCCCCGGAAATAGCAAGAACGAACTAGGAACAGTTATGGGAACTAGTGGAAACTGGACACTGGAAATATCGCTTTCCGGAGACGCTGACGTCAGGATTCGAATAGCTGGAGCAATAGAATATTCGTATGCTGTTTAATTACCTTACAAAAAGACGATACTTCTGATCGCTCTCCTTGATTTCGTTTTCAATTCTCTGTGAAATATATTTCTCAGGATTTCGAAAATTTGGAATTTTCTCTTCCATTTCCTTGAAACTGGTGTAAGGCCTATTTCTAACAATCAGATTCATAGTCTTCTTACCCAATCCAGGTATCAGTTCAAGTGAATGATATCTTCGTGAGATTGGACCTGCATGGTTATAGAATTGAATGAATTTTTCCTCATTCGCACTTACGATTTCGTCCAATATAAAAGTAAGTTCAGACTGGCCTGTGTGGGTCAATTCTTTATAATTCACCCTAGCCCTAACATGGTCTATCTGTGTTCTTTCCTCAGTTTCCTTGCCAATATAACAGCGATCTCCTATATTGATAGCTGCCTCAGGTAACGGTTTCATATCAAAAATCTTGAACTCTTCGATTCCCAAACCATAAACCACAGGCTCTCTCCGGAAACGACGCTTACTATCTGGCCTTCCTTCAGTTAATACATCTAGAACATACGCATAATCTTCCATAATTCATGCCCCCGTAATCTCCTCAACGGCTGCTATTATGGAATCTATCTCTTCTCGTCCCACTGAAAAACGTTCACGGGCAAATATTGACCGGACGTCATCTGGATGCATGGGTAAAATATCTGCAATTTTGGCTGCATAGTAATCATTCACGTGCTCCAATCCCCTTACTTTTTCCATTAACATCTTCGATTCTTTAGGACCCAACTTAGCCAATAGATGGACATGGTCCAAAGCCAATTTGTGCTCATATTGAATCTGCTCGATCAAGTTCATTCTTTGGGAACCGCAACTGTCACAAACGGGACCCACTGGAGTCGGCTCCTCACCCTCTTCCGTGACCTCCTCGACCGCAGGTTCCGGTTCAACATCAGGAACCGGCTGGAAATGACCACAGTCGATGCATCTCAAACGATTCTCCCTAACACTTAGCTCCTTCTCTAGCATTTTGTTAACTACTCCCAGAGGAACTGGTTCGGGTTGTGATTCTGAATCCATTTTAACTCCTTTAGTTAGCCTTTCTAAGGTGCTCTGAACGGACTATCAAGTCCTTGTCCATATTTCCTACACGGGTGCGGACCACATATGCTTTGCCCTGATTCCCAGTTATTTTACCAGTCAGTCCATGAAATCTATGATGGGGTTGACCCTTATGGAAAGAAGGATCTATGACTATGCTCACCGTATCGCCGTCATTGAATGTTTGAAGTGAATGTGTTATTGGTGATAGCCCACGCTCCCTCCATGAGCGCGACATCTTGTGGCGTGAACCGCTCCTTAAACCCTGGGATCTCTTAGTCATTTTTTTTCTCGCTGTTATCAAGGTGAAGATTGAGGACGTCCAAAACCTCTACCTTGCATGGTGAATCGACCAGCAATGACAAACTGGGATCTGTTCGACCTCCATCGCCACTGACAAGTTCACGAATGTAGGTACCGTGCTGAGCTCTAATCTCCAGTTCCACCATCCCCTTAACAAAAGACTTGACAGCCATATAGTTAATCAGGCGAGGGCGTACTAAGTCAGCTCGACGATGAGACACTCGTGTAGGTGTCCGCTGTTCGACAACCGCGTTCAACAACCTCTGTGCCCCTTTCTTAAGGCTTTCGATAGAGAGTTCACGTGATACCGACACGTCGACCCTATACGTTTTCTCACAAACCGTGTTTTTTAGTTGAGCAACTCTGGATCTCGGTACTATTTTCAGATTGCTGATCTTTATGTGACCCTTATGTGATGAATTTACCTCTTCAGCAATATTAACCAGATCGAGTTCTCTCCTTTTAGGCCTCCTAAGTTCCAGAACAAAAGGGCGACCATTGCCTAGCATCGCAGCATCAATATCCTCACGCCCCATACCATGGAACAAATCTTCGTCAGACAAGCTAACTTCTAGGAACTTTTTTGCAATCAAGGACTGCACTGAATCGGGATATAATTGTCCAGTATTATTACATTTCCGACATCCGACGCCTTTACAACCGCTACACGGCCAGCGTGTTTGGGGTATTGTCCTATCAAATTTGTTATAATTACCCTCAATAAATAGAGATTTTATTTCCAATTCAACCGTATCATAGCGGGTATCAACAATAGCAACGGCATCCGGACTGTCAAGTAATGTATCAATGCCCGATTTATTGTATACTCCTATCCCTATTTCCCGATTTAATTGAGATTTGATAGACTCACTCAGTCCTTCACCAAATACAGACTGGAATTCTACTTCTTTCTCCAAAATCTCATTGTCAACTATGGTGCCTATCTTGAAAGTGGAAAGTGAAAACTCGGAGAAATCCTCTAATACTATCTCAATGAAATTCTCTATATCTCCAATTAGTCCATCACAAATCCCACATTTGGACTCAGCACAAACCAGGCTTTCCAGAATTGTATCCTTTTGAAGTTCAAATTGGTTTAACATCTCGAGACCACGTTCCCGATTGTCCAGACCAAATCCTACACGCCCCACAGCTCTTCCTAGACATGAAATACAGAATGGGGCAAAGGATTGTATTTTTTTAAAATCAAACATTTTGTATTGACTCCCTAAGTTCCATTGCCCTTTCAGGAATATCCGTAACAATGGAATGAATGTCTTTACGTAATAATGTTCTCAAAAGATCCTCATCGTTGACGGTCCAGACTTGTATTGGAATCTGCATCTTACTTAATTTTGTCATTAATCCCACTTCAAATATCTTATAATTGGGTGAGAGAAAATCAGCGCCATCAACAATTACACTTGAACCCGTAAATGACTCCTTCAGAACATCAACGAATTGGGACATCTTCCACTCTTCGCCCATCAGTAAACCAGTATAGACTCTACTATCTATTTCTTTAATTCTCTTGACTACTTGACGGTTAAAGGATTTTATTATGAAATCAGCATATTCAAAATAATCCAGTAAAATATTGATAGTTTCATTTTCATATCCCTTTTCCTTGAGATCTACATCCACTTGGATCCTTCCCTTTGCCGACCGGAGAACTTGCTCCAGTGTAGGAATCAGGGAATTCATTTCAGTTACTTCTGAAAAAGACAAAGAGATGAGGGGGTGATCCTCAATTTCAGCGTCATGAAAACAGACAATTTGCCCATCTCTGGTACGACGGACATCAAATTCCACCATGTCTATGTCAAAGCCAATAGCATCTTCAATTGATTGTAACGTATTGTCAGGGCTTTCATTAGAAGTGCGGCCTCGATGAGATATTATCTTGGTAACCATACAGTATAAGGGTGCTTACGCACCATGTTTAAATAGTGTGAGTAGGTGGCAAACCGATTACCATGGAAAGTAATTCTAAAGATTCTGAACCGAGCAGTGGTACGTCAGGCAGGATAGAGGATTTGATTGTAGATTTGGGTAATGAACGTTTCATGAATAGACATGAAGCCCTGCAATCCCTGAGGGAAATGCTACCTTTACATGAAAGGGCGATATCTGCTGAACTGGTAAGATGGATTCAGCTATACGGGAAATCTGACGCGGGTAGTAGTGCCTCATTTGTCAATAAAGCCGCCTTAGAATTGTTTCAAGAAATGACCGAAATAGGCCTTGAACCTCTAATTAACGATGGACTGAAAAACGGCGATTTTTATGCACGGAGAACCGCCATGGATGCGATTGGGCGAACTGGAAGACTTTCAATTATGCCATATCTCATAGATGGAATGGAGGACGAGGACCGATATACGAGATGGCATGCAGCCAAAGGACTTGGCAGATTCGCAGGATCGAATGATGCAAGAGAAGCACTCGTTGCGGGATTGTCGGATAGTGATGCCTACGTACGTAGAAGGGCGGGACGCTCTCTGGAAAGATTTGGAGGCATTGGTCCAAGCGAAGATAAAATCGAAGGGCCTATGGAAGAAGATGGGATAGGGGACATAGATGGTGATGGAATTCCTGATTCTGAAGACGATGAGCCAAGAAAAGCAAACTATGATTCAATGACTGTAGTTCAATTGAAAGAAGCTCTGAAGAAGAAAGGAATGACTGTCTCCGGAAAGAAAGCGGATTTAATCGCTAGACTGAAAGAGTAAGCTAAGGCGTTGTTCTTCGCATTGTGCGAGGGAAAGGAATTACGTGCTTGATGTGCTCAGAACCACATATCCAACTGACCGCCCTGTCAATTCCTAATCCAAAACCTGAGTGAGGAACACTACCGAATTTTCGGATGTCCAGGTACCAACCATAGGATTCTGGTTCCAGATTCTCTTCCTTAATCCTTTCAATAAGTTCATCTGGAGACCATACTCTCTCGCCTCCCCCAATTATTTCGCCATATCCCTCGGGCGCCAAAAGATCGTGACAAACAAGAGCTTTAGGGTCACTGGGATCGGGCCTATGGTAGAATCCCTTCTCCTTTGGAAAATGGGTTATGTAAAGCGGGGAACGAAGTTCTTGGGTGAGCGCTTTTTCCTCCTTGTATCCAAAATCATCACCCCATCCCAAATCAAATCCCATAGAATTCAGTTTGTCTAAAACATCTTCATATTTCATCTTGTCAAAAGGAGCCTTGATATTCTCCAAAACTGAAATATCCCTTCCAAGAAATTCCAACTCTACCCTGTTAGCGGATAGAACCTCATTCAGGATGTGCACAATCAGGCCCTCTTCAAGTTCCATCATCTGATGGTTATGGAGCCATGCTGACTCAACCTCAGCATGCCAGAATTCAGTCAGATGGCGGCGAGTACGTGACTTCTCAGCTCTAAACGATGGAGCAAGAGTGAATATATTCTCCAATCCAAACATCGCCGCTTCTGCATACAATTGCCAGGATTGACTTAAGTGCGCATAGAACTTTTGGCCGCTTTTCTCATTTTCATCATCATATGACACATTGAAAAGTGTAGAACCACCTTCACAGGCTGCCGTGGTGAAGCTTGGTGACTGTATCTCTGTGAAATCCAGATTGGTCCAGTAGTCTCTGAAAGCTTTGAAAACAGTTGAACGTATCTTAAGAGTAGACACCATCTTCCTACTACGCAGCCATAGATGCCTATTGTTCAGTAAATGTTCGTCGCTTTGGTCCTTAGTTATAGGAAAAGTTTCAGCAAAATGGAAAACCTTGAACTTGGTCGCTCTAACTTCCCATCCACCTGGAGCTCTATCGTCCTTTACCGGTTCACCTTCTAATATTACAGATGATTCAATCAGTGCCTTGCTAGCTCCGTCGAAATCAGACTCTGCCACTTTGTCTCTGGAGACTGTACATTGAATTACACCTGTAGAATCCCTTACAACAACGAAGGCCAGCTTTCCAGAAGAAC
>CAUYZR010000015.1:0-22090 GCA_963577905.1 Candidatus Thalassarchaeaceae archaeon
GATACGCAATTACCTTTAGGTTTCCCGCTTGGTGGATATCCGGGCCCTCAGGGGTTGTATTATTGTTCAGTAGGTGGAAAAAATACGCATGGTAGACATATTGTTGAAGAACATGCAGATCTGTGTTTGGAAGCAGGAATAAATTTTGAGGGTGTAAACCAGGAAGTAGCTTGTGGCCAATGGGAATTCCAATTATTTTCTAAAGGGGCTAAAAAAGCAGGTGATGAGATGTGGATTGCTAGATACCTTTTGGATAGATTAACTGAAAATTATGGATATTACATTGAGTATCATCCTAAGCCAATTAAGGGAGATTGGAATGGCTCGGGAATGCATGCAAATTTTTCGGACACCATATTACGAACTTGTGGTGATGAAAAGATTTTCCAGAAGGTTTGTGAGTCGTTCGGTAAAAATATTGAAAAACATATATCAGTTTATGGTGCTGATAATGATCAAAGGTTAACTGGAGCTCATGAAACTCAGTCAATTAATGAATTCTCCTATGGAGTTTCCGATCGTGGAGCTTCGATAAGAATACCTATTGGGACTGTAGAAGAGGGGTGGAAGGGCAGACTTGAAGATAGGCGTCCAGCCTCAAATGCGGATCCTTACAAAATAGCCTCAGTAATAATAACAACAACAAAATCTGCATACTAATTTCGATTTATGGTGGTGGCCCCGCCCGGATTTGAACCGGAGTCTATGGCTCCCAAAGCTACAAGGATACCAAACTACCCCACAGGGCCACTAAGATTTCACTGAGGGGGTTGGTTTAAGACCTATTTGGTCAATTCAAAGTGTGGTCTCATCTTGGTATCACCCACACCTTCAACATAATAGGGTCTGTTATCTACTCTGTAGAATCCGATTTTTTCTAGGACCTGCATTGGCGCCTTGTTTTTTTCGTGCGTCGCAGCCCACAGCTTTTCTAATTTCAATTCCTCAAATCCAAATTTCTTTATTCTTTCCACAGCTTCTGAGGCAAAACCTTTTCTCCAATATTCTTTGCCAATCCAACACCCAATTTCTCCCTTGGTAGTAATGTTAATGCCTCCGACTAGAAAATTGTTATCTTTTTTAACAATGGCATATACATAATCATTTTCAGGTTTGTTATTAATCCACCAATCAGCATGTTTTTCAGTATATGGAAAGGGTATCCTTTCGGTCCACTTACTGACTTCTTTATCATTCAATAACTTTATCAGAGATTCTTTGTCATCTTTTGTGTATTGACGAAGAATAAGTCTTCTACTATGAAGTTCCATCAATCGTCTTTGTCAACTATCTCAGCGTCTTGAACTTCAGGTTTTGAAAGATCGATTATTGCTTCTGCATCGTCTTTTTCAGGCCTGCTATAAACAACATCAGTGTCCAAAACAGTTTCAGCCTCAACAACAACAGCTATAGCCTCAGCTTCCACAACCTCATTCTCACCATCCCCGTCATTCATTTTATCATCATCTTCTCCTTCAGTTGAATCATCACTCGTAATTTCAATAAAGGTTGACAACAAGGTCTTACTAGTGCCATCCTCAAAGTCTATATCCAACCTATAGTTCTCACCTTTGGGTTTACTGTCCTTAACTTCCCCAACACCAAATATTGCATGTGAAACTTTGGTACCTGGTTCATAGTCACCATGATCTACTGGTTCTTCAACCACAGCTTCGGCCATTACAGTTTCCAATACTTCAGTTTCAGGTTCTTCTTCCTTGGTTTCTTCTTCGGGATCCTCAGGTTTCTCTTCCTTGGTTTCTTCTTCGGGATCCTCAGGTTTCTCTTCCTCGGTTTCTTCTTCGGATGGCCTCTGATAAGCTTCGGTATCCACCTGAGCTTCCTCTATTTTCTCATCAGGGATATCCTCATCTTTTAAAGTTAAAAATGTACTCAGGATTGTTCTCTGTCCTTCTTCAAAATCAACTTTTATTGACCAATGTTTTCCAATCTCTATCACATTAGTGACAGTTCCATTTCCATAAACACCATGAAAAACCTCATCTCTAATAATAAAAGGTTTATCACCTCTATCGATTTCTTCATCTTCAGATTTTTCAGTAGCTTCGATAACTTCTTCCTTTTCTTCAATTGCTTCTTCTTCCTGAATCAGCGCCTCGGCCAGCTCCTCAGAGGATTCTTCTACCGCTACTATTGCTTCTTCAAGTTTATCAGTGGCTTTCTCCTCCTCCTCTGCTGTGGTTTCTACCTCTTCTGCAGCTATACCTTCTACAGCCACAGCTTCGACTACAACGGCTTCAGCATCCTCTTGTTTTTCAACACTTTCTTCCAGATCTGCTACGGCTTCTTCTATTTCCCCTTCATCAGCCTCCTGTTCCACTAATTCAGTTACTTGTTCTGTAGCTTCAACAACCGCTTCAGTGGCAACGGCTTCAGCTTCCACAGCCGTGGTTACTGATTCAGCCGCTCTAGCTTCATCTGCTATAGCCTCTGTATGGCCTTCAATAGCTTCTGCCTTAACATCCGCAGCTTCGGCCACAGTCTCTATCGCACTCTCTTCTTTTTGAATGGCCGTTTCAACATGTTCTGTGGCTATAGCTTCAGCCACAATAGCATCCTGGACAAGTTCAACTTCTACTGCTGTAGCTTCTGTAGGATCTTCTATTACTGTTTCAGCTTCAATGACAGCTTCTGGAGGTTCTTCTATTACTGTTTCAGCTTCAATGACAGCTTCTGTAGGATCTTCTATTACTGTTTCAGCTTCAATGACAGCTTCTGCAGGTTCTTCTATTACTGTTTCAGCTTCAATGACAGCTTCTGCAGGAATATCCCAATCACTACTGGTTTCTACAATATCAATCTCAGCCACTACCTGTTCAGCTTCTTGTATTTGATCCTGATTATCTACCACTTCAAAATCATCTTCAATTTCAACTACAGAAGGTAAGGATCTAACCTCTTCTTCAAAGTCAATTTCCTCTAATGGTGCCTCATCTAGGGCTTGAGACCAGACTGAGCAGACCTTTGCAACAGGTTCATTTATTCTCAGACAGGTGACACAAATATTGGGGTTCTCTGGTTGCCAGATACAGGGTTGACTTGGCAGATTGTCTAGAAACTCACGTATAGACCCGTATCTTTGTGGTTGTGCCGCCATTTTTCTCCTTTATCAGTTTATTATTCACCTTAACTGGACCCGCCCCAGCTTTATTGGAGTTAGTATAGTTTTCTGTGTGTATAAAATATTAGCATACCAATATTCTATATAACCAGACGAAATCCAGAGCAGTCATGGCCACTATAAAAGAACCAGAAAAAATGTTTGCTCTATTGGTTGTTTCAATGCTTACTATATCTGGTGTCTTGATTTGGCTTGATGACGACAGTACAGATGAGATAGACGATTTCTTTGGAATTGAAGAGAGAATTGAATGGCTTGAACCTGTATTCATGCCAAGGCATGAAGAATGCATTGATGACAGTAATTATGATTCAGACGAGTCCCTTAGCGAATATATTTATCCAGAATTTGCTATAGGTTATGAACCTAGTCTTTCACTCGATTCAAAAGGAAATATGTTTGTTACAGCACACAAAGATCTCCGATGGGGTGGAGAAGATGCACCAATTCCTCTTATTCTTGACCCTGATGATCCCGGTTTGTGGTATGCTTGTACGGATGGTGAGACAACTTCATGGGATTACTGGGCTTCATGGTTTTGGAAGACAAATGATGGTGGACTTATTTGGGATCATGGTGATAATTTTGATTCGACTCCAGGTAGTATGTTAAATTCGGCTATTGGTTCAGTTACTGGAGCAGGGTCTGAATGCTTAGGTGATGAAGGAGATATATCTGTAGATGCGAATGATATTGTTTACTATCTTGATACTACCTTAGAAGACAATTGGTGGCACAAATTCACAGATGGCGGGAATGTCTATGAATCCCCATCAGTTTGTCAACGAATGAATTCCATGGCTGCCGATGACAGACCATGGGTGGCTGCCCAAGGTGACGGCATAATCCATTATCTTGGTAATTCTGGAGTTTCAATAACAGGATGTTCTGGTCAAACTGGAAGATATTGGTACTATCACTCAGAAGATGGTGGAGATTCATTTTCTCAATGCTACCCTATGCCCGGTGGTTGGGGCACTATCGCATCACAGAGAAATGGAACATATGTATATGCCGCCCAAGAAAGCAATGATAATCCTACAGGCAATATTCATATCCGTATAAGTGATGATTATGGTAGAGGTACTGGTTTTGGCCCATCCGATGGCACTTGGAAGGAACCTCTTATTATAGGAGAGAAAAAAGGAAATCCTCCTGAAGGATATCCTGTTGTAAATACTAATGAGCAAGGAACGGTTGCAGTAGTATGGGCTGATTGTCCAGAGGGAGATGTAGGTGCATGGGAGATGAATATAGCCTTGTCCTATGATTATGGAGTCAATTGGTCAACTTGGGAAATAACACCAGATTGGGATGGAATAACAATGTATCCCTTTGTATCTATAAGTGAAACAAATCGCATAGCAGTTTCTTTTTATGGCTTAGATTATGCAACAGGTAATTCTACAGGCTATACAGAAGGTACACCTTGGCATCTTTACTCAGCATATTTAGATAATCCACAATTAAATGATACTTGGGAATTTGAGATTGCAGATCCAACACCTTTGCATACAGTTACAAGTTATGAAGAATCTAATAGTGATGTTCATGCGTTACATGATTTCTTTGAGACGGTTATTTCACCAGACGGTTCGTGGGTGGGTATAGCTTACCAACGTAACGTGGGTCAGCATCCTTTTGAAGAAAATGAAGAACAGAGATACATTATGTTTGTTAGAGGAGAACTTAACTAGTCAGATTTTCGATTATTCTCAATAATTTGTCTTCTTTCGCTTCCCAACAATAATTTTTCTTGACTGTATCGTGTGCCCTTTTTCCCATGTCGTGCAAATTGCTATTTTCCATCAAGGTTTCTATTCCATCTGATAACGATTCGGGATTTGTCGAATCCACAGTGACACCCAGATTCTTTCCGTTGATTAATGAATCAAGCAGAGGTCCAGTAGCAGATACAACTGGCAGCCCCATAATCATGTATTCAAATATCTTGGTCGGCAATCCTTTCAGATACCGAGGCCCAGGCTGATTCACGAATAATCCACAGTCTGAATCTGCGATGACTGGCGCCAATTCTCTATAGTCTACCCATCCCAACCAATCAATATTGAGTTCGTTTTCAGAGTCATACTTATGTGCCCATTTCTCCAACTCCCCATCGTAAAAACCACCAACTATGCGGAGACTTATATTCCTCTTTTCTTTTAATCTATGTATGGCCTCTAAAATTATTTTGATTCCTCTTCTCTCTGTCAGACCTCCCACATAGAGTACTACAAATTTTTCATTCTTTTTACGTGAGATAGGTTCATTGAAATCTGTCAATCGAGGGTAATTTGGAATAACCGTGACCTTCCCAAGTTTAGATAGTGTCTTTGCCAAACGATTATCGACGGTTATGATATGGTCAACTCTGGGTGCGCAAATTGAAATACCAATCTCGGTAAGTACGGCTGAGAGTCTTCCTTGCAGTTCTTTTTTCATAGGAACAAGGTACTCATGGCAGTCCCAGATGACTGGTTTCCTCGTTATCCTTTTTAAAACAATACTGTACAAAAGAGGGTCCAGTTCATGGCAATAGAACAGATCACAGTCCGTTTTCAGAGCTTTTCTAATCATTTTTAGAGCAACTGTACCCGGCCCCCCTCCCGTTTCTATGCAATGTACCTTTATGCCTTCAAATTCTTTGATTTCAGTCGATTTGTGGGGCGTTATGATTTCAATATCGTGGCCATTTTTCTTCATAGTACAGACCTCTTTGTAGACGCGTTGGTCGAAAGGTTGGAAGAATTCGCGATCACAAATCACAGTGATATTTGCCACAGTGTGCTATAGCGGCAGTTCTAAAACCTGTTCATTCTTGCACATCTGTGAGAGTTCTGATGGTAGCACCCTCTGTAAGGGTCCCAGATACGTTAGGTCAAACCCTTCATCAATTGGCTTTAGCAGATGGTCTAGCAAAACGGGGTATGGATATCTCTTTAATTTGTAGATATGATTCTAATAATGCAGATACGTCCAATTTGAGTCCCAACCTTAAATTTATACCAATTGTTGATCCAGGAATACCTTTTGAAAGAATCATATTCACCCGTAATTCATACCAGAAAGTATTGACCGAATTAAAAACTGGAGAGTATGACTTAGTTCATGATAGAGGATATATCTTTGCTGGTTCAGGAGTTAGGGCAGCCACAGAAGCAGGTGTAAAATCGGTATTACAGGTTGATGATAACTGGATGCGTTCTGAATTATCAGCGACCAGAATTGCCAAACTTTGGCCCTATAATGAAAAAGCAATCCGTTCTTGTAGGGAGCAAATAGAGAAAGCAGACAATGGTTTCACGGTCAGTACTGTTCTCAGGGAACAGATTTCTAAGTGGAATCCCAAGGCCAACAATTTCACTGTTATTCAGAATGGTTACGAGAACGATTTGTTTTCTCCTGATGTAGAACCACTAGGTTTAAGGGAAAGATTAGGACTAAAAGGTAAGATTGTTGTTTTTGTAGGGGCCCTAGGACCCTGGCATGGAACTGATGAATTGGTAGAGATAGCAAGATTGAACCCAGAACTGAATGTTATTGTTGCTGGAGGTGGATATGGTAAAAATCTTCCGGAATTGTCCAATTTGTTTCATATTGGAAGGCTTGAAAGGATTGACGTTCCTCGTCTTTTGGTTGAAGCCGATGTTGGTGTGGCCCCTTATCCCAACATAGACTATGGATTTTCTCCGCTAAAAATATATGAATACATGGGTTGCAAGTTACCTGTAGTCGCTACATCACTCCCTTCAGTAAGAGAGGCTACCCAAGGTCATGCCCTTCTGGTAAAATCTGGACAGATGGCTGATGCCGTGGCGAAGATTCTGAAGAATGGGAAACTTCTTGATGAATTATCGGAGTCCGCTTACACCTATGCTTCTTCAAGAAGAACATGGGATAACACTATTGATAAGACCATTAAATTGTATCAAGAGACGATATGAGTTTTGCACCTGGGCATGTCAGCTTAACATTTGCAGTCTGGCCTGATGAGGATCCTTTGAAGATGGGCTCTACAGGTATAGGATTAGTATTGCCTCAGGGAGTTTACTGTGCTGTTGTCGATGAGCAATCCGAATCCTCAGAGAATGTAGTAATATGCGGTGGCAAGCAAATCAAGGATCCAGTCACATTACGTGCCTTAGAACTGATTGGTTTTGGAAATCGAGGTCTTACCATTTATTTGAGGAGAGATCTTCCTCTAGGTTTTGGTCTTGGAATTTCCGGTTCGTCAGCTTTGGCCGCCTGTCTAGAATTGGAAAAGGATTTTGAAAAATCTGTAAAGGCAGCTCATCAGGCCGAAGTTGAATACAAGACAGGACTAGGCGATGTAATGGCGATATCTGCATCCCTGAAAGAAAATATTTTTCCGTCAATTGTCATAAGAGAGAGTCCCGGTTATGGTGGTGAGGTCATTACTTATCCAGTTAAAGATAAAATGGTAATTTGCCTTTCAGGATTAGGGCGAGATACCTCTCAGGTCCTTAATAATTCGGAGTGGACCAAGATAATAAACACAGCATCCTTAGGAATTCAATTGACCAATGTAAATCTTCGGACAGCAATCAAGACAGGGCGTCTGTTCACTGAAAAAGCAGGCCTGATGAATGAGAACCTTTCTGAGATTCTTGAGCAAGTACCAATGGGAGCTGTTGCTTCTGTTGCCCATTTAGGTACCACTATTGTTGCAACATCGGATGATGTATTAGAACTGCGTTCAGCCCTAGAAATTTTCGGAGAGATAAGAGAGTTCTAAGCAGTCGGATTTACAATTTTTCTAGAAATAGCAGAGTTTGGAAGGAATTTTGCCAGATTTTCTAGCAATCCTTCTTTTCGGGGCCCAGCTACCAGTATATTATCTAGGACCTCTTTCAATGTCGAAACGGGAATTATTTTGACTATATCCTTGTATTTGGATTCTAGAAGAACATCTTGCATATTCATAGCTGGTATGATTACCGTGGTCACCCCTGTTTCCACGGCGGCTTCTATTTTTGCAGTCACGCCACCTACAGGTAATACTTGTCCCCTTATACTCAAGGACCCAGTCAAAGCAACAGTCTGATCAACTTCAGCATTTTCCAAAGCAGAAATTACGGCAGTTGCGATAGAAACCGATGCAGAATCCCCTTCTACGCCTTCGTATGTACCTATAAATTGAACGTGGATATCATATTTTGAGATGTCTTCACCGGTGTATTTCTTAATAAGAGCAGACACATTTTCTACAGCTTCTTTAGCAATTTCACCCAACTTACCCGTTGCCACTATTCTTCCACGGTTTTTTGATTGGGCTGGAGTTACTTCAGCCACTATGGGCATTAGAATACCTGCCATTTCGGACATTCCTGAATCGGCACCCATTACAGCTAAACCGTTGACCATCCCTATCTCAGAACCTTCAACTGAATAAGTCTTGTAGTCCTTACGTCTCTCAACATAACGATCCGCAATCTGCTGTTCAAGCGGTTTAGCTATTTTCTTGGCATTAACGACATGCTCGGCGGTGACCTTTTCGTCACCTAATTCTCTGGCAATATCACCCGCAACTCTGACCAGACCACCTAGCTCCCTAAGTCTCAGACTCAGATGTAATTGGCGTCCTGCCCTGCGTTGAGCTTCATGTATAATTTCACCGATTGCTTCTCTGGAGAAATGCCCAATTTTTTCATCTTTTGCCACTTCTTGCGCGATAAATCTGACCAATTTTTCACGATTGTCCTGAGAATCGGGAATAGTTGAATTCATGTAGACTTCATATCCATATCCTCGGACCCGACTCCTGAGTGCAGGATGCATTCCCTTTATCGCATCCAGATTTCCAGCTGCTACAAGAACAAAATCACAGGGTACTGGTTCGGTTTTGGTCATCGCTCCAGCAGACCTCTCAGACTGCCCGGAAATTGAGAATTCGCCCTCTTGTATTGCTGTTAGCAAAGATTGCTGTGACTCCATCCTTAGAAGATTAATTTCATCAACATACAAGACGCCTCTGTGGGCTTTGTGGATCGCTCCTGCTTCAACACGATCATGGGCTGGCGTCTCTAAACCACCAGATTGGAATGGATCGTGTCTTACGTCTCCCAGTAATGCACCTGCATGGGTACCGGTGGCATCAACAAAAGCGGCCTCTGCGTCATGATTGTGCAAAACAAGTCCTTTGGGAATATTTGCAGTTTCATTTTTTTGGTTCGTATATCTCATGGCCATGAACACAAACGCTGCTGCTATCAAACTGTAAAAAATGATCATCGGGTTGCTAAATCCGCTTAGGGCAAACCAAAGAGCACCGAAACCGACTATCATAAAAACAATCATCATTTGTGATTTGGCCTTTTTCTCCTTTTCAATCATTGCTTGAGCTTTCTGGACCTGAACAATCTCTTTGCCTTTACCGGCGGGTACGATTCTCACTCTTGGTTCGTTATTATCCTCATTATTGTGATAGACCAGTACATCTTGTAATTCCTCTTTAGGTAATAGTTCAGATATCGATCGGGCCAACATTGATTTTCCAGTGCCAGGATCCCCGATTAACATGACATGCCGTTTTTGTTCAGCCGCTTTCCTTACAATCTCGACACCCTGTTCTTGACCAATGACCTGATCAACCAACATCTTAGGTATCGCTATATCGGCTGTAGTTTTGATATCCAAATCCTTAATCCAGACACGAGGGTCTGAGAGTTTGTCGGTTTTTTTGGCCATTTATCTTATGTGAAGGGACTATCTACAGATATATAAGTATCTAATCATAGTTCGACGTCAGCCATGTCCTCATTTTCATCATTTATAGTTTCCAGAACTTCATCTATTATGAACTTGGTTCCATAATGGAGAATTCCACTTTCACTATCCTCTCCAAGTTTTCTGAATACAGATTTGACTTTCATTCCAGGTTTGACTATTTCCGGTTCACAATCCACCACTTGGGAAGTTATCCTTGGCCCTTCTTCTAATTCAATTATTGCTATACAATAAGGCCCGAACATCTCATAACCTGTCTGAGCCTGATGGACCACGGTCGAGTTTATCACTTTTCCATTACCCTTGAATTTGTAATCCTCCATATTTCCTATTGATTCCCTTCCAGCCTCTGGATCAAAACTTCTCTTGGGGTAATGGTAGGCATTTGTTATCTTACAATAGGACCCTACCAGATTGTAGCGTGAATCTATCTCTCTCCAGAATCTTGGTACCGACATTAATCAGCCTCCAGTATGTGTACTACGGCAGTTGCAGCTGTACCGCCATGATTTTCCGCTAGTCCTATTTTGGCACCTTTGATCTGCCTTTCACCTGCTTCTCCTCTAAGTTGCTGAACTATCTCTACCACTTGAGCGATTCCAGTAGCACCTGGGGCATGGCCACGCGCCTTCAATCCACCACTTGTGTTTACAGCAATCTTTCCACCTAATCTTGTCTCGCCTTTGAGTCCCATAGAGGCTGCTTTGCCTCGTTTAAATATTCCAATTTCTTCCAAGGCTATTATCTCGGAGATTGTAAAGTTGTCATGAACTTCAACCAGATCTAAATCCTCACTCTTTTTCCCACAGCTTTTGAATGCTCTTTTAGCTGCAATACCTATTGCCGGAAGTCGATTCAAATATTTACGGTGATGCAAACTCAGTGTGTCAGATGCCTGCCCTGAACCGATAATCCTAACTGATTTTTTTTTGAATTTTTTGGCTTTATGGGTTGCGCAAAGAACCACAGCCGCCGCTCCATCGCTATTTGGTGCACAGTCCAACATCCGTAGAGGACTGGACACCATTCCTGAGTTAGAGACTGCCTTTTCAGAAACTTGAAATTGGAATTGAGCCATAGGATTCAGTGATGCGTGATAATGGTTCTTCTCAGAAACAGCGGAAAGTTCCTCTCGGCTGGTCCCATATTCATCCATGTGGCTTTGCGCAATCATTGCATGCAATGAGGCAAAAGTAGCCCCAGCCTGGGATTCCCATTGTTCATCAGATCCCATACTTACAGTGTATGAAGATTCTGAATCGCTAACGTCCGTCATCTTTTCCGCACCTCCTACAACTGCAACGTCAATGAATCCACCAGCAATGGCCATGTACGCCTGTCTGATTGCTAACCCACCAGAAGCTGATGCAGCTTCGACTCTGGTTGCTGGCACGTTCAGATGGGTCAAACCACAATAGTCAGCTATTAGGGCGCTTACATGTTCCTGTTGTAAAGTGGATCCTGCAGCCATGTTTCCAATGTACAGTGCATCAATATCTTTGCTTGTTATTCCGGCATCACTTATCGCCTCGAGTCCTGTTTCTAGACCTAATTCCCGAAGCGATTTGTCCCACAACTCACCGAATTTAGTTATCCCTATTCCAATTACACTAACATCCCTCAATTTGAACCCCCCATTCTCAATTTTCCTCTATATTTTGCATAGGTGGCATAGTTTATAATTTTCATCCTTGAAATCATATCCTCTACGGTCTCACTACGGTCCATTTTTTCTAGATTCTTCGTTACAGTGATGTCAAAACCATCACTTCCAGCTCCAGACCCATATGCCACCGCTAAAATCCTATCACCTGACTTTGCGATATCCAGAATAGCTGCGAGCCCTAAGAAAATAGCACCGGAATAAGTATTCCCTATCCTAGGAGTGAGTAATCCGGTTTCAAATTGTTCTGCAGTGAAACCTAATGCCTTTGCAGCCCTCATTGGAAATTTACCATTAGGTTGATGGGTTACAATGTAATCATAGTCCTTTGCTTCTGTACCTGCCATTTCCATGGTCTTCAGTCCACAACTCATAACATGTTTGAAGAATGCTGGTTTACCAGTAAAACGTCCACCATGTCTTGGATATTTCTGACCCTCTCTCCTCCAGAAATCGGGAGTATCGGTTGTATAAGAAGTTGTATGATTTATATCAGCAATCACTTTCTTGCTACCGATTATAAGCGCTCCTCCACCGGCTGAAGCACTGTATTCTAAAGCGTCACCTGGAGCACCTTGGGATGTATCAACCCCAATTGCAATTCCATTATGCACCTGTTTGTCACCGACCATTCCTAGACATGTTTGGACTGCTGCCGTACCTGCCTTACATGCAAATTCAAAGTCAGCTGCAGTCAAATGCGGCGTCGCTCCTATTGCCTGAGCAACAATAGTGGATGTAGGTTTCACAGCATATGGGTGAGATTCCGAACCTGTGTAGATAGCTCCAATGTCATCTCCATTCAACTTTGCTCTTTTCATGGCTTGTCGAGTCGCTTCAACGGAGATGGTTATCACATCCTCATCGGGCCCTGGCACGGATTTTGAGTAGACATTCAGATTTTTAGCCCAAGCGCTACCATCAGCACCCCATACAGACGCGATCTCTCCAGTCTCGATTTTATGACAGGGTACATACGCCCCATAGCTTACTATTCCATTCATTTTTTTCTCCTATCTAATATACCTCAGTCTTTCTACAATCGTACTTTCATCAAGGTCAGTTTTGACTAGGACCACTTTTTCCATATCAGCCAGTTTGGGTGCTAATGGGTCTACTGACTTTGGTTTGACATAAACGGCCATCCTAGGTTTGACAGGATGCGCCCTAATTGCAATCATAGGTGATCTACCATAGTGCACACCAGAGAAGAATACAGCCCTTTCATTTGACCAACCATACATTTCGCCAAATGCATTGAAAGTAGTGATGGCCTTCAGAGAATCAACCATAGTATATCCATAGATGGGCCTTTCGATTATCTTCTCATTGCCAGCCAGTATTTCACCCTCAATCTTCTCAATGATAGATTCTATTGAGATTCCACTGGCGAATTCTCTTATGTCCACTATAGCTTCATTGGTACGTGTACCTGCCATGGTGTTTACTACTTTTCCACCATGTGATGAGTCGTAGTCGACCATTGCTTCTACAAATTTCCTCACAGTTACAATGCCTGGTGATGCTCTTCGTCCCTTCTCGAAATCACAAACTACAGAAGGATTCACTTTGAGTAATGTCGCAAGCTCCTTCTGTGATAATTGAAATATTTCCCTCCATTTCCTCAGTGTCTCACCTGGCCTCTCCGAAACAACGATTTCTCCAGCCATTCGGCGCGTTAGTTGTTCTTGCACATGGTTCGATTTAGACACACTATTTAATTATATGCGTATCTGACTTCGTCAATCAGCTTACTTCGTGTCCTTAAAATGCAATTATTATATAGGCAATAAGGGGTTGAAAATAGTGAACTCAACAAATTGGATTCCCAAAAACATATTTTTAACCAAAGGCATAGGTGTTCATAATGAGAAACTTGCGTCCTTTGAACTTGCCTTGAGATCTGCAGATATTGCTAGTTATAACCTGATTTCTGTTTCTTCAATCCTGCCACCTAATTGTTCAATTATTAGTTCTGAGAAAGGAAATCGTATGCTCCATCCAGGCCAAGTGGTTCCTGTTGTCCTGGCACGCTCAGACAGCAATAAAGCAGATACACTAGTAAGTTCAGGAGTTGGTATTGCAATACCAAGAAATCAGGATGATTATGGATATCTTTCCGAACATCATGCAACAGGTATGGATGCACGTCAGGTAGAGGATTATGTTGAGGACCTTGCGGCTGAGATGTTGGCAACTACCTATGGTCTTCAATTCGATCCTGATGCTTCGTGGAACAAGAAGCGTGAATTGTGGACGATTGATAACCGAATAGTAGAGACCAAGAGTATTGTCGCAGTTTCACCATCTGATTCTTCTGGAAAATGGACAACTGTTGTTTGTGCTGCAGTTATGATTGTCTAAGTTTCCAGTCTAATAGAGAATAAAATTGAATCAGAATATTTTTTAATTGTAAAGAATATAGCACTTTATAAAATACTCTTTAAATGGGATTTAGATAGACCACAATATTCAAGATTAGAGTTTTTCTTCATTTTTACAGATAATTACAGAAGATAAGCATATAAATAATATATTTGTGAATATTTTGTAGTTTTATCAACTTATATAGGCATCCAATCAAGAATCAGATAAAATTTGGGGCATGGGACAAGTATTAAACAACCAGATACATTGTATGTAAGTATCCTCACATGCGCGAGAGCACACCTCTATGGTCATTTCGAAAGGGAGTAGCACCTTCTGCTTTATCGATAAGTTTGGATGGAAAATTTGCAGGAGTGGGTCACAAAGGCGGGCTTATTCTCCTTAATAATAAGGGTGGTCTCGTATGGGCAACCAAGAAGATAAGGCGCGTGCGTGACATTTCGATATCTACCCGCACAGGCCGGATGTCGATTGCTAGTGGCCAGAAAGTTGTTTACTTGGTAGATCGCAAGGGAGTGGTCATTTGGCATCGTGAACTTCAGAGTTCAGCAGTATCAACTAGTATCTCCTCCAATGGGAATGTTATTGTTGTTGGGACTAATTTGGGGCGTCTGGTTGTATTTAATGGTAAAGGAAAGATGCTTTGGGAAACACATCTGAGTAATTCAGATTTTCCGGTAAACTCGGTTAATATCTCCTCAGATGGAAAATTTATTGTGTCAGGTACTGACTATTCACATATCTATCTGCATGATTTAAGGGGGAACATACTCTGGGCTAAGGAAACAACCGGTGAGGTTCTCCAGACCTGTATAAGCTCAAATGGCGACTATATAGGATATCTTACTAGTGACCGCAAGTTTTCGTTTGGAGTAAAGAGTTCAAGGATTCTTTGGGAACAGACATTTTCTAAACAACCAGTTTGGGTTGATATGACACAGACTGCGGATTTTATGTCGATTGGAGAATCAGCTACTAAGGTTACATTGTTTAGCAAGGCTGGGCGTAAAGTTTGGGGTTTGAAACCTAGATCTGCACCTCAAGGAGTTATGGCTAGTGGAGGGGGTTATGTTTTTGTGGGAGGGCCAACAGAGATTTGTAAGTACAGTCTCGAGCCATACCTTAAACGCCTTCTAGTGCATTGTAAAAAGATGATTGGAAAAGCAAACTCAGAAAATCTGGATACAACAACTGCCAATAAGTATCTTGCCATTGCTGTTTCCAGTCTTCAGAGTTCAAATCATCTAGAATTTCTGGTAAATATTCAACAGGCACGGCGTTCAGCCCGAGAGGCTCGTATAATTGATAGCGATTTGACTTCTAATGAAAGAAGGATTGAACGGAATGAGATGGAGGAGCTGTCAAGACTGAGTCCTAGTTCGAACACAGCCTCTGAGGAAGAGATGCTTCCTAAACTGATTCAGTTAGCAGAGATGAGAGAAAATGGAATTCTGAGTGAAGAAGAATTTGTTTTAGCCAAGTCCAAACTTTTGAAACTCTGACTTAAACTTAATATAATCTGGGTACATTGAAAGGGCTATGTCTACTCCAACAACTCCTGAATACTTGATTTTAAATGCTGAGAAATATGCAAATGAACCAGCAGTATCTTCCAAGAATGATGCAGGGGAATGGGATACGACAACTTGGTCTGATTTTCTTGACCAGACAATGAGTGTGGCCAAGGCCCTTACAGCCATGGGTTTTGGCAAGGACGATAAGCTTAGTATCTATTCCTATAATCGTAAGGAATGGTATATGGCCTACGCCGCAGCCAATTTCTGTAATGGAGCAGCTGTTGGTGTCTACCACACTTGTTCCCCTAATGAAGTTGAATGGGTGGTAGGTAATTCAGACTCTAAGTTCGTATTTGTAGGGCATAATCCTATGGATGGAGGAGACACGGGAAAGATGTGCTCCTATCGTCTTTATGAGACCATGGATTCACTTGAAAAGGTGGAAGTGATTGTTGTAATGGATGGAGTTGATATGCCAGATCATCCCAAAGCTATGTCCTGGTCAGAGTTTGTTTCCAAAGGAGAGGGTGTTGATGATTCACGAATTCGAGACAGTATTGCAGGAATTGATCCCCATGATACAGCTACTTTGATTTACACTTCAGGTACAACTGGAAATCCTAAGGGTGTTGAACTCACTTATGATAATATGGAGTATGAGGTTGAACAAGTATTGAAGATTCAGAGTTATGAACAGGGAAATAAATATGTTTCATGGTTACCTTGCGCTCATGTATTTGGACAATTACTTGATAATCACGCATGGATTAGAGAAGCAATTCATATGTACGTAGTGGACAATCCTCTGAATGCAATTGATTACTGTAAAGAGGTTCAACCTCACCTTTTCATTGGTGTTCCAAGAATTTATGAGAAGGTTTATTCAAATCTTAAGGCAACCCTGGATGCGAAGGCTGTTGTCAGAATAGGACTTAAGATTCCAATTCTCAAAAATATATTCAAGAAGGCTGTCAAGAAGAAAATTGGCATGTCAAATTGCATCTATGCTATTACTGGTGCAGCACCAATCAATCCAGATATCCTCAAACTCTTCCATTCCTTGGGTATTCCCCTTTTCGAAGGATATGGTATGACCGAGACCACAGCTGGTGCGACAATAGGTCACAAAGGAGCAAACAAGTTTGGTTCAGTTGGTAAGATATTTGCTGGCGAGCTTCGAATTGATAAGCCCAATGACAAGGGAGATGGAGAGATTCAATTCCGTGGCAGACATGTCATGAAGGGTTATTACAAAAATCCTGAAGCAACAGCAGAAACAATGGATGGAGACTGGCTAAAATCTGGTGATTTAGGCCGTGTTGACGAAAAAGGTTTTGTTTATGTTACGGGGCGTCTGAAAGAAATATATGTCAGTTCAGCTGGAAAAAACATAGCTCCCCTTGTTATAGAGGAGACAATGAAGTCAATTCCTATCGTTTCTCAATGTATGCTTGTAGGAGATAATAGGAATTTTTGCAGTGCACTTTTCACACTTGATGTCGGCGCTATCCTTAGAGACAAGCATGGCCTAGATGGAGCAACGGAGGTACCTAAAGACCCTAACGAGCAAATTTCCAAACTAGAATCCCTTGGTTCGAAACTATCGGACTATACTGACAGTTCTGAGATAAAGGCTGAATTAGACACTCAGGTTCAGGAATTGAACCAGAAATTCAGCAGTCCTGAACAAGTTAAGGAGTTCACAATTCTTCCACGGGATTTAAATGTAGATGAGGGCGAGCTCACTCCAACTCTAAAGATACGCCGAAAACAAATCAACGAGAATTGGGCTAAAGAAATCGAAGCAATGTACTCAAATTAGATGCTAAGATCAACATTCATTTTAGCTGGCCTTCTCGCAGCCTTAAATCTTTATTTAACTGAAACAACTATTGTTCAGGCAGTGTCGGTTCTTTGTATACTTATTAGTCTAGGAGTGGCCACAGTTTGGCCAGAACCCTTGCCCCCTCCACCTCCAACAGACCTGTGGTCAGAGGCACCAGAGACCAAGGAACGTGAAATGAAGCAATGTTCAAATTGCGGTAAAGCCGTTGATCAAAAGTG
The DNA here is from genome assembly GCA_963577905.1 of Candidatus Thalassarchaeaceae archaeon. Classification (GTDB taxonomy): domain Archaea; phylum Thermoplasmatota; class Poseidoniia; order MGIII; family CG-Epi1; genus CG-Epi1. Next base: position 17,525 of record CAUYZR010000015.1, read on the forward strand.
GTCGCTGTGTCCCTATTGCTCTAAAAAGGTATGAAGCAATGGTTCTTTGCAGTAGATAGAGGCGGTACTTTCACAGATATTATAGGAATCGACCCTTCAAACAAGATTCATACTTCTAAAATCCTTTCAGATTCCTCTGCATATTCAGATCCCGTAGTTGCAGGCGTTCGCCAGATTCTAAATGTGCGTGGCGATGATAAAATACCTCTGCACAAGATAGAACGAATACGGATTGGTACAACCGTAGCGACCAATGCCCTGCTTGAACGTAAAGGATCTAAGACCGCGTTATTGATTACTCATGGCTTTGAGGACCTTCTAGAAATAGGAAATCAGGCACGACCTGAACTTTTTGATATTTCCATAATCAAACCCGATCAGTTATACGATTCAGTTTCTGAAATTCATGAACGTTTAGACGCTGAGGGCAATATCGTTCGAGAGTTAGATGAGGAACGCGTTGGAAAGGTCCTAGAAGATTTGTATGAGTCAGGTATTAAATCAGCAGCAATTGTTTTGATGCATTCCTGGAAAAATCCAATGCATGAAGAAAGATGCTATGACCTAGCCAAAGAGGTAGGTTTTGAGAATATTTCGATTTCAAGTCGGATAATGCCACTGATAAAGATTGTTGACCGTGGCCAGACAACAGTTGTTGACTCCTATCTATATCCCATTCTCAACCAATATATCTCATCATTACAGAGTGAACTGGGAGACATACCTCTCGAGTTTATGCAAAGTTCAGGAGGATTGACAGATAGTCTGTCATTAACTGGTAAAGATTCGTTAATGTCGGGACCTGCAGGCGGAGTGATAGGTTCGGCGGCTGTTGGAAACGCAAATAATCTTGATTGTATAATCGGTTTTGACATGGGAGGAACATCAACCGATGTCTCCAGATATGATGGTAGTTTTACCAGAGTAACTGGACTAGAGGCCGGTGGAATAAATTTTCAAACGTCTAGTCTGGATATCAAAACCGTAGCTGCTGGTGGAGGATCTTTGCTATGGTTTGATGGTCGAAAACTACAGGTTGGACCAGAGTCAGCCGGTGCTAATCCAGGACCGGTCTGTTATGGCCTTGATGGGAAGTTGACTCTTACAGACGCCAATTTACTTCTCGGGCGAATAAATCCTGATTTTTTCCCTCAAGTATTTGGCCCAGAACAGAATCAGAAATTGAATATAAGCGAGTCTAAAGATAATTTTGGAAACTTGAGGTCTGAGGTCAATAAGAGTACCTCATCATCCTTCTCAACAGAAGAGTTAGCCCTTGGTTTTGTCGATATAGCCAATGAGAAAATGGCAGGAGCAATTAAGGAAATATCTGTTTCTCGGGGTTATGATGTTAGGGATCATGCACTCGTATGCTTTGGAGGTGCGGCCCCTCAGCATTGTTGCGGGATAGCTAGAATTCTTGGAATCAAGCAGATAGTAATTCATCCACTTTCCAGTCTTCTTTCAGCTTATGGAATTGCGAATTCTAAGCAATTTAGATATGGTCTTAGATCCATGGTACAGAAATTTGATTCACAATCACACGTAGAAGCCTTGTCTGGGATTCAGTCATTGGAATCTCCCCTGATTGAGGAAATTCAGAAGCTTGGTGTATCTCCAGACAATATTGCCAAGGAGCATTTCATGGATTTACGGTTCATGGGCACAGATAGTACCATTACAATTCCATGTTCCAATTTTGACCAGATGGTTGGGTTCTTTGAAGAGAAGCACCTAAACTTATTTGGTTTTTTACCTTCCGGAGAGTTAGAGATTGCCAACATCCGAGTCGAGGTCTCCGGCAGCAGAACGGAGATTGAAGAGCAGAAACCCAATTCTGATTTATCCTTACCAGTCACTATTGGTCAATCAGAGATATATTTCAATCATCAATTTATGAGCACTCCCATCTATTCAAGGGATTCCTTGCCCGAAGGATTTGAATTGGCTGGACCAGCGATGATAACTGATCTCAATTCAACTATAGTAATTGAACCGGAATTTACAGCAGGTGTCAATGGGTTCGGACATATTGTCATTGATCAAAAGACGTTTCACAAATCACAGATTTCAACAGAAAAGGACCCTGTTTCTCTGGAGATATTTAATAATCTATTCATGAGCATAGCTGAGCAAATGGGTTTTACCCTGAAAAACACGGCCCATTCAGTCAATATTAAGGAAAGACTTGACTTTTCTTGCGCCCTTTTTGACAACGAAGGCAATCTGGTCGCTAATGCCCCTCATGTCCCTGTGCATCTGGGTGCTATGGGAGAATCTGTGAAATCGATTATTGCCTCTAATGAAGGTCGAATGAAAGATGGTGATTTCTATCTGATTAATAATCCTCATAAGGGTGGCTCACACCTGCCCGATCTGACAGTTATCTCACCAGTTTTTTCAAGTTCGCAAGAACCAATATTTTACGCAGCAAGTAGAGGCCATCATGCAGACATTGGGGGTATAACACCAGGTTCAATCCCTCCATTCTCAACCTCAATTCAAGAGGAGGGAATTATAATAGACAATTTCCGAATCGTCGAGAATGGAATATTGAAGGAAAAGGAGTTTGAGGATTTGATGGGTTCTTCTGAGAATCCAGCTAGAAACATAGAAGAAAGAAAACATGATATCAATGCCCAAATTGCCGCGGTCAGAAAAGGTATTTTGGAGATAGAAGGTTTAATCAAAAAATATGGTCTACCCACAGTTCAAGCTTACATGGGATATATCCGGGAAAACTCTGCAGAAGCGATGAGCGATGCTTTGGAAGAATATCTTGGTGGTGAGAGAAGCAAGAAAAGTAGTTTTGAAGATTTTCTGGATAATGGAGCCAAAATCGCGGTAAATATTAAGGTGACGAAGCGAGATGACAGAATTCCTTCTTTTCATGCAGTGGTTGATTTTAATGGTACCAGCCCTCAAATGAAGAACAATCTGAATGCTCCAATCGCAGTTACTAAAGCAGCAGTATTGTACGTTTTTAGACTTCTGATCAATAAGGATATCCCTCTTAATTCCGGATGTCTGGACCAAATTGAGATAATTATCCCCGAGGGTTCTTTGTTGAGCCCGGATGATAACGCGGCTGTGGTCGGAGGTAATGTTGAGACTTCACAGCGTATTACCGATGTCTTGCTGGGTGCTTTGGGGATTGCAGCTGCTTCGCAGGGGACAATGAACAATTTTGTGTTTGGTTCCGCTGATGACTCCGGGAATCAGTATTACGAAACGATAGCTGGAGGATCAGGAGCAATTGAAGGTAGTGACGGCGCCTCGGCCGTCCAAGTCCATATGACCAATACGAGATCTACAGATCCTGAAATTCTTGAGCATCGATTTAGGGAGATCAGGCTTGAATCATTCAGAATTCGTCACGGTTCAGGCGGTGATGGAAAAAATAAAGGTGGTGATGGCGTCATCCGCGAAATTAATTTTCTGGAACCAAGAAAAGTATCTATAGTTTCGGAAAGGCGCAAAATTCCTCCTTACGGTGTTTCAGGTGGTGAACCTGCTTCCTGTGGTTCCAACCTTCTTAGGAAAATATCAGGTGAGGAGATTGATTTAGGAGGTAAGGTTGAGAGGATTATTGAGTCTGGGGAGACCGTGATTATCAAGACCCCAGGTGGTGGAGGTTTTGGTTCCAAAACTTGACCTCAAAACTTTTATGACGAGCATGTTATCATGAAATGATGCGAAGACTGAATGTTGTCATGATTGTCGCCTTTTTGGTCTTTTCAATTCTTCCAACATCTGGCTCTAATTTGGAACCGGGTTCAGAAGTTTATCTCTCTGAGATTCCCAAAGTCAAGACCAATGAATGGCGGGAATCCTCGTGGTGGGAAACCACAGTTCGAGATTTGGACCGTAATGGAATAGTAGATTGGCTCGAGTCTCTTGAAGATGAATATCAGGTTGGCGTATCTTTCGTTTCGGAACCAACAGATGAAGATTTGCAAGCTCTGGTCGACTTAGGCTTGGAAGTCAGATATCATCTGACTTCGGTAAATGCCCTTCTTCTGGGTTTTGTTGAACCCGATTTGTACCCACAGATTTCTCAGCTTCCGGGTGTAGTAATGGTCGAACCTTATGGAAGCGTGGTGTTCTATGGTGATGTCCAAACACCTGCTGTCAAGGCCAGTAATTCCTCAGTTTATCCAGAAGGTGCCTGGGATCTCGGATTTACGGGTAAAGGAGTCAATATTGCTATTGTTGATACTGGAATTGATAATGAACATCCGGGACTTGAAGGCAAATTTGTTGCAGGTTTTGATGCAGTCTGTACTGATGATCCACTTTGTTTGGCATCTCTTCAGGAGGATGACGGAAGCTTTGATCCGGATGATCAGAATCAGCATGGAACTGCGTGCTCAGGCATGGCTACGAGTACAGGCCTTCTGTCCGGTGGCGAAAAAACCAATTTCACTGGAGCTGCACCGGATGCCAAGTTAGTTGATGTCAGAATCGGAACTGCATTAGGGGCTGGACCTTTTGAGAATTACATACTTGAGCAAGAATTTTACGAATCTGCTATGAATGGCATTCAGTGGGTAATTGATAACAAAG
>CAUYZR010000016.1:0-20971 GCA_963577905.1 Candidatus Thalassarchaeaceae archaeon
CATGGTGCTCAGTCAGCCATGCCTAAGATGGGTGACAGAATAATCAAGGAGAATACCAATCCTTCAGCCTCAATCACAGTAACAAGTGATACTACTGATATGGATGGAATCCATGTTATAGCGGTTGAAGAACAGGTTAATTTCAGTGGACTCTCTTCTTCATCACCTATTGGGGTTTCACAGTACACGTGGAGTTTTGGAACAAGCACGGCCGAGACATCAGGCACATTTTCGTCTGGTTTAACTTTAGTTACACTTACGGTGACCGATACCTTCGGTGATATTTCTGTAGCAAATGTGACCATTATGGCTGATGGGAATAATCCTGTGCCAGTCGTCAATGTAATAGTCAAGACGGGCGTTTCCGATGAGGGTGAGGCCTATAATACTTCGACATCAAATGTGGATGAAGATTACAAGGTGGTTGTGTTCAATGCCTCTGAATCAAACGATGCAGATTCGATGATTTCAGATTACGCCTGGGACTTTGGTGATGGTGACACAGATACTGGTGATGTAGTAAGTCATATTTTTGCAGATCCTGGTGATTTTGGTGTTCAGCTTACGGTTACCGATGCAGCCGGTAATTCAAATTCGAGCACTACAATCATAACTGTGAATGACATAGAACCACCTAGAGCTGCATTCAATTGGTCATACACTAATGATACTGGTGGTAATGTTGCTGGAGCGTCAGTGGAAGGCCTTCCAACACATTTCAATGCCGGTGGAACTGATGATAATTCCAATGGTTCTTTGACCTATATCTGGGACTTTGGAGATGGAACTAATGGAACAGGCGTTACAGCGGATCATACTTTCGATGAAACATTGGATGAAGCTTTCAACGTCATTCTGGAGGTTACAGATGCTTCAGGCAATAAAGACCAGATTAGCTATGGAATTAGTCCTGCTGTGATGGATAGGCCCGATCTTTATGCTACTCAGATAATTTTCGATAATGTGAATCCTTCCGAGGGAGATGTAGTTAAAATTTCTTCTACAATCAAATTATTGAAAATGAATGTAACAAATGCTTTTGCAGTTACTTTCTATCTTGATTCAATTAGTAACACTACGGCTATTGATACTGTCGAGGTTGACAATGGTTCAGTGGCATGGGGAATTGAGAATGAATATAGTGTCAATACCACATGGACTGCTACACCAGGAACTCATACAATTTATGTAGTGGTAGATTCAAACGAGGTTGTTGATGAGAGTGAAGAAAAGAATGATATTTCAGAGGTTATCACAGTCAGTTCAACTGATGACTCAAGAGATTGGACTTCTATTGGTCTGATAGTAGTTGTAGTCCTTTTGGCCTTTGGTGCAGTTGGATATATCTATAGAGATACTCTCTTCAAGTAGTAATTATTCAGTGCCCGCGGGAGGCCATTCTGGTCTTTAGTTGGGCTTCTTCAAGACCGGACATAGCGTTTCCTAGATTCTTTGATATATTTCCAACCAGTTCAGGATTATCAAAGTGGGCAGTCGCTTCTACAATGGCCTTGGCCATGGTATTGGGATCATCAGATTTGAATATACCTGAGCCCACAAATATACCATCCATGCCGAATTGCATCATCAGTGCTGCATCTGCCGGAGTTGCGATTCCGCCAGCAGTAAATGTTACTACCGGTAAACGACCCAGTCGTTTGACGTCTTCTAGAATCTCAAGGACCTCGTTCTCTATTTCTTTTCTCTCTTTTCCGAAAGCATTGAAACCCGCAGACTCACCGAGGTTATCTTTGACCTCTCCATCTAAATCAAAGAATTTATCTACTACTCGTGTTGCTATAGGTTTTAGATTACCCGAGGATTGTACAGCTGCGATCTCGGCCTGTAATAATCTTGCATGTCTCATTGCAGCCACTATATTCCCAGTTCCGGCCTCACCCTTGGTCCTAATCATGGCAGCACCTTCCCAGATACGTCGTATAGCCTCACCTAATGATGTGGCTCCGCAAACAAATGGTACTGTGAACCCATCTTTTACGACATGATAGTAAGGGTCTGCCGGAGTTAGAACCTCAGATTCATCAATCATATCTACGCCTAGCGCTTCCAGAACCCTCGCTTCTGCAGAATGCCCAATTCTACACTTTGCCATTACAGGAATAGTTGTACAATCTATTATTTCTTTGATCATTGATGGGTCTGACATTCTGGCTACTCCTCCGTCAGCCCTGATATCTGCAGGCACTCTTTCTAGGGCCATTACAGATATGGCACCTGCATTCTCAGCGATTGCAGCCTGTTCAGCATTTACAACATCCATAATCACACCTCCCTTTTGCATTCTGGCAAAGCCACGCTTAACCAGTTCTTTTCCATATCTTAGAGATTCAAGATCTAAATTCAGCGACATTCTCCGCTCCTGTGGTGGACCGGGCGGGATTTGAACCCGCGGCCTCCGCCTTGCGAAGGCGGCAATCTTCCAGGCTGATCTACCGGCCCTTCAGCTGAGCCTAGACTGGCTAGAAAATTAGCTTTACTAAACAGCACTACTAGATTCCAAGTGCATAGCTGCGGCTTCACTCAGATCCTCATATAAGTCCTGATTATCAACACCAGAGTAGGAGATATTTCCCCCTCTCCCCCGGTTAATTTTCATTATTTCGAACTCAGAAGCATTGTCTCCATCAGTGTAGGACATGATTGCATATTCAGCCCCTTCAACTTCTAAAGCTCCATGTATTCTCATCTTAATTTCATTTCCAGTTTCATCTTCAAATACCTCAAATTCATTAGTTTCAGATTCTTTTCCTTTGTTCCTCAACCCAAACGTAGGCATTCCCCAACCCTTAGACTTAGTTTCTTCAGAAGTGATTTCCCTCCCCATAGCTTGGGACCAGGAATTGATAACATCTTCTTGATTCATTCCAGTAGCTAATTCTATTTTCTTCCAATTATTTAGAATCCAGGGTGGATTTTCAAACTTCGTAGATAATGCTTGAACAAACATTCGCAGATCATTGGGGTTCTGACACCCCAATCTTAGTTCTAAATATGAATTGCGGGGTGTTCCAAAGAAGCCCTTGTATTTTTGTGAAGTGAGTCGTGCTTTGAAACCAGCAAAACGAAAGGATATACTCCAGTTCATTTCATCAAAGCCGCTTGAGCGAAGTCTAATCTTTGCATTATTATCAACACTCTGGCAAGCTTCCCAGAATTTTTCTCCAAAGTCTGTAAACCAGATTAAGCCAAAAGTACCTCTGTTTTTTGTCTCTATCCTTCCCGAACTGAGTGCACGTCGCTTTACCAATGGGCGCTTACTACGGGGCTGGGCTAGAAGTGTTACAGAATGCACTAATTTGACACCAAAAGGGATGCATAAAACGTCACCGCTAACTTTAATAATACCACACTGAGACAGAAATCGGCCTCTGGGCCACTGACGGTAATCAATTCACAATTAGATCCTTGTTCTTCTTATGAGAGGTTTAGGGAATATAGAATTAGTCCGCCCTTGGTTAGAGGCAGTATGCAAAAGGTGGTACAATGAATATAGATCCAACAAGCAGTAAATATTTGATTCGCGCTTCAATACGCGCGAATGGCGTAGTTAACAAGTCCGATGTAGTAGGGGCCGTTTTTGGTCAAACAGAAGGGCTATTAGGTGATGAATTAGATCTTCGTGATCTTCAGAAAAGCGGACGAATGGGCCGCGTAGAGGTTGAAATATCAAGCAATAAAGGCAAGTCCACTGGAGAGATAGTCATCTCTTCAAGTATGGACCAGGTTGAAACTTCAGTCTTCGCAGCAGCGCTAGAAACAGTTGAACGCGTTGGCCCTTGTAAGGCCACAGTAAAGATTACGACATTGGAAGATAGTCGTAATTCAAAACGCGAAATAATCATAGATCGTGCACGATCACTTTTAATTAATTTAATTAAAGATTCAAGAGGTGCTGGTTCTACGATCACGGATACGGTTAGACAGGTACTTCAAACCGAGGAGATAGTTCGGTTCAAAGGTAAATTACCTGCAGGTCCGAATGTAGCTACCAGCGATGCTGTGATTATTGTTGAAGGCCGTGGTGATGTTCTCAACCTATTAAGGCACGGAATAAAGAACGCTGTGGCAGTAGAGGGCACCAATGTACCCAAGGAAGTTGCAGAGCTCAGTAAAGAAAGGACGGTAACAGCCTTTGTTGACGGTGACCGTGGTGGTGAAATGATAATTCAAGAGCTTCTTCAGGTAGCGGAGGTTGATTTTATTTCACGTGCTCCAGATAATACAGAAGTCGAACATCTTACCCATAAGCAGATTATGAAATGTTTGAGAGATAAGGTCTCGGCCGAGCTATTTATGGAACAGAACAAATGGTCTAGACCTGGTTCTTCGGGAACTAAAGCTAAATCATCGGATAAGAAAACCCATCGAGGGACCAAGAGTAAATCTTCTAAAGAAGAGAAAGCAACGCCCAAAGAAAAGGAAGTGACAGAGGAAGTTCCAGTCGAAGCGGCTGTGGCCAGTTCTGTATTTGTGGAACAGCTTGATCAGCTCCGGGGTACAAAAAATGCAAGATTATTGATGGGCGACGAAGTCGCGGATGAAGTTTCAATTAGTGGTCTTCAAGAGGTTCTGGAAACACGCAAAAATAATGGTGTTAATACCTTGGTTATGGATGGGATTATAACTCAACGTTTGATTGAACTGGTTCCCAAAGCAGGAATAAATATAATCGTGGCTGAAAATAAAGGCCCTTTACCTAGAGACCCTGTCGGAATAACCATGTTTACTCGCGAAGACTTAACCTAAGTAACAGTCTGTGGCAAAATGGTTATATCCCACTCCAGTAGTGAGCTTCTCTTATGGCAGATGAAGCTAGTATTGATGAAGAGAGTTTACGACGTTCCGCACGAAGCCAGATAATTGTTGACACTATCGAACGCAGCTTGGAAAAGATGATGTTCGTTGAATCCAATTTAGGCAAAGAAATGGAACCTCAGGATCTTTTTCAAGTGAGGAGAGAAGCGGTAGCAGCAGTTGCGGAGTTGAAGTATGCAGTTTCGGTATTAACTGGGAAGTTAGAGATTTAATGGCTTCACGGCTAGTGCTCGCACTGGATGAGACAGATTCGGTTAGGGCCTGCAGAATTGCTGAGGAGGTCGCACCTTTTGTGGCTGCGATTAAGATAAATTATCCGTTAGTCCTGTCTTCAGGCTTAGGCATTGTTACAGAGATCTCAAAATTAGCTAAGGTAATTTGTGATTTCAAAGTTGCAGATATTCCGAATACAAATCGCCTTATTGCCGAATCAGTTTTCGAGGCCGGAGCACAAGGAATAATTGCCCATGCTTTTCCAGGTCCTGAATCCCTTAAGGCCATAAGAGAGGTAGACAGCTCCAAGGATCTGTTTGTAGTGATTACGATGTCACACCCACGAGGCGGAGACTTCTTCGATGTTGAGACCTTCTGTTCTCTAGCTCTCGAAGTTGGTGCCACTGGTGTTATCGCTCCTGCTACCAGACCAGAAGACATCTCACGAATCAGGGATTTAATAGGCAATCTGAAAATAATGTCACCTGGAGTAGGTGCCCAAGGCGGAAATTCCAAAGAGGCATTGAAAGCTGGAGCAGATTTTATCATAGTTGGGCGAGGGATCTATCTTTCAGATAATCCTGCGGAAGCAGCTGAGCAATATAGTCGTGATTTAGAGATAGATGATTAAGCTAAATGCTTTTTTCAAATCTTTTGGCCCTAAGAAGGTTCTACGCAGCTTAGACCTTGAAGTAAAAGACGGTGAAATAGTAACTTTAGTTGGCAATAATGGAAGTGGAAAAACCACCCTGTTACGTTCTATCAATACATTGGATAAACCTGATGATTACGATGTAGCAGAGATAGATGGTTATGACCTAAGGAGCTTTCCGGAAGAAATACGTTCCCGTGTAGGATATCTCCCTCATAATCCAGCATTTTATCCTGAGTTGACTGGTTTTGAGAATCTGCGTTTCTGGCTAGAATTGAATTCAATAAGGGACGCTGAATCAGGAGCTAGAGAATTTTTGGCTAAAGTGGGTCTGATATCCTTTGGCGATGATCTATCTGGAAATTATTCTAGAGGGATGGTCCAGAGGTTAGGTTTTGCTATGGCAATTTCCCACACACCGACTACATTGCTATTGGATGAGCCCTTTACAGGTTTAGATTCAGATGGTATTGCAATAATTGAGAAGTTATTAACCAAGCTCAGGGATGAAAATTGTAGCATTCTCTTGGTTTCGCATGAGAGTCCGTCTTATTCCGATCGGACAGTGGAACTGGATAGGGGTGGAATTTCATGAATCCAATCCCGGTTCTTATCAGAAAGGTGTTGAAGGTAGAGTTCCGTTCCCTCCAAGGGCTGATAGCGTCTGCTATGTTGTCATTCATGATTCTGATGTCGCTTAGATTTTCAGTGATAGACAGCATAATTCTCCAGAATTCCGGCATATTGTGGGCTTCCATTTTATTGACGGGATTGGGTCTTGTAACTCATATATCAACACGAGAGTCTGAAAGAGGAACGGTAGACCTGTTGAAATTAGCCCCAATTACTAGATACCAATTATTTCTGGGACGGATGGTCGGTTCATTAGTTCTACTCTGGATTCTTAGCACAATCACTCTTGTTATTTATGTTATTTTGTTTGGAAATCCTTTTGCAGAGGACCTACTTCTAGCTTATTTGATTGTTCTGATTGGTTGCATCGGTCTTTCTGCAGTAGGGACACTGGCGGCCAGTTCCGCTACTCCTTTACATGGAGGGTGGATGATTACTTCCCTTTTTGCGATTCCGATTCTGCTCTTTACAGTGATTGAAGCGGCAATAAGATCCACGGATTCGCTAATCTCAGGTTCCTCCGACTTTGAGTTAGCATTCATGCTTCTAGTCATGTACAATGTTGCGTTTGTAACAGGAGGAGCATGGTTGAGTGAGATTTCAGATTAGTTTCTTTTCAGGTTTAGAGATGCTGAATTAATGCAATATCTCAATCCAGTTAGTTGAGGTCCATCATCAAATAAATGTCCCAAGTGCGATTCACATTTTGAACAAACAACTTCAATACGTTTCATTCCATATGAAACATCTTCTTTTTCATCAATTATTTTATCGTTTGCAGGCTTGAAAAAACTAGGCCATCCAGTTCCAGAATCAAATTTATGTTCTGAATCAAACAAAATTTCGTCACAGCAAGTACAATGATATTTTCCAGATTCATGACAATTCCAATATTCATTATCGAATGGAGGTTCAGTAGCACTACATCTACACACTTGGTATTGTTCTGGTGTTAGTTTATTCTTCCACTCGTCTTCACTCATTATTTTGATTCATATTATATGATTCCTGCGGATTTCCCGCCTTTTTCAAATGCATTCAAAGCTGAATTCAAGTCTTCTCTATTTAGTCCAGCACTCATCATAACTCTAATTCTAGCCTTGTCAGGAGCAACCATTGGGAAAACAATAGGTAATGCAAAGACATCTAATTTCAATAAGTTTGCACTCAACTCTTTAGCTTTATGAGATTCACCACACATTACAGGAATAATTGGAGTTTCAGATACGCCTGTATCAAATCCCATTGATTGTATTTCTTTTCTGAAATATTCAGTATTTGACCATAATTTTTCTACATGTTCGGGTTCAGTTTCAAGAACTTCTATGGATGCATTACAAGCTGCAATTGTGGCAGGTGGTGCAGAACCGGACAATAGCATGGTTCTTGATTTATTGAATGCATAATCCACCATGTGCTTCTCACCCGCAATCAGTCCCCCAACAACTCCAAAGGCCTTGGAAAAAGATCCAGATTCCATGTCAACTTCATCCTCTACACCAAAATGAGATCCAATTCCTCTCCCTCCTGCTAAAACACCTTCTCCATGACAGTCATCTATGTATGTCATCGCACCATACTCCCTAGCTAGTTTGGTTATTTCATCAAGCGGTGCAATGTCCCCGTCCATTGAGAATACTCCATCACTAATTACAAGAGTTTTATCACATTTTTTGGTCATAGTCTTCAGTTGATCCTCTAGACCACCCATATTATTGTGTGGATAGATCGCTCGATTTTCCTTTTTAACTCCTGACAATCGCACACCATCTATGATTGACCCATGATTCAATTGATCAGAGATTATTGCGTCGTTTTTTCCGGCTAATTGAGGGATTAAACCTGAATTGACTGCAAATCCAGTTTGATAGTATAACGCAGCTTCTCGATTTTTGAAACGCGCTATGCTTTCTTCCAATTGGTTATGAATATCCATGTTCCCAGCGATTGGTCTGACGCTACCACTTCCTGCCCCATGCGTGTCCACGGCATCCTTCGCCGCCTGTTTTACCTTTGGATGTGTGCTAAGGTTCAGATAATTATTAGCACACAGCATTATTTTTTCACTTCCATCAATTATACATCTAGCTGAGGAGGCGCCTGTAATAACAGGAGGTTTCCAATCAAAACCTTTTGAGACTAGGTCATTGTATTCATCTTTCATCCATTCAGTTGGTGTGGTCATGTTATCCTAGTTTCCTCTTCAGATTTTCTAGCATGTCATCACTCATTTTTTCAAGATCATAACTTGGTTTCCAACCCCATTCCTCATCTGCTGCAGAATCATCAATTGAATCAGGCCATGAGTCAGCTATATTCTGTCTAGAATCTGGCTTAAAAGTACACTGAAATCCGGGCATTCGAGCGCTTACGCAATCAGCAAGTTCCTGCGCGGAAAAGCTCATTCCTGCGAAATTAAAGTCAGAATGATGTTTTAGGTTCTCTAAAGGAGCATCCATCAGGTCTAAGGTTCCCTTTATTGCATCGGGCATATACATCATAGGCAGTTTAGTGTCAGCCCTAACAAAGCATTCATACCTGTTGTTCAGCACTGCTTCATAGTATATTTCAACTGCATAGTCTGTGGTCCCGTCAGTAGGTCTTGTCTTCCAACTTATGAGGCCAGGATATCTGATGCCCCTTACATCGATCTCGTATTTGTGGAAATAGTAATCGCAAAGCAATTCTCCTGCAACTTTCGTGACGCCATACATAGTAGTTGGTTTTAGAACAGTTTCCTGAGGAGTGTTCTCTAAAGGAGTTCCAGGTCCAAAAACGGCAATTGAACTTGGACAGAAAAGGCGTTGCTCTTGTTCTTTAGCTACTTCTAGTACATTGTATAATCCATTCAAGTTGACATCATAGCATAACTGAGGGTTTGATTCTCCTGTAGCTGAAAGAATTGCAGCCAAGTGATAAACAGTGTCTATCTGGTAGTCGTCTACAATCTTCCGGTACCCTTCTATATCTGTGACGTCACCCATTACACAGGGCCCACTTTCAGCTATATCCTTAGGCATGGGTGTTTTACGTCCCATGGCAACAACATTCTGATTACCAAACTTTTCTCTGAGAGTGGTTGTCAGGTCAGTTCCAATTTGTCCTGCCGCACCTGTAACAAGAATATTTTTTTGCTCTAAAGTAGGCATGATGTATTAGATACATGGCATTATTTTATAATGATTCCCAAAGCATCATTAAATGCGTTTTTCATAGGACTATATGCCAGAAGGCTTCCCAATCATAATCGTTAATCTGAAAACGTACTCCCAAGGTTATGGATATGAAGGTTTTAAACTGTGTAAGATCATGGAAGAATTATCCAAAGAATTTAATGTAAATTTGGCAGCAGCTGTTTCTGCAGTTGATATACAGGAATATAGTGATAATCTTAAAATTCAGGTATTTGCACAACACGTAGATTGTGTGTCTTTTGGTTCTAATACAGGGTCAATTCTGCCCGAGGCCGTTAAACAAGCTGGAGCTTTTGGAACTCTAATTAATCATGCTGAATGCCAGATTCCACCAGAGGAAATCCAAGCCTCTATTCAGCGTTGCCGTGACGTTGGCTTATCAACAGTCCTCTGTACTGCAGACGTTGAAGCTACAAAACGAGGCGCTGCCCTTAATCCAGATATGCTTGCAGTTGAACCACCTGAATTGATTGGCGGAGAAATTTCAGTTTCTACAGCAAAACCTGATGTTATTAGGGATTCAGTATCGGCAGTGAATAAAATAAATTCAGGAATTCCGGTTCTTTGTGGAGCAGGAGTTAAGGACCAAGCAGACGTATCTAAGGCCCTGTCACTTGGCTCACAAGGAATTTTACTTGCATCTGGAGTTGTAAAGTCTTCAGAACCACGTAAAGTGTTGATAGATTTAATACAAGGATTATAATCAATTTTATATAGGGGCTGGGGTAGACAACCTCAGGTTGGCTACTGCTGGTGGAAAACAACGCAAGTTAGGCATACCTATCCCAAAAGTGGAGTAAAAAAATGACGATCGGAATTGAACCTTTAGGAGAGATGGTTCTTATAGAACTAGAGCAGGCAGCCGAAAAGACGGCCAGTGGATTTATGCTACCAGAAGCAGCCAGAGAGAAAATGAATGTTGGAACCGTTGTTGCAGCAGGTCCAGAGTCTGAGAACGTTAAGGCTGGAGACAAGGTAGTCTACAAGAAATATGCAGGAACCGAATTGACCTGGGGAGATACGGATTACCTTTTGGTAAAATCAGAAGATCTTCAGGCAAAAGTAAAGTGAGGTAAAAAATGGCAAAACAGATGATTTATGGTGAAGAAGCAAGAAAGAAGTTGTTAGATGGAATAACGGCAGCAACAGACGCAATTAAGGTAACCTTAGGACCTAAAGCCAGAACGGTAGTATTGGACAGATCTTTTGGAAGTCCAACAATTATCAACGATGGTGTTACTATTGCTAAAGACATAGAGTTGCCTGATCCATACGAGAATATGGGGGCGCAATTAGTAAAAGAGGTAGCTATCAAGGCTCAAGATAATGCCGGAGATGGAACATCCACTGCTGCTATCTTAGCACAATCTCTTTCATACTATGGTCTAAGAAATGTTTCAGCCGGAATGTCCCCCGTCAATTTGAAAAGTGGTTTCGATAAAGCCATAGAAACGGTAGTTTCCGAATTAAAGTCAGCATCTAAACCAGTTAAAGAATCAGGAGAAGTTATTGAGCAAGTTGCTTCTATTTCAGCTAATAATGATTCCGAAATTGGAAGTTTGATTGCAAGCGCAGTCGAGAAAGTTGGACATGATGGGATTATAACAGTTGAAGAAGCAAAGTCAATGGAGACCAGCCTCAAAGTTGTTGAAGGCATGGAATTCGATAAAGGCTATGTTTCACCCTATATGATCACAGATCGTGAAAAGAGGGAAGCGATATTGGAAAACCCCAAAATCCTATTAACCGATCACACTGTTTCATCAGCACAGGATCTGATTCCAGCACTTGAAGTCGCAGTAAAGCAAACTAAGTCACCACTTTTGATTATCTCTAAAGATCTAGAAGGAGAAGCCCTAGCTACTCTAGTTTTGAACGTTGCTTCCAAAGTCGTCAGAGCCTGTGCGGTAAAAGCACCTGGATTTGGTGATGAGCAAGGCGAGCAATTGGAGGATATAGCAATATTGACGGGCGGGACAGTGGTCGTAAAAGATCAAGGTTCTGAATTAAAGGATATCACAGAAGCTCATCTTGGAACTGCCGAGAAGGTCATTATTGGTAAGAACAAGACCACGCTTATCTCAGGTGGAGGTTCTAAGAAGGCTATAGATGAAAGGGTCTCTATCCTTAAGAGCCAATCCAATGTAGCCACTAGTAAGTGGGACAAAGAGAAATTAGACAAAAGGATTGGAAGATTAAGTGGTGGTGTTGCAGTCCTTGAGATAGGTGCAGCTACTGAAACCGAAATGAAAGAAAAGAAAGGACGTGTTGATGATGCATTGAATGCTACTCGTGCAGCAATGGCTGAAGGAGTTGTAGCTGGAGGAGGTGTAGCTCTTTTACGTGCTTCCGAATCATTGAGGAAACTTGCAGGCAAATTATCCGACGAAGAATCAGTCGGTGTTAAAATTGTAAGAGATGCTCTTGCCATACCATCGCGCCAGATAGCAGATAATGCCGGTGAAGATGGTTCTGTGGTTGTATCTAAGATTAGGGAGGGCAAAGGGAATTTTGGATTTAATGCAAGAACAAATACTTACGAAGATTTGATGAAGGCAGGAGTCATTGATCCAGTGAAAGTCACTCGAAATGCAATTCAAGCAGCTGGTTCTATAGCTGGTTTGGTTTTAACTACAGAAACTTTAGTTTGCGATATACCTGAAGAAAATAGTGGAATGCCAGCCATGCCCGATATGGGTGGCATGGGTGGAATGGGCGGCATGATGTAAGGATTTTATCCTCTAATATCAATCAGTCTCTTCAAAACGGCATCCGCGTGGCCTTTAGCTTTTACTTTAGTCCAGGCCTCAGCTATGTTCCCATCGGGATCAATCAAATAGGTTGTTCTTACAACGCCCAAGTATGTTTTACCATACATTGTTTTTTCTTGCCAAACGCCGTAATCAGATAACATGCTCTTTTCACAGTCAGCCAGAAGATCAATCTTCAGTCCATGTTTATCAATAAATTTGCAATGCTTAGCCTCATTATCAGGACTTACACCTAAGATTACAGTTTCTTTTTTTTCAAAATCTTTCTTCAACTCTGTAAAATCCTTTGCTTCAACAGTACAACCGGGGGTATCATCTCTGGGATAAAAATAAACTACCAACCATCTACCTGCAAAATCGTCCAATCTTACACTATTTCCATTTTGGTCAGGCAAAGTGAAGTTCGGTGCTTTATTTCCTACTTCCAGCGTCATAAGGGGATATTTCCGTGCTTTCGTTTTGGTCTTTCTTCCCTTTTGCTGCCGTATCTTTCTAAGGCGATTAGCAATTCTTTACGTGTATCTCTAGGAAAAATCACTCTGTCAATGTAACCCATTTCAGCAGCTATATATGGGGATGCAAATTTTTCTTTGTATTCCTCGGTCAATTTTTGATGCATTTTCTCAGGATCCTCAGCCTCCCTAATTTCTTTTCTGAAAATAATATTTACGGCACCTTCAGAACCCATTACAGCAATCTCAGCTGTTGGCCAAGCCACATTTAGGTCAGCACGTATGTGTTTTGATGACATAACATCATATGCTCCACCGTAAGCTTTCCTAGTAATCACCGTCAATTTTGGAACGGATGCCTCGGAAAAGGCATACAGTAACTTAGCACCATGGCGAATTATACCACCATGTTCTTGTTCAGTCCCTGGTAAAAAACCAGGAACATCAACAAAGGTTATCAGTGGAATGTTGAAGGCGTCACAGAAACGCACGAATCTTGCCGCCTTCGTTGATGCATCAATATCCAGACAACCCGCTAAAACGGACGGTTGATTTGCTACAATACCAACAGAATGCCCCCTTAATCTTGCAAAGCCTGTGATAATATTCTTTGCCCAATATGGTTGCAATTCGAATAAATTTTCATCGAAGATTAGATTGATCACGTCACGAATATCATAGGGTTCATTAGAATTATCGGGAATAATAGAATCTAATTCTTTTATACTTTCTATTTCATCTTTATTATATTCGATTGTAGGAGCTCCTTCCGCATTATTTTGAGGGATGTATCCCATCAATTCTCTTAGTGAATCAAATACATCTTCTTCCGATTCACAGGCTAGATGAGCAACTCCGGATATCGAATTATGGGTCATTGCCCCCCCTAAATCTTCAAACGTTACATCTTCATGAGTTACAGTTTTAATCACGTCAGGTCCCGTAATGAACATGTGGCTGGTGTTTTTCACCATCAGTGTAAAATCAGTCATTGCCGGGCTGTAAACTGCACCACCGGCACAGGGTCCCAAGATTAAGGAAAATTGGGGAATTACTCCTGATGAAGTGACATTTCTGTAGAATATCTCAGCATATCCCCCTAAGCTAACAACACCTTCCTGAATTCTGGCACCTCCTGAATCATTGAGTCCAATGACTGGACATCCCGTTTTCGAGGCCATGTCCATCACCTTACAGATCTTTTGGGCATGCGCTTCACCCAAGGCACCTCCAAAGACAGTAAAATCCTGTGCAAAAATATATACTATTCTACCGTTTATCGTTCCATGCCCTGTGATTACACCGTCTCCTGCGGGTTTTCTATCTTCAAGACCAAAATTATTACTTCGATGTTTAACCAGAGCATCCAGTTCAACAAAAGAGTCCGAATCCAATAAAGTGGCAATACGTTCTCGTGCTGTCATCTTTCCGGCCTTCAGCTGTTTTTCAATTCTTTTGGGGTCACCGTCTACAGTTTCTTTGAGTTTTCTTTCAAGGCCCTCTATTTTCTCTGGCGTACCCATTGTATGCCCATTGCGGGAGTTCTATAACTTTGTGGGCAGTCCGAAGCACTTAACATCCGCTCTCAATGACCAAATGTGAGTCAAGGCGTTCGTGGCACCCGTGATTTTTATCCGGAAGATATGAGATTACGGAATTGGTTGTTTGATAATTTTACAAATGCGTCTCTTTTACACGGTTTTGAGGAGTATGACGCACCCGTTTTAGAATATGAAGAATTATACACAAGAAAACAAGGTGAAGAGATAACTCAACAATTGTACAGTTTTCAAGATAAAGGCAACCGTAAGGTTGCACTACGTCCTGAGATGACGCCATCCTTAGCCCGTATGGTAATGGCACGTGCAGGTGGATTGCCAATGCCAATTAAGTGGTTCTCGATTCCCCAATGTTGGCGTTATGAAAGAACACAACGTGGTCGGGGAAGAGAACATTATCAATGGAATGTTGATATTTGGGGAACAACTGAGATTTCTGCAGATGCTGAACTAATATCTGTGTTGGTAACTTTCTTTGAAGGTATTGGATTAACGGCTAAAGATATTGTTATTCGTGTTAGTAGTCGAAAAGTTCTCGAAGAAGTTCTAGGTTCTCTAGGTATAGAGGGAGACATCTTTGCTCAGACATGCGTTATTGTTGATAAGATGGACCACCTCCCCTCAGATGTTATTAAAGAACAATTGTCTGGCTTAGGACATGATTCAAAAGTTATTACGACGATTCAATCAGTATTGGGAATCAAAGATATGAGTGATTTGAAAGGAGCTTTACAAGAGGATAGTATGGCTGTGTCCGAACTTGTAAATCTTTTTGAGGCAATTGGCGCATATGGAATACAAGATTGGATTGAATTTGATGCTTCTATAGTTAGGGGTCTTGCATATTACACAGGTTCGGTTTTTGAAGTCCATGATCGCGATGGCAAATTCCGTGCAATTTGTGGTGGTGGTAGGTATGACAAACTTCTCTCTGCATTAGGAGGTAAAGATTTACCTGCAACAGGGTTTGGTTTTGGAGACATGGTTATCATGGAATTACTCGCAGAGAAAGGCCTAATTCCGGAATTAGTAAGTGATATTGATGATATAGTAATTCCACTAAATTCTGATTTACGAAATGCGGCAGTTATGGTAGCAGCATCCTTGCGTAATTCAGGTAGAACTGTTGATCTAGTTTTAGAAGCCAAAAAGATGAAGTGGGTGTTCAAGCATGCTGAACGTATTGGGGCAGCGCGTTTGGTTTTGCTTGCTCCTGATGAATGGTCCCGTAAGAGGGTTAAGATTAAAGATTTGGATACAGGAAAGGAATCTGAGATTTCCTTAAATGATATCTAAACTTCACATTCACTTAGGGGTTTGTCTTCTCTTGTTCTTATAATGATTGGAAACTCAAAACAAAGTTGACCTTTGTCATTTCGGTTTTGCCTGCTTTGATATTCCAATTCGACTACAAACCAGTCTTCTTCTTTCAGTTCACATTCCTCGAGTTTGTATCCTTTTTCCATTAAATCTTGGGTTATCTGATCCATATTATCCTCACCTAGCCTCCCCCCTCCAGCCCATCCACAGTCAACAATAACTGGTTCGTCAAAATAGGGGCTATTTTCATACTGAGTTAATCGAAATCTTGCAAAGCGGACCTCGTGTTTTCCAGAACCTGGGCTAATTTTCGTTACAATACAATCTGTTGTTTCTACAAATTTGAATTTGTAGGATCCTTTACGTTTTGGTTTTCCATTCATAGTAAAGGCTATGCAGTCTTCAGCTTGTCTTAGAATGAACCCTTCCCAACCCTTCACCTTCGCTTGTAAGGCTATTTCCTCTGTAAAAGTTCTGATTTTCCTCTCCTCAAAGAACTTTGTTATTTCTAATCTTTCAAGGAAAGTACGGTCCGTGACATCTTCACCATACCAGAAGATAACGTCAAAAATATTATACTTGAAATGGTAGTCATCTGTTATTAAAGAGTTATATTTCGCTTTAGCTTTTGCCTTAGTTGTAGTCTCTGTAGTAACTGCCTTGAGAACTTTTGGATCCTCTTGTCCCTCTTTGTCAAATGCTACCAATTCCCCAATTATTAATGATTCATCAGGCAATTCATGTAATGTATTTTTTATTTCCTTGACAACACTCAATATTTCGGTTATGGGCTTTATTCTTCTTGTATAACCTATTCTTTCTTTGCCAGTATTGTGCAATAAAATGCAAGAACCATTGTATTTCCTTTCAGCCAACCAAGTTCCATCGTAGGCATCATCTTTTTCGTTAAGTTTGCTAACAGGTTTACAAGGTGCAAATGATTGTGTTAAGGTTGAACTTACGGCTATTTTTTCTCCAAGAATTGCATCCTTTCGGTTTTCGACATATCCTTCTTCTTTTTTTTTCTTAATCTTTCTTTGAAATTCTAGAAGAGCTTGTTCATTATCTGAGGTTTCATTAGTTCGTCCTTTATTTTTTCCATAAACCGTCTCTTTCGTAATTTGTTTCTTTCCATCATCATCTTTCTTTGAAGTCCACCATTCAGTAATAATCTGGTTTCCATTTGTCTCTATTACCATATGCTTTAATCTTCCCGTAAGGTGCAATTGGTACAAGGTGGTCTTCATGATTAATCTGCTATAATTTAGGACTATAAAAAGTGGGGCGAGGCCCGGGAGTCGAACCCGGGACGAGGGATCCACAGTCCCCCAGTTTAACCAACACTAGCCTAGCCTCGCCAAGTCATTATCGATTGACAGGGTATTAGATAAAATTACTTGAATATCACAATATTTCTTTTGGCCTATGCTCGCCCCAAACTTTCCGGAGTGAATTGCAAACCTCACCGACGGTGACTTTAGCGCTTACAGCATTGATTATAGAGGGCATCAGGTTCACGTTGTCTGCACTGGCCTTTTGTTCCAAGATATCCAAGTATTGACTGATGTCTCCGCGTTTTTCTCTTAGATTCCTCAATCTTCGAATTTGGTCCTTGATAGATTTATTCCCAATTTTTGTGATTTCCTCGGGTTTGGTCTTTTCTTCTTCCAGATATTCATTCACACCCACGATTATTCTTTCTCCACTTTCGACCTCTTTCTGGTATTTGTATGCCGAGTCCATAATTTGAGATTGGATCCACCCCTCCTCAATACACATTAACATTCCTCCTCTGGAGTCTATGTCCTCGATTAATGATTCCGATTTGTCAATTAGTTCTTGTGTCATGGTCTCAATCGTATAAGATCCTGCCAAAGGGTCGATTGTGTTTGGGATACCCGATTCTTCAGCAATTATCTGTTGAGTTCTCAATGCTACTCTGGCCGCTTTTTTGGATGGCAGTCCTAAAGCTTCGTCAAGTGCGTTTGTGTGAAGGCTTTGCGTTCCTCCCAGAACTGCAGATAGTGCCTGAATAGAGGTTCTAACAACATTATTGTGTGGTTGCTGGGCAGTTAGGGTAGAACCTCCAGTTTGGGTATGGAACTTCATCATCATCGATTTTTCATTCTGGGCCCCAAATCTCTCAGCTACTGTTTTTGCCCATATTTGGCGAGCCGCTCTGAACTTTGCAATTTCATATAGAAAATCGTTGTGCCCGTTGAAGAAAAAGGTCATTCTTGGTGCAAAATCATCAATATCAAGTCCTTTTTCGACAGCAGACTGTGCGTAGGTTATTCCATTTGCTATAGTAAATGCCAATTCCTGTTCTGCAGTGCACCCGGCCTCACGAATATGATATCCTGAAACAGATATGGTGTTCCATTTGGGAACATGTTTGGTACAGTATTCGAATACATCGGTCGTCAATCTCATGGATTGCTTTGGAGGAAATATATATGTTCCTCTTGCAATGTATTCTTTGAGTATATCATTCTGGACGGTCCCTCTCAATTTGCCTTCAGCAACGCCTTGATTCTTACCTGCGGCAATGTACATCGCCAGAAGTATTGAGGCTGGTGCATTGATGGTCATACTGGTTGAGACGCAGTCTAACGGTATTTGATCAAACAAGAGTTCCATGTCTTCTATAGAATCTATGGCTACACCAACTTTGCCAACCTCACCTAGGGCCATTTCATCATCGCTGTCATATCCTATCTGGGTTGGAAGGTCAAATGCAACGGATAATCCGTTCTGACCTTCTTCAAGGAGATACCTGAATCTTTCGTTTGTTTTTTTGGCAGTACCAAACCCGGCGTATTGCCTCATCGTCCATAATTTCCCTCTATAGCCAGTAGGATGTATTCCTCGAGTGTATGGCGCCTCTCCAGGTAATTCAAATTTGGACCCGTAGGTGTCTTCGGGTGTATTCAGGCGTTCTCTGTTATCCAATAAAGTTTCTTTCCTTTCAGGGTTCTCATTCAATGCCGATTCCAAGGTTTCCTTTTCCCAGCGCTTCCTATCCATTCCGTTCCCTCTCGAACCTTCTGATATAAATTAACATCCTTCGTCGTAACTCATCAGCCACTTCTTGAGCTTCACCTGGCCCTACTTTCATAGGCTTCATCCAGAAGCAATAGACATTTGTTCTGATATTTTCTTTATAAAAATCTAGAATACTTCTGAACAGGTCCTTTTCATTTCCGGTTCTTCCCCAATCCACCAATGGATTATCATAACAAAAAACCAGAGGTTGAATCACATGTCCTGTAATTTCCGCGGCTTTGAAGACTCCCATTTTGAAAGGTCCTAATTCTCCAAAACTAGAGGTTGTACCTTCTGGGAAGATCCAGAGAGGGTTTTTTACTGCATCCCATTGGTTCAATTGCTGTATCACTCCAGTTCTGGATTTTCGATTCTCACGTTTTACCCACAACATTCCGACCTTATTTGCAATAGGCCCAAATAGAAAATAATCTCTGACTTCAACTTTGGAAACAGCTCCGCCGGTCTTAAGGGCCTGTACAACAACGGGATCTAGATAACTGGTGTGATTGGCCACTAGAAATCCCGGTTGAGGATTCCCTTTGACATATATCTTCATGTTGTACCGTTTGGCTAATTTCCTCGCTCTCAAGGTTATCAGTCTTCTATATTCTTCTTGCGAATAGAAGGGTATTTCCAGTCTCAATCTAAGGAAAAAGTAGAAGAAGTACAGTAATTCGAAAAGCCACACAACTTGCTATGGCTCCGTTCTTAAAAAGAAAACTCTTCAGATTAGCGGTGCTTCGAAATCGTCTATCGTCTCTTCAAGATCCTCGTCCGTTCCTAGTTCTCCCCTAATCCTTAGGATTTCTCTCGAGAGTAACCAATAGATTAGAGCTAGTGAGCGCCGTCCCTTGTTATTACCAGGTATAATGAGGTCTACGTTGTTTGTTAGATTGTTTGAATCACACATGGCGATTACAGGTATCTTGATGTTAATTGCTTCCCTGAAGGCCTGAGCATCAGCAGCAGGGTCGGTGAGAATGATTATCTTAGGTTCTATAAAAAACTGCATTTCAGGATTTGTCAGCCTTCCTGGCGTGAATCTTCCAGCTATACAATTGAACCCACAAGTGTCTGCAAATTTCTTTGCAGGTTTCCAACCATATTGCCTAGCCGATACAACTAAAACATCTTGGGGTTCATGTTCTTTCAGAAAATTAGCCGCTTCAACTATCTTCTCCGAGGTCAGGTTGACATTTAGGATCCTGAGCCCATCCTCTCTCACCTTGTGGACATACGGTTCCATGTCTCTGCTTTTCTGTTTAGTGCCAATGTGCACACCACAGGTAAGGAACGTATCCTCGTCTATGAGCAGCTCTTTGGATTCGGTCTCGGTCATCTGAGTTTCTCGCTGATTCGTACTAGTTCATTAAGCTTTGCAATCCTTTCACCACCCACTATCCCGGTTTTGATAGCATGTGATTCAAATGCCACACCCAAGTGGGCTATGGTTGAATCCGTGGTATCTCCGCTACGATGTGAGATAATAGTCGCCATATCTGCCTTTTTGGCAAGATCAACTGTCTTGATAGTGTCTGTAAGTGTCCCTATCTGATTTGGTTTGATCAGGATTGAATTGGTGGCCTCCATATCTATTCCTTTTTGCAATCTTTCCGTATTTGTGACATAGAGATCATCTCCTATGACCAAGGCATCGGTCTGTTCTGTCAATGCAGTCCATGACTCAAAGTCCTCTTGATCGATTGGGTCCTCAACTGAGTGCAGATCGTATTCCTCTATTAGGCCTAGTACGAATTCAATCTGTTTTTCAGGCGTCAGGGTTTGATCCTTGTACCTGTATTTTCCATCACGGTAAAATTCACTTGCAGCCATATCCAATCCAGGTCTGATTTCGATTCCTATCTCGTCACTTACATTATTCGCTGCATCAACCACTAATTCCAGAGCCTCAACATTCCCAATTGGTGCGACCCACGCACCTTCGTCACCTTTGCCTAGGGCCATATTCGGGAATTTTCCCTTTAGAATCTTACCTACTTCTTTGTGGACGGCAGAATTCGCCTCTATGGCCGTGTTTATGTCATCATCAAATGAGGTAATCAGAAATTCTTGAATATCAGTTCCTCCAATGGCATGTGCACCACCACCCAATACGTTTGACATTGGTGCTGGAAGTGCGTAGGTATCTGTTTTTCCAATGTGTTCGTACAAGGCAATTCCTTTTGCGTCGGCAGCAGCTTTGGCACAAGCTATTGAGAGTACTACGCTGATGTTCCCTCCAACTTTACTAAAATTATCAGTTCCATCTATTTCTCGGAGGGTCTTGTCAAAG
>CAUYZR010000017.1:0-20909 GCA_963577905.1 Candidatus Thalassarchaeaceae archaeon
ATTTTTCTTCGTCTGTAGTTGAAACCCACTATAGCCAAAACGGAGACGATTGGCATCAAAATACTGGAAAATTCTGGAATTCCAGCATTGTTCTCATACCAAGCTATTGTACTATCACTATATGACGCTGAAACAATATCCATATCTCCATCTCCATCCATATCGGCTGTAAAAACGGATCGTGCACTGACAGCATTAGTATCTATATCTGCGGCAGCCCAACTTGGATCTGCAGCTCCATCGTTCTCATACCATGCGATTGTATGATCATTCATTGATGCTGAAAGAATATCCATATCTCCATCATTATCCATGTCTGCTGCGAAAACGGACTTCGCCCCATCTGCATTAGTATCTATATTTGAGGCCGCCCAACTTGGATCTGCAGCCCCATCATTCTCATACCATGCTATTGTATCATCACCATCTGATGCTGAAAGAATATCCATATCACCATCATTGTCCATATCTGCAGCAAAAACAGATTGTGCACCACTTGCACTAGTTGCAATATCTGAGGCAGCCCAACTTGGATCTGCTGCGCCATCATTCTCATACCAAGCAATTGTATGATCATTTTGAGATGCTGAAAGAATATCCATGTCTCCGTCATCATCCATATCTGCGGCAAAAACAGAGGTTGCACCACTTGCACTAGTTGCAATATCTGAGGCAGTCCAACTTGGATCTGCTGCACCATCATTCTCATACCATGCAATTGCATTATCATTTACCGATGCTGAAAGAATATCCAAATCTCCATCACCATCCATATCGGCTGCAAAAACAGACTTTGCATTATCTGCATTGGTATCTATATCTGAAGCAGCCCAACTTGGATCTGCTGCACCATCATTCTCATACCATGCTATTGTATCATCAACATCTGATGCTGATAGTATATCCATATCGCCATCATTATCCATATCGGCAGCAAAAACTGAGAATGCACCATCTGCATTAGTATCTATATCTGAGGCAGTCCAACTTGGATCTGCGGCACCATCATTCTCATACCACGCTATAGTATCATCCAATTTTGATGCTGAAAGAATATCTATGTCTCCATCACCATCCATATCGGCTGCAAAAACTGACATTGCACCACTTGCACTAGTTGCAATGTCTGAAGCGCTCCAAATCGGGTCGAAACTGAAAGTAGCGGTATTTTCGTACCAAGCTATTGTATCATCCTCAATTGATGCTGAAACAACATCCATGTCTCCATCATTGTCCATATCAGCGGCAAAAACAGAATATGCATTATCGGCACTAGTTGCAATATCTGAGGCAGTCCAACTTGGATCACCTGCACCATCACTCTCATACCAAGCTATTGTATGATCATTCTGAGATGCTGATAGTATATCCATGTCACCATCATTGTCCATGTCTGCCACGAATACAGCCGAAGCCCCATCAGCATCAGTGACAATATCTGAGGCTGTCCAACTTGGATTTGCATTGCCATCATTCTCATACCACGCTATTGTATCGTCAGCAAATGATGCTGAAAGTATATCCATATCTCCATCATTATCCATATCGGCGGCAAAAACAGAGGTTGCATTATCGGCACTAGTTGCAATATCTGAGGCAGTCCAACTTGGATTCGAGGCTCCATCGTTCTCATACCACGCTATAGTATCGTCCTCCTCTGATGCTGATAAGATGTCCATGTCGCCATCATTGTCCATGTCCGCTACGAAAACGCTCCTTGCACCGTCTGCACTGGTTGCAATATCTACCGCGCTCCAGCTTGGATCTGAGGCGCCATCGTTCTCATACCATGCTATAGTATCATCCTCTACTGATGCAGAAACAATATCCATGTCGCCATCATTGTCCATATCTGCTGCAAAAACATAACATGCGCCGTCTGCATTGGTATCAATATCTGCCGCGGTCCAACTCGGATCCGAGGCACCATCATTCTCATACCATGCTATCGTGTCATCCTCCTCTGATGCTGATATGATATCCATGTCTCCATCACCATCCATGTCTGCCACGAATACACTCTGTGCGCTAGCTGCATCAGTATCAATATCTGCCGCGGTCCAACTCGGATCCGAGGCACCATCATTCTCATACCACGCTATCGTATTATCATCAGCTGATGCAGAAACAATATCCATATCGCCATCATTGTCCATATCTGCTGCGAAAACACTGAATGCTCCATCTGCATTGGTATCAATATCAGCAGCACTCCAAGTCGGATCTGTTCTGGACTTGGACTCCCCTGTCGTGACCCAGAATCCATCCGAATAATCTTCAGAATCATCCCAGGAAATAAGATGGAAATAAGTCTTGAATTGTGAAGTTAAACCTGAGACCACAAACTCCAACTCACTACCGGCTGCTGCCGAATCTACGGTATGATTCAAGGTCCAGTCCCAAATCTCCATACTGTCCGTGAAAGAATAATCGTATAATTCAGACGAGATAATCAAGCCATGTTGGCCTCTAATCTCAACAAGCTGGTTCGCATAAAACGAATCATTGACCCTGAAACCATATGGGACCTCGCCATTGGTATCCAGGAAAACGTAGATCACATCATCCCCATATAGTTCTGGAAGAGGGGAAGGTTCCGTTGTATCGGATATTGGATTCACGATATCAATGGGGTTTGAACCAGAATCAAAACTGGGAATAGCCCTAGCATTCTGGGACGGAATTGTGGTCCCGGCCAGCATATTGTCTTCAACGCTGAGATAGAAGAATGATTCATCGCCCTGTGTTATTCCTGCATACTCGACAATATCCACGTTTGAATTGCCAACCGATTCTGGATTTTCTTGATATTCATTCCGATCAGTATCCAGATATTTCTCAATATCCTGCCAATCATCAAAGTAGCCATCTATGATCAACCCCTCTTCTGATGGCTCCGAACCAATTCTCTGGAGAGAAGCAAGTATCTCAATGATCACTAAATTATCTCCAGACAAACTGAAAATGATGTCACTCATATCGGTATTTCCTGCACCATCCGAGGTTTGCCAGATAATCTTCATTTCATCGCCCCTTTGGGCACCAAGGTCGAATAGTGGAACCTGGGTTTCTGTAAAATCTCCGGAAGAAAATGTCTCGACCGAACTCAGAAGCACGAAACCATTCCAGTCATTTTGCTCTCTTCCATTTTCAAACACATACAGAAACGAGCTCAGGATTGTTACGTTCCTACCAAAAAGTTCATTCTGACCATAAATCTCAACCAGATGGTCAGCCCCAATACCGGGTAGAAAGTATCCAGTCTCCATATTATTGTCACTGTCGATCAGAATCCTCAAAGTGTGCCCCTGAGGTGAGACAAACATGGGCTCCTCGGTCACTGTCAGCATTGACAGATATACAGAATCTGCAATAGCTGAGGTCACAACCAAGTCAATGTTTGCATTCGAAGTAGTTCCACTTGCCTGTAAGACTTGGTCAATACCATCCCAATCAGCTAATTCTCCATCTACTGAAATTTGTGATTCTTGATCTTGATACAGAAAAACAATGTATCCTGTCCCTACAACCACAGATAGTGCAATCAAAATCGAAATTATGACCTTCTGGTTTCGAGTAGCTTCCAATTTGATAGCTGTTCTTGCTTCGTTCAGGTATCTGTCATCCAGCCCATTGCCATTAGTCAGGCCATTGCCGTTTGTCAGACCATTGCCGTTAGTCAGACCATTGCCGTTAGTCAGACCATTGCCGTTAGTCAGACCATTGCCGTTAGTCAGACCATTGCCGTTAGTCAGACCATTGCCGTTAGTCAGACCATTGCCGTTCGTTAAACCTGCAAATTGACTTCGGAGATCTGATCGTTCTACCTTGAAATCACTATCTTGGGCGCCTCTACTACTATCCTTGATCTTGAAATCTCTCTTGGAAAGGCCCATCTCCTCCAGTGACTTTCCACTAGCTTGCTCCAATTCCTCAGGTAAAGTGAATTTCTTCTGGCGATGGAATTGAAGCCAATAATCTCTGATGGCTTGACGTTGTTCTTCGGACATATTCTTAATATCGTCATCAGCCATCTACAAGCCTATCAAGCCTGATATAAAAATGGCGGGCTTGGGGGGATTTGAACCCCCGGATCTGGGTTCGAAGCCCAGCAGGTTTCCAAGCTACCTCACAAGCCCGGTTTGTCGTAGAGAAGGGGGTGTTTTAGCTTTCTTTCAGCAATTTGACTAGAGAATCGATATTAGGAATCTCGATAACTGCCAATATCCGGTCCTTGTCTGAATATAAACGTATATTCTCAGCCATGGTGCTTACTCTCAGTTCCTCCAATTTTGCAAAACCTTTGATCTCCCTTATGGATTTTTCCATATTGATAGAAATCTCCTCTGGAGTAGAACCTGCAATACCCTTCTTGGCCATGTGTTTTTCCAATCTGCCTCTTTTGTAAAGTTGCCACGTTGTAACGTTCGAGGTGTAGGCTTCTGTAAACGATTGTTCATCCATATCTATGCCTACTACTTCAATACCATTTGAATCTGAAAGCTTGATTGCCGTGCTGAAAGAAGGTGGAGGCAATCTTACCGAGGTATCACCCATAAGTTTGCGCAGGCTGAGGCCATAGACCTCATCCCATCCAGACATATCATATGGTTCACCATCCCACTCCCTTGTCCCTTTGACCTCCTCGGGACCTATACTCAGTGCAACCAGATCCGGTTTGAAGGAATTTATCTCGTCCTCAACTATCTTGGACTCCGAGACTAACCCTTTGACTGTAGGTAAAATCCTGATTTGCGTCTTACCGACAGTAACTGATTGTGGTTTCATTGATGAATGGGAGAGAGCTGGGTACTAAAAACTCAAAGGTTTGCAAC
This sequence comes from Candidatus Thalassarchaeaceae archaeon, assembly GCA_963577905.1. GTDB lineage: Archaea > Thermoplasmatota > Poseidoniia > MGIII > CG-Epi1 > CG-Epi1. Next base: position 4,836 of record CAUYZR010000017.1, read on the forward strand.
GGTGGTGTTGGAAACAGGATTTACAGAGAACTTCCGAACAGGTCTTACAGGTTGTTGTCGCTAAATTACCACATTGCTTGCAATTGCCAGCAATCACTCACTACCTTCCCATCGCGAAAAGATATCGGAGTCATATTCAAGCAGGTCCAGAACTCGGCCCACGATGAAATTGATGTTATCTTCCAATGTCTTGGGTTTGTTGTAAAAGGCGGGTGAGGCGGGTGCGATGATTGCGCCTGCATTCGATAATTTTAACATATTATCTATGTAAATTGTACTAAGCGGCGTCTCGCGCGGAACGAGAATAAGCTGGCGCCTTTCCTTGAGCATGACCAAGGCTGCACGTGTAACTAGGTTATCGGATATTCCGGCCGCTAATTTGCCAAGTGTAGTGCCTGAGCAAGGAACAATAGCCATTGCCTTGGCTTTGAAGGAACCTGATGCTACACTGGCTGCAAGGTTATCATTATCGTGAACTACATCGGCCAAAGCAAGAACTGACTTCCAGCTACGTCCGTCACCCTCGTGCTTGTTTACCAACTCTGCTGAAGGACTGCAAGTCAAGTGGACTTCTACATCAAACTTCTTCAGCACTTCGAGCAAGCGTATTCCATAGGGAATCCCGGAGGCTCCAGTTATACCGACCACAACACGGTCCATATTATTCCTCATTCTGGGGATTCTTATAACGTTTGGTTTAGTGCCTAACCAGTTCCTTCACGCCATGCTTTTGTCTCAGCGGACTCATTGGCCCAGCCAGACTTAGGTTCCCATGGAAGGGCCTCTTCGAACTTGCTTCCATTGCCATTCAAATCTGGCATCTTTCCAGTCTTGGCAAACTCATACAAGGCCGCGACTACCACAACTTCGGCAGTATTGGCCCATAAAATCAAGCCTCCAATTAATAATACACCAACAATTATTCCAGCTTCTGGAGATATCATAAAAATTAAGAAACTTATACCAAGTGAAATTACAATGCCAATCACCGTAATGAGACCAATTCCTAAACCACTTGTTACATTTTCACCCCAAGTCTTTCCAAATAAAGCTCGACCATCCCTCAAACCTTCTCTCACGCCTTTCTTTTCAAGGACAATCATTGGAATAATAAAGAATGTGTACATCCACCATGCCACTTCAACAATCCATAACATAATCATAGCCATCATTTTCATAGCAGGATGTCCTTTAGACTTATTTTGTACCGCATCTCTAGCAATTCTTAGAAGAAGACCTACAGTTCCTGCAATAATACCCCATAAAATTATTATATGAATTCTACTAAAAGCAGCTCGAATACCAGTCATAATTGTCGGATCTCCACCAGTTAATCTTTCATGTGCACTAGCAATTATTGCAGTATTCCAAAAAACAACAACGATACTGCCAATCATATATGTCACGAAAATCCAAGCCATGTACGCCTCGGTTATTTCACCACCAATTGATTCACCAGTTTGAGTATCTATCTTTTCATCAGTAAAAGCCCAGTGACTTTCGCTAATAATTTGGGTCCCATCCGAATTCCAAACAGTTATATCAGCTTCATAGCTAGGATATGCTGCTGCTGCAATCGTAACGAAAACCATCATTGCCGATAAAAACGTGTAAAGCAATAACTCGGGGTCTGCCTTGACAACGGAAAAACTCAGCTTGCTAAGTGTCCAACCACGACTTATTGTATCAAAAAAACCCATAGTCTCCTATTGAAAGGGTATTAATACATTTACGACAGATAATGCTATAAGTGCTCATATTTCCGACAGATTATGGAAGGTCGGTTTACCGCGCCTGGCAAAATCATTCTTTTTGGGGAACATGCTGTAGTCTATGGCAAGCCTGCAATCGCAATTCCAGTATCGGGTATGAGAGCCACTGCCTGGAGCGAACCTGGTGAGAACGGAATTACCATAAACGCCATGGATGTGAACAAAAAATTTAAATTAAGCACTGACAAGAATCAATTCAGCGTACTTGCTCAATCTATCTTAGCTATAACTGGTAGACATGAACCCAATCTCACTATAAATCTCACATCCAGACTCCCTCAAGGATCGGGAATGGGAAGTAGTGCAGCCACATCCACTGCAGTTTGTAGAGCCTTATCTGGTCACTTGGGCGTTGATCTAGCTGCAAATCAGATATCAGAACTTGTCTTTGAAGCCGAGAAGATTGTTCACGGAACTCCGAGCGGAATTGACAACACAGTTGTTGCATACGAAATGCCTGTTTACTTTGTAAAAGGAAAAAAACCTAGAACATTTGATCCTGGAAATATTTTCAGATTGGTGATTGGAGATACGGGTATTGAAGCTTCGACCAAAAAAACTGTGGCTAATGTTAGAAAAGCTTGGGAAAAGGAACCTAGGCTAATGAAAGGCTATTTCGATGAAATTGAAAAAGTTACTAGGAATGGAAAAATAGCTCTTGAAAAAGGAGATAGAGAATTAGTCGGTGAACTGATGGATGAAAATCACAAGCTCTTGAACTCAATAGGTGTCGGACATAAAAGTTTAGAAAAGTTAATCGATATTGCTCATGAAGAAAGGGCATTGGGTGCTAAACTAACTGGAGGAGGTGGTGGTGGAAATATGGTAGCTCTTGCTGAGGATAAAAAATCCCAAAAGAAAATTTATGATGCGATAACGGAAGCCGGATATAGGGCCTATCAGACTTCATTTGGAGAGCGACCATGAATCTGAGAGAATTCGTCGACTTGTTAGAGGAAAAAGGGAAATTAAAAAGAATAACAAAAGAAGTAGATCCAGTCTATGAAGTTGCTGCCCTGATGGAGGTCGCAGGTGATAGACCCCTGTACTTGGAAAATGTGAAGGGGAGCATTCTTCCATGCATAACCAACATTTGTTCAAGCCGAGAACTGGTAGCTCTGGGACTTGAATGTGCTCCAGACGAGATTCTTGGAAAAATCTCAAAAGCTGTAAGAGAAAGCAAAACACCGGATATCAAAGAGGCAAAGGGGTACAAGGAAATCGAGGCCTCGCTTGAAAAACTACCGATACTTACACATCAGCCTATAGATGGGGGAGCATACATTTCCTCAGCAATGGCTGTTGCTGATGATGAGGAATATGGAAGGAATTTGTCTTTTCACCGTGCAATGAAGATTGATAATCAACATCTTGTCATGAGAATTCTCGATAGACATCTTATGGATTACATGAAACGAGGTCTCAAGGAATTTGCATTCTGCAATGGCGTTTCTGTTCCTGTCTTGTTAGGTGCAGCAACATCTTTCGGGATAGAGAAAGATGAAATGGCTGTGGCAAACGCCCTGGCTGATTCTCCCGTGATTGAACTGGCAGGTCATTCTATTCCTCAGTCTGAAGTGGTAATGATATGCGAATTTACCGGGGACATGCATGATGAGGGACCATTTGTCGATCTGACCGAAACGCCAGATATAATACGCAAGCAGCCAGTGGCTAGAATTAAACGTATTTTCATCAGAGATGATTCGGTATTTCATGCCCTACTACCTAGTGGTCCAGAACACAAGGTCCTGATGGGGATGCCACGTGAACCGACCATATTCAATTCGGTTAACAAGGTCGTTGAATGTCATGACGTTTTCATGTCACATGGTGGGGGATCGTGGTTACATGGTGTAGTATCTATCAAAAAGAAAAATGAGGATGATGGAAGGAAGGCAATTGAAGCTGCTTTTGACGGCCACGCCTCCATGAAACACGTTTGGATTGTAGATGATGATATCGATGTTACTAATCAACAGGCTGTGGAATGGGCAATGGCCACACGTTTTCAAGCCGACAAGGATCTAGTTATCAAAACAGGAGTCAAAGGTTCGTCTCTGGATCCCAGTGCAGACCCTAAGACAAGAGACACCGTCAAAGCCGGATTTGATTGTACCATACCTCTGGATCGAGAACGAAATGATTTCAGCAAGACAAAACCGGGAATGCAGGTGAACCTAGAAGAATATCTAGATTAAATGATACTAACTTCCGAACAGAATGATATGCTGAAAGGTGGACAAGGTTCCACCAAACAAAAGGCCATGAGGTTACTGGTCGATTTGGGTGAAGCTGCAGGTGCAAAAAGACTCATACCTGTAACCTCAGCCCATGTATCTGGAGTATCTCCCCTGACTGGAGGGGAAGGATTAATCAGATTTTTGAAAGACCTAACGGCAGAGGGGGATTCTAAAACTGCAGTTGAAACGACCCTGAATTCTGCAGGCTGTGACAGGACCAAAATCGAAGATATGGACATACCTGTAAAGGACTATGTCGAAAAACAACAAACCATCCTGGATGCCTACGAACGTCTGGGGATAAAATTGACATTGTCTTGTACTCCCTATGATAATCTCAGTATTGAAGGAAATGCCTCCTGGGCTGAATCAAACGCGGTTTGCTTTGCTAATTCCTATACAAAACTAAGAACAAACCGAGAATCCGGATTATCAGCAATTGCAACTGCAATTTGTGGTTTCACGCCTGAATATGGGCTCCTTTTGAATGAGAATCGCGTTCCAAACCTGAAAGTGACAGTGGACTGTTATTTAGAAGAACCTGTAGATTATTCAATCTTAGGAGACTGGATTGGGAAACAGATACAGCCACAGTGGAAGATGCAATATGGGCCAATTCCAATAATATTTGGACTCAAGAATTTGAATTCGGAATGCAGGAAGGCATTGACTGCTGCTGCTGCAAATTATGGCTGCCCAATGTTGTTTGTTGATGGTTTCACTGTCAATCCCCAAAGCACAGATTCCAATGCTGACATCATATTCAGAGCTGTGGATCTTAAAAAACGCTATTCAGAGCTAGCTCCCAAAAATAGAGTTGATCTGGTGACTATAGGGTGCCCCCAGGCCTCATATGAAGAGATTCAGAGAACTGCAGAATTACTTGATGGGAAAAAATTGCCAAAAGGACGTTTGTGGTTATTCACTTCATCGGAAAATTTTGAAAAGGCGGAAAAAGAGGGATTAGTCAGGATTGTAGAAAATGCTGGTGGACTCGTTCTGCGTGAAACATGCCCTGAAGTTGTACATTATAATCATGCAAAGATTAAACATATTTTGACGAATTCTATGAAGGCTGAACACTACTTGAAGTCAGGACTTCATTCGATTAATACCTCTGTTATGAAATTAACCGATTGTATCGAGCATGCTGCAAAACCGGGTCTATTGAAAATGACTCGAACTGAAAGAAACTTAGGCAAAGTGCAACGCCTAGAATCCAGAAAAACACATAAAGAAGGTAATGTATTAATCTCGGGAGAAGGACTAAAGTCACAGAAGGAATGGGTTGTGGAAGGTGAGGCCTTGGTTACTGATGTTCCAATAACCTTTCTAGGTTTCGTCAATCGTGAAACCGGAACCATTGAAGAGGAAGGGCATCCAATCAATGGGGAATCCATGGCAGATAAAATTCTAATCTTTCCAAAAGGTAGTGGTTCAACAGTAGCCCCCTATGTTCTACTCGGGTTATTCTACAATGGAAATGCTCCAAAAGCGATAATCAACACCGATTTGGATCAGCAAACTATACCGGCATGCAGTCTTCTTGGAGTCCCATATGCTCACTCATTCGACGAAGACCCCTGCCAAGCAATCAACTCAGGGGACAAAATTAGGCTGGAACTCAAGGGCGGTAATGTCAAGCTAGAGTGTTCAGAAAGGACTTGATTTAGGAATCTGAAATGACTACTTCCTGATTCGGGAAAGTATTGGAACTTTGCGATTTTTGCGCCAGGACTCTATCCGATGACGGACACCTGAGCGGGTCTTCTCAGTCCAGTTACGTAATCTGACTGAAACTTTTTGGGACTGCCAATAATCCTCGCACTCCTTTGACAAGGCAACTATATTATCCATTACCTCATCTGTAAATTTGTGTAGACTCTCAGTATTAATCTCGGAACTTCCAAAGTACAGAGGGTCACCAAATTTATAGTAGAATTTTCTCCAAGGGCGGGGTACTCGTTTGGAAACTGGCCACACATCATCTGTCTGGCGAATAGCAACCGGGACCACCGCAGCACCCGTAGCTGCAGCCAAACGAGCCACACCCGTCTTGCCTGAACCCATAGTGCCATCTCTTGAACGAGTCCCCTCTGGAAAGATACCGACGGCCCCTCCATCTTTTAGAACCTGAATAGCCCCATCAAGTGCTTCTGTACCGCCCACCTCTCGATCAACTGGAATCACACCCACCTGTTTGAACACTAAACGTCTAACGGCCCCATCAAAATGCTCCTTCTTGGACATATAGGAAATTGGTCTTTTGACTGCAGCCATTATGAACGCGGGATCAATGTGGGAAAGATGATTGGCCGCAATTATCAAGGGGCCATCCACGGGAATCTTAGCCCTATCAAGATACCTAGGTCGAAACATAATCCGAAGAAAGGTTCCTAATGTTAACCTAGTTGTCGTGTAAGACAGAGGTGCTCGGTCAGCCATAATCAAACACCTACGGAGGAGTGATTTATATTCTTGGTGTTTATAAAAAACCTAGATTAATGACTGCTCTTCCAGAATAACCGTCTGGACGTTGGCCAGACTATTCAGACCGTCTTCAACCTCGGTCGCAAATCCGCCTCTATCTATACCAATAATCACAATCATAACGGCTTTCAGGCCAAAGGCAAAGGGTTTGACCTCGTGTGCACCAAAACTGGCATCATCAGGTATGACTGCAGGTATAGCATCAACTATTGCATCTGTATCTGAATCTGGTGATTCAGGCATCAATCTGTATTTCAGGGCGACTTCTCCCATAAACATAAGCTTTGAGGGGTCGTTTAATTAATTTGGGCCTTATTAGAAGAAATATTATTAAGTGGGATGGTAAGTGTCAATCGATTGGTATGGCAATAGATGAAAACTACCTGACGGAGTATGAGAAAGTTGCAACCCATGACGGGGAGAGTCAACCTATACAAATCTGGGCTAAAGACCAAGACGCCTATAACGGAATTGGTAGCGACAAACTTGGAGTCTGGGGGACTATAGTTGGTGTTGACTTTGACCTTTGTATAGCAGATGGTGCTTGTATAGACGCCTGCCCTGTTGAAGTGTTTGAATGGATTGATACCCCCAATCACCCTGAATCTGATAAAAAAGCCATAATGATACGCGAAGAAGAATGCATCATATGCCGTGCCTGTGAATCGGTTTGTCCAGTTGAAGCAGTCCTTATTACTGAAGACTGAATAGTGATTATATGGAAGAGCCTGAACTACGCATTGGAGGATGGGAAAAAGAAGGTAAAAGACGATGGTTCAGGAGATTGTTCACTCTAATTCTGGTGGTTCTTTTAGGTCTATTGGTAATCGGCCCGACATTAATCGGATATAAAACTGCTGAAGTTGAGCAAAGTTCATTATATTTGGCGGCAGGAATCTGGAACGGTCCTTTTGATCAGAAATACACTAAAGAATTCAACGGGCACTTCATGATTTCAAGCCTGACCTACGACTCTACAGATGGGAAATCAGGGAGACTGATTGTTGTATCTATCAGTTCTCTAGTAAACGTGGAAAGTCAGATTCAAAGTATTGTAGTCGAAAAAATAAAGGAAAAAGCTGAAGATGAAGGTCTGACACTCGTTGGTAAGGGTATTATCCTGAATGAAAAAAATGATGGCTTGCCATCTAATGCAGTTTTGTATAAATGGAATGCGAAAGTGACTGAAACGACCAAATTTTTTGAACATCTAGGTGTAGAAGAAATTGTGCAGGTCAAAACAATTTTCTGGACACAGAATACTGGAGCAATATCATTAAACGGTGGGTTCCAAACCACTATTTGCATTGCTTTTGGAATTAATCAAATAACTATAAATCAAGCGACGGAACTAGTTGAAGACGTAAGTTAGAGCGTATTATGATACTGTGTCCAAAATGTAGAGCCTTGATGAGATTGAATAGAAAAACAAACCAACTGGAATGTAAAAGACCTGACTGTGGTCATATAGAACCCAAAGGAAAAGAAGCTAAGATAACTACAAGAAAAAGGATTAATCGAGAAATCGTGGTAACCGAAAGCATAGAAGGAACCTTGCCAACTGTTAAGATTATCTGTGAGAAATGCAAAAATCATGAAGCCACATGGGTACTTAGGCAAACGCGAGCGGCCGATGAGCCAGCAACCCGAATTTATCAGTGCACAAAATGTAAGCACAAATGGCGCGAATACTAAACTAAGCGACCATTCGACTCCAAGAGTTTACTCTTCAGATGGGACATAAGTTCATCCTTCATTTCTGATGATTTTTCTATATCTGGTGCGTGACAAACCAATTCGAGGGCACTACGCAATGATTCCTCACCACCTATACTTCTCAAGAATATCATTGATAGGTAATCCGAATCATCCAGACTGGACTTAGCTGAATGATAAATTATGGAACGTGAACTCTCTTCCTTGAAACTACACAAGTGCATCCCCGGCAACTTCTTTGATATGTTTGTTATCTTGTTGATTGTGAGGCCTTCAATGTTTACGGCTGCATGTGAGGTGTGATCCTTGTACTCCAAACGCAAGTCCCCATGTTCTCCCTCATCGATTTTAGATGGCTTGACAAAGCAACCTAGAAAATCAGTGTTGATTTCACCCAACCAAGAAGTATAGCGTCTACCAGCATCATCCAAATATTGAACAACCATAACCACCTTGGTGAAAGCACGATTAATAGGTTCAAAACGAAAGACAGGTGAATAGGACTCATTGACTTTCAGATGATTTAGACGTATGACTCCAGATATAGGTTCAGCCAGATTAAGACCGCTTCCCTCTACTCTAATTCTAAAGAATAAATTATTGATAGACCCCTCAGAACCGTTCTTCATGGTCAGATTAAGGCTCACTTTATCTTTGCATGTAAAATTCAGAGATTCTAAAACAAGGTGTTCGTGTTTCTCTGAATAATCAATAAAAGCCATAGAATTTTCAATCTTGCTTACAATCAATTCGCGTTTTTCTTCACGGATCAGTTCACTTTTTTGGTATGTCTCCACAAAATCACGTGGTTCTGTGTCCAATTCACCAGTCTTCAACCACTCAATTACCAAATATTTCAAGTTGGATTCAAGTGACTCAACATCCTTGTTTCTGCTTGTTATCAATCCTTTGATGTTTATAATCTCTTCAGAAATACTACGCTTAGCCTCCTTTAAGAAATGGTTTGGACCTGGGCCTTCACTATCCTTGTCATTTTTCGAATCAGGTGGCTCATATCTATCCAATTTGGTTAAAAGGAAATTAGCTCGCTCCAATAACGCACTTAATGTTGAAGTATCAGATAGGTCGCTATGCAATGAATAGTACGTGTATAACAAAGGTATCATTTCGTCAGTCTGAGCTCCCTGAAGCCCTAATTGTTCCATGAAGGAAGGAAGGGCATCTAGATAGCCCACATGACGCTGATGAAGTGATGCCAAGCGCATGTTGACTCCATTAATAATTTGAAAGGAATCTTTTACTAATTCAAATTTTCCTGATTGAAGTGACCTTGCCTTTTCCAGGTCATACCTTAGTTGGTCCAGATTACTATCATAAACTGAAACTTTATGGAATAATTGTTCTGCTTTATCCAATTCTCCATCGACACTTGTCCTTAGGAACCCTTCGTTCTGAAACCAATGGATCTTACTGTCTGATACGACTATTACGTCACCACCATGATTCGAAAAAGAGAATCCCACAACCTTTTCTCTGGCTTGGTAGGACCAAGCCTGCTGCCCCTGATAGTCGATTATGTGGAATACGGTATTAGAATAAACTCCAACCATATTGCCTGACTCCAGTACATAGGCGCCCTGTAATTCATCCTTGGACCTATAGGTCCAGATCTCATCACCATTACGATCCTGACAAACAAGGATTTTGGAATCCATAAGGAAAACATGTTTGACACCATCATTTGAAAACGAAATCCTTGAGGTCGCAATTCCTTCCTTCTTCCACAATTCAGTTCCAGTATACGAAAATGCAATCATAGTATCCTCTGAATTAACAATCAGATAATCTGAAGAACATGAAATCTCAGACGCAACGAAATTAGAATTCAATTCAACTATTTTGTTGTCGGTTTCAATTAGAAAAAGGCCTGAGATTGTTGAAACCACCAACGAATTATTAGGGGCAAAAACAAATTCCCGTATTTTGTCTTCAAACGTTGAATCCCAAGAAATCTCGCCAAAGCGACTGATTACCTTCAAAGAATTAGATTCAGAGAGTGCGATTCTAGTTCCATCGCCACTTACACAGAATTGGCTGTTAGAATCTACTCCTCTGTAAGTCCATTTAATCTGACCCCAATAATCATAACATAGCAATGCACCTGCTGTCAGAACCAAGATTCTCTCCGTGTTGTCAGAAATATGTATTTGTCTACCTCCCTTCAAAGATACACTATCTAATAATTCACGATTAGTAAATATCGTAAGTGAAGACTTCGTGATTATTGCAGCCACATTACCTTTCAAATCACAGGATAAAGCCACTATGTCCTCTTTGACCGACTGCCGTGCTAGGAGTTTTACAGGTTTCCAAGAATCAATTTTAATCGAAGTACTACGTAACATATTTATGACTTGACCTCAGGGTAAAACCTCAAGTGTGTGGCTAAATAAGAGTAAATGGGTGGAGCCACCGGAGGGATTTGAACCCTCGGCCTGCTGATTACAAGTCAGCCGCTCAACCGGGCTAAGCTACGGTGGCCTGATACCCTTGCAGGTTGCTAAACAAAAGGTTTTACTTGCCGAACTGTATATATACAGCCCCCTTCTGCGCTGCAATCCCGATTATGGGACTGGAAATATCGTGGCAAAAGGACTCTATACAGCTTCAAAGCAACGTAGCTCACGCCAAAAACAGCGCTGGAATGATAGATATTACAGAAAGCGAGCCATGAAGCTGAAAGAAAAAGCTGACCCCTTACAAGGAGCACCGCAAGCTAAAGGTATAGTTGTTGAAAAAGTGGGTGTGGAAGCAAAACAGCCAAATTCGGGGATAAGGAAGTGTGTAAGAGTTCAACTCATAAAGAATGGTAGGCAAGTAACGGCACTTGCACCTGGCAATCTAGCTATAAGTTTCATAGATGAACACGACGAGGTAGTCATAGAAGGAGTCGGAGGCCGAATGGGAAGATCATATGGTGATCTTTCGGGTGTAAGGTACAGAGTCGCTAAAGTTAATAATGTATCCCTCAGAGAGATGGTTCGTGGTCGAAAAGAAAAACCAATAAGGTAAATATGGAAGAGGTTGAAGAAAATCCAGTTGAGGAAATGGTTGAAGTTTCTGAACCCGAAATGCCAGTTATACCTCTCTTTGGCAAATGGGATTTAACTGAAGTTAATATCGTTGATACCACATTAGAAAAATACATAAATCTGGACGCCTTTCAAGTACCCCACACAGGTGGTAGACATTCCAAGAAAAAGTTTGGAAAGAGGGGGCTCACTGTAATTGAAAGGTTCATCAACAATTTGATGCGCTCAGAAAAATACACGGGGAAAAAGGCACAGGCATATACCGTTCTGAAGAATTCTTTTGAAATGATTCACACTAAGAAGAAAGAGAATCCTGCACAGATCCTGGTTCAAGCCTTAGAGAATTCCGCTCCTAGGGCTGCAGTTGTATCGCTAAGATATGGTGGGATCAGAGTGTATAGTGGAGTTGATGTCTCGCCAACCAGAAGAGTAGACATAGCAATACGGAATCTCTGTATTGGTGCTTTGGAATCATCTAAGAAACAACGTTCGATTGTGAAAGCACTCGCCAGAGAACTTATGCTTGCTTCAGAAATTAATCCCGACTCATATGCCATCAGCAAGAAAGATGAGACTGAACGTCAGGCTGAAGCGGCGCACAATTAAAGTGATTAAAAATGGGCCGTAAAGAAGACAATATAAAGCGTGCAACTGTTTTATTCAAGAACCTAAACCACATACGAAACATAGGTACTGCTGCACACATTGACCATGGAAAGACTACCTTATCTGACAATTTGATATTTGGTGCAGGCATGATGTCTGAAGACTTGGCAGGAAAACAGCTCATGCTTGATTTTGATGAACAGGAATCGGCCAGGGGAATAACCATCAATGCTGCTAATGCCTCTATGGTACACAAACATAAAGGTGAAGATTATCTGATTAATCTAATTGATACACCAGGGCATGTAGATTTTGGAGGAGACGTAACTAGGGCTATGCGTGCTCTAGATGGAGTAATAATCGTAGTATGTGCGGTTGAGGGTATTATGCCGCAAACTGAGACTGTTATCAGACAGGCCCTCAAGGAAAAAGTCAAACCGGTTCTGTTTATCAATAAGGTGGACCGCTTAATCGCGGAACTTCAAGTTACACCTGAAGATATGATGCAACGATTTGGAAAGATAATCACTGAGGTTAACAAATTGATTTCAAGAATGGTTCCTGATGAATTCAAAAAGGACTGGATGGTTGATGCACAGACTGGAACGGTAGCCTTCGGTTCGGCATACCATAATTGGGCAACATCAATCCCATTCATGGCAAAGAAGAATATTAATTTTAAACAAATTTATGATTTTATGGAAAAAGAACAAAAAAAGGAATTAGCCCAAGCAACTCCTCTGCATGAAGTCTTGCTGGATATGATTGTTGAAAAACTTCCTTCAGCAAGCGTTTCCCAGAAATATAGAATACCGCATATATGGAGAGGGGAATCAGAGGAAAAGATTGGGCAATCCATGATTAATGCTGAAGCAAGTGGAGATACAGCATTCATGGTAACTAAAGTTGTTCTTGATCCACATGCCGGTGAAATTGCTGTCGGAAGACTTTTCTCGGGTACTATAAAAAAAGGTGATCAGCTGTATGTTGCTGGCATGCCATCTGCCAATCGCGTTCAATCAGTAGGTATGTTTGTTGGTGGAGATAGAATTAATACCGAGAACGTTACGGCTGGAAATATTATTGCAGTCTCAGGATTGAGGGATGCCATTTCAGGTTCTACCATTTCTTCTGATAAAGAAATGACACCGTTCGAAAGAATTATACACAATTCAGAACCTGTCGTCACTACAGCCATAGAGGCAAAACACACCAAGGACTTACCAAAACTAGTCGAAGTTCTAAGAGCTGTAGCAAAAGCAGATCCCTCTATTCAAATTGACAGTAATCTGGAAACAGGAGAACACTTGATGTCAGGAATGGGAGAATTACATTTAGAGATTACAGAATATAGGATAAGGAACGAGCATGGTGTTGAGATTACAACGTCACCTCCCATAGTTGTTTATCGTGAAACAGTGGCTATGAACTCGCCTGGAGACTTTGAAGGTAAATCACCAAACAAGCATAACCGGTTCTACATTACAGTGGAACCCTTAGAAGAGGATATCAGAACTGCTATAATTGATGGAACCATTCCATCAGGCGATATCAAAAAATCCAAAGAAGTAGCCAGACAACTAATTGATATGGGCTGGACTAAAGTACATGGAAAAGGTGTGCTTTCGATTGAAAATAGTTGCGTATTCATAGATGCAACAAAAGGTATTCAAAACTTATTTGAGACCAGAGAATTATTAATTGATGCTTTCAAAGAAGTAGTTAAAAGAGGACCAAGAGCCCATGAGAGAATGATGGGTGTTAAAATTATACTAAATGATGCCAAACTTCACGAAGATGCAATCCATCGAGGTCCGGCACAGACAATCCCTGCCGTAAGAAATGGAATTAATGGGGCCTTGGTTTCAGCGGGAGTCGCACTACTGGAACCAAAACAACATGTTTACATCAATGTTCCACAAGAACTGATGGGTTCGGTAACGGGTGAAATGTCGCAAAGAAGAGCCGAGATTGCTGGGATGGAAACTGAAGGCGACATGACCACAATTACGGCGAAGGCTCCAATCAAAGAAATGTTTGGATTTGCAAGCGAAATAAGATCTGCAACGGGTGGAAGGGCACTGTGGAGTACTGAATTCTCAGGATATGAAGCATTACCACATGGCCTTCTAGACGAGATCACTGAAGAGATTAGACTGAGAAAAGGTCTCAAGGCCGAGATGCCGAGACCTGAAAATTACTCTTAGATTAATCGTTTTTGGATTTAACCCTTCTAAAAGGATGAACCCAAGCTGCTAGATTTCTAGGGCTTCGTGTCTGTACCCATAATTTCCCATGTCCGTGAAAACGACATATTAATTGATCACCGAAGAGGAATGATCTTATACTTCTTCCAGAACGTCCTATACTATAGTCTAGATTCTGCTCCCAAGCAACTGCATACCCATTATCTACGGTATACTGGCCATCGACTTCAACCTCCTGAATATCACCATAAGAACCAAAGAAAAGTAAACCCGTACCGCTCACTCTCAATCCAAACATTCCTTCTGCAAATGTACCTGAAAAACCTTCCCATGTCGCACTTGTCTCTATGTTTCCTACATGACAAAGATAAGCACCTCTTTCCATATACAATGTTTCATTATTTAATTCACGTACAACTATATCTCCTGAATATCCTGGAGCAATTCCTATAGTCCCTGAACCTTCTTCAGCAGTATATGTGTTTAGAAAGAAACTCTCGCCTCCAAATTTTCTCGTGATTCCTGCAAAAAATCCTCCTTTCATCTCAGTTTTAGGCTTTATCGTAGTATCCATCCAAGCCATAGATCCCGGTTCAACAATTACCGATTCACCTTCATTCAGATTCATCTCTATAAGTGAATATGAAGGTGCGCAAACTATGTCATACTTCATTAGCCCTCCCTCGGTGGTAATAGTGGACCCAATACACCACCCAATCTGCTTGGATCATGTGATTGAACTAATACCTTTCCATTTCCATTAAATTTCATAACTAAACCTTCACCAGACATCATAGATGATATCCATCCACCGCCTGCTTTACTTATCGTATATTCTAAACCCTCTGTAAAGGCAATAAGATGGCCATTGTCAATTGTAATACCTCCACTAACATCTACACTACTTATTCTCCCGAAACCATTTACTAGTAAATCTCCTTCTCCCGATGCCTTAACAAAAACAAGTCCTTCCTTACTAAACATTCCCTTTGCAAGACCCTGATATTGTGTGTCTAAATCTACGCCGCCTGAAGAACCTAAATAGCTTCCACCTGAACATACCCAAATTTCAGGACCAACCTTAACACTACTAACCTCACCTTGATGAGTAGGTGCTAATCCCACTTCACCAGATTGTCCATCATTAGGCGTATACGAAGATATGAAAAATGATTCGCCTGCAAACATTGCTTTTACGCCTGTTTTGAAAGCTCCCCACATTCCATCATTTTCTTTCTTTCGAGATTCAACCGATATTTCCATATTAGGGGAAGCACGATACATAGCGCCAGCTTCGGACATAAATTTTTCTCCTGCTTCTAGTGTAACTAACGCAGAACCAAATGCGCCTTCAGTATCTATTTTTACATTCATTATAACCTCGGTGTAAGCCAAGAAGCTATTCCTGAAATATTACGCGTTTGAAGATACAATTTACCATTTCCTGAAAACCTCATAACCAAACCTTCACCAGACAACATAGTTGATTTGAAATTTCCCATTCCTGTAATTTTATAATCTAAAGAGGGATCAAATGCAACGACATGACCCGTATCAACAATGAATTCACCATTTATTTGCTTCTCAACTACCCCTCCAAAAGAATTGAAAAACAAATCTCCATTTCCTGAAGCCTCGAGTAAAAAAGCACCTTCACCTGAAAATAATGCCTTAAGACCTCCAAATTTAGCTTTAATATTCACTCCAGGTGTACAAGCTAAAAAACAACCTGCCATGAGGTTCAAGCTATTATTTGTTAACTGTCTGTGTTCTACATGCCCTGGCATTGAAGGTGCAAAAGTTAACTTTCCACCGTCTGGATGCTCATACTTTCCTAAGAAAAAACTCTCCCCTCCAAATATTTTCCGAAACATTGCTGAAAAGAAGCCCCCCTGTCTCTGAAAACTAGAATTCAAATTAGAAGACATTCGAGACATTGCACCTGGTTCAATCAAGAGTGTTTCATTGGGACCTAAATCCACATCTA
>CAUYZR010000018.1:0-20606 GCA_963577905.1 Candidatus Thalassarchaeaceae archaeon
ATTTTCCGAAACATTGCTGAAAAGAAGCCCCCCTGTCTCTGAAAACTAGAATTCAAATTAGAAGACATTCGAGACATTGCACCTGGTTCAATCAAGAGTGTTTCATTGGGACCTAAATCCACATCTACTTCACCATAGGATGGATTACCTTTGACATCAAAACGCATACCCTATACCATAATGACTACTATTTAATATTTTGAAGTATTATGCTTATATCCTCTAAAAGTGAAGCGAATCCTTTATTTACCCCCCATCATGCCGACACATCTATCCCATGGAGGGAAATAACAATGGCTGAAAAACAACACTTGAATGTAGTATTCATTGGTCACGTCGACCACGGTAAATCAACCACAGTTGGTCAGACCCTTTTGAAAGGCGGAGCTATTGAACAGCACTTGATCGATAAATACAGAAAAGAAGCTGAAGAACGTGGAAAAGCTGGTTTTGAATTGGCATACGTCATGGATAATCTCAAAGAAGAGAGAGAACGTGGTGTAACTATCGACGTCGCCCATAAAGAGTTCAAGACCGATTCAAGGCATTTCACGATTATCGATGCACCTGGACACCGAGATTTCGTAAAGAATATGATTACTGGAACATCACAGGCTGACGCTGCAGTTCTGGTAGTTGCCGCAGATGATGGTATCGCAGCTCAGACAAAGGAACACTTGTGGCTCTCAAAGGTTATGGGCATCGAGCAAATGATCGTCTCCGTCAACAAGATGGATATCACAAAACCGGCATACAATGAAGGCAGATATAATGAAGTCGTTGCTGAAGTAAAGAAGATGTTAGGAATGGTTGGATTCAAAGATGACCAAGTTAACATCCTACCTACTTCCGGATGGAAGGGCGATAATATCAAGGAAAAAGGAGAGCTCTCCTGGTTTAGTGGAGACACCTTGTTGCAGGCTTTGGATAAACTAACTCCACCATCTGGTGCTGCTGATGCAAAAATAAGGATTCCTATTCAGGATGTTTATAAGATCTCAGGTATTGGCGCCGTTCCAGTAGGTCGTGTCGAATCAGGAACGATTAAGGCTGGGACCAAACTAATCTTCAAACCATCGGCACATCCTGGTGGAAAAGAGGGTGAGGTTAAATCTGTAGAGATGCACCATGCCGAGGTACCTCAAGCTGTGCCTGGCGACAATATTGGATTCAATTGCCGTGGCATATCCCATACAGATATTCGTAGAGGGGATGTTGGTGGACCTTTAGACGACCCCCCATCTGTTGCTCGAGCTTTCAAAGCCCAAGTTATGATCCTAGACCATCCAAATGTAATAACTGCAGGATACACTCCCGTATTCCACTGTCACACAGCACAGGTGGCTTGTACCTTTGATAAATTACTGGCCAAAATGGACCCAAAAACTGGTGCGGTTACAGAAGAGAACCCCGACTTCCTGAAGAAGGGAGATGCTGGAATGGTTCTTATTAAACCAACCAAACCTTTGGCTATTGAAGAACAGGCAAAATTCAAACAATTAGCAAGATTCGCTATCCGAGACATGGGCGTGACGGTTGCGGCCGGTATGTGTCTGAAGATAGAAGAACACTGGGACTAATTGAAAATAAATGGCTCCTAAAAAGGCATCGAGTAGGGCTTGTATCTCCTTGCACGCCTTGAGTCATAGTATCGTAGACGGGGTCTGTGAACAAATAAAAACTATTTCGGACCGGACTGGTGTCGGGATGACTGGACCAATTCCCCTTCCTACAAAAAAACTAAAGGTTCCGGTAAGAAAATCACCTGATGGGGAAGGTTCCGAAACTTGGGATCGCTGGGAAGCTAGATTACATAAGAGGCTAATCTATATTGACGCAGACGAAAGAGCAATGCGTCAATTGATGAGAATCCAAATACCTGACGGAGTTAAGATTTCAATACAGATACAATCTTAGATATAAGGCGAAAGCAAGAGACAAAGCATTGTTGCTGACGAATAGATAGGTATCCATGAGAATCTGGCTACTTCAACTACTGCATTAGCTGCAGCTTTTATCGTATCTTGATTACCTGGACCTAGGATTTCCACACCATCAACGTACTCTGTCCCCATAGCTGCTTCAGCAGGAGAAATGTCAGCTATAGCTTCTTCAAGAGCTTGCCTAGCAGATGGTAAAATTCCATCAGAATCCGACAGAGGATTATGGCCCCCGGGTTTGACATTAACGTAGTGATTATCTGTAGATGCCAGAAGTATTGAATCTGCCATTCCTTTCAAACCATCTTGTAATTCTTTATTCATACCTGGAGCAAAACCATTTGCATCCCAAAGCATTATCGCCGTGCGTTGACCTTGCTGACTGTCTGATAAAGAAGCTATTTCAATTACCAAAACACGCAGACCTCCGGGGCCAATTCCCCTACCCAGATCTTCACCGGGCATGTTTGAGATCCCCACCATAAGTTTTCCTTTAGTCAATGATTGACTCAACTTCAGTGCTTTGAAAGCTGATATCTCCAACGTGGCACCTTCTTTTGTTCCTGCAGCCAGAGGTGAACGGCCCCACCCTTCCTGGTTATGGAGATCAATCATAAGCCTAACTCCTTCAGGATTCGATGAGGGGCGTTCCAGACGTGCTGCCAACTCAGGTAAAATATCGTCGCTGTCTCCCGGTTTTACGAATATAATTGTTCCGTTCCCTATCCCTATTGCATAAGCCGAAGGCGTATCGCCTTCCATCACCGTGGCTGATGAATAATCACTGTAATCTGCACTCTCGGAGGCATTGACTATTGCTTTACCGATTCTAGTTATATCTTCATCCCTGAGAGGATTGTGATCATTAGTAGTAGCACCATGAAAAGCAAATCCTAAACCCGGGAGAACGGGATCTATCTTTACGGGAAGATTGGACCCTCCTAATTCACCAAGAGGGCCAGGATGAATGCCAGGAATAGCTAGGAATGCGACAGTCTCCCCCTTCTTGCGAATTGAAATCCAGCCGTTCTTGGTCTCAAAGGTCTGACATATTTCACGTATGGCTTCTGTCAAACGGCGGCCATTTCCTGTAGAAAAATGGTCTATGAATGCAGACATGTGTCGTGTCCCACTAACACCAACTGCTTTTTTGTATGGTGAATCTATCAGAAACAGGAAAAAATGACTTGCGAAAGCAAGGGCGATTGTAGCCAATAACCCAAAATTAAATTCAGACATGGATTCGCCATACCAGAAATAATAAACACTGATAAAAGGAGAAATAAGGGATAATGGAAATGCAATCCGGGCTGGTGCACTGCCATGTGTCCGTAAAGTAAGATACCACAAACCACCCATACAGCCAAATCCGAACGCCAGACCCTTACTTGGCTCGTCAAAATAATCGCCTATGACTATAGTTATCAGCATTAACAATGATCCTGTAGCCCCGGTCTGGAGTCCATACCGGACCGGATAACGCCCATCCCAAATCCATGATATATGGGATACCAGATATGATACTAATATAACTGGGATTGAAAAAGTAACAATGGCAAATATACCAAAATCAATAGGCGCCTCAGCACGATCTAGAGTTTTTAGGCCACTGTAAACCAACAGCATCGTAGTAGACAAAAAAAGAAGAAGACTCGGTGCTACGTCGGGAGTATGGTACAATAACCCAGTCAAACGGGCTGGCGGCGGAGTAACTTTGTCGACGTTGAGCTCAGGATGCATGTTATCACGAATGAATTGATTTGATAAGTAAGGACATGTCATCCTTAAGTCTATCAGAAGTCTCAACCAAGGTACCGGTTACAATTATATCTGCCCCAGCCGCCACTGCGTTGGATGCAGCTTGGGGTGTGCGTATTCCACCGCCTACTATCAATATCACCTCTGTAGCACTTTTCACAGCACTAATAATAGCATCCGGTACTGGTTCTAAGGCACCAGACCCAGCCTCGAGATAAATATATTTCATTCCCAAATATTGTCCTGCAAGTGCATGGGAAACAACCAAATCAGAATCGTCTCGAGGGAGTGGTTGTGCCTGTCCAACACGGCCTGCTGCCATACCTGGTGCAATAACCAGATATGCCATAGAGAGGGGCTCTAAACCGGTCTGTTTAACCCAACGTGCACTAGCAATCTGCTCTCCAACTAGGAATTGACGACTTTCACTGTTTAAAAGAGACATAAAGAAAATTGCATCGGCCTTTCCAGATACAGACGAAGCATGAGTCGGGAACAAAATCACAGGTAAGTGTGTTATCTCCTTTATGGCACCTACTGCTGAATCAACCTTTTCCAGACTCAAGTCTGTTGAACCACCAACCATGAAACCATCGGTCCCAATACGTGCAGTCTGAGTTGCTAACTCCACTAACTCATCGGACCCCATTTTGCCGGGATCCAACAACGTGAAATGAAGAGGCTTCTCTTCTCGGCGTTTGATTATATAATCGTGAATGCTCAAGAACAGGCTAGCCAGATAAGACCATAAAAGACCGACGGGGTGTCAAAAAAATCAAGGAATGAATTAATCCCACTCCATATCAAATTCCATTTGCTCTTCCTCTTCTTCTTCTTGAACAACCGCTGATTGAACCACTGGTGTTCCTGTAGAATCGGCTACTACTGGAACGGCTTCGGCTACTACTGGAACGGCTTCGGCTACTACTGGAACGGCTTCGGCCGACGGATCGTCGACCGGCACTACACTTGGAATAATTGCTTGAGACATAACTGCCGCGATTTTTGATGACGGAAGTGAATCTATCCGCAAGCCAGGTAAATATTTAGGCTTAGATTCGGGTGTCATCTCTGAACGAAGGCGCAATACTGTGTCCTTATCAACCTGTACATAAGAATCTGAATAATCTCCACCTCCAACAGCCACAGGATAAGCAATGAAATCACGCCTTCTCCTAGCTGCTCTGATAGGCCTTGGAGGTAACTTAACTTGCGGCTTAGGTTGTTCTTCAGGTATCTCAGTTAGGCCCAGAGTAGAAGGAAGAGCAGTATAGAATTGTGGTTCTGTCTGCACCTCTGTTTTGCCCTTTGTTCTGCGCTTGCGTGGCCTAGGTTTAGATTGGCCCATTGTCATAAGATAGAATATTACAGCTAAGGTTAACATGCAGATAACTGCACCGATTGTCGGGTCCAATCCTGCAGCAATCAGAAAAATAACGACAACCACTACGGCCACAGCAACTAAAGATAGTATCAATACTTTTTGATTGCCTGTAGAACGGCGCTTTTTCGAACGCTTCCTAGGCCGCCGTTTTTGACCTAGATTTGGACCATTTGCCATAATCATATCACTGAGTTGACAATGTAGACGGCGTATAAGCATTTACTTGTGAAAAGACTTTTTGTATTGTTGGCCTGCACAATTATAATGCCGCTACTTCCTGCGTGAAACAGTAATACCTATGATTAAAGTCAAAACAGGCGATGATAAGGTCCACACCTATGAGGCGGGAATCACTACGGAGGGTGTTATCTTGGACATTCTCGGACGCAAACATGGGGCTGTGGCAGCGCTCATTGACGGAATCGAGCGAGACTTCTCGTATGCCCTTAAAACAGACTGTAGCATTGAGCCCATCTTGAGAGCATCAGATGCCGGCCTATACATCCTGCGCCACTCCTGTGCCCATCTACTTGCCCAAGCAGTCACGGAAATGTTTCCGAATGCAAAACCAACAATTGGTCCACCAATCGAACATGGATTCTATTACGATTTCTACATGGAACCGATTAGTGAAGACGAACTTCCGAAAATAGAAAAACGCATGAAAGAGCTGGCGAAGCAGAATCTAAAAATCGAGCGAGAAGAGCACGGGAACACGAAACTCCGTAAGATGTTCTCGCAAAATCAATTCAAAGCCGAGATAATAGATGATAAAATTGGGCATGATATTGGTTCATCTGCTTATAGACAAGGGAATTTCGTAGACCTCTGTCGCGGACCACATGTTTCTAACACTTCACAATTATGCTGGTTCAAACTTACCAGTACAAGCCAGGCATACTGGCGAGGTGACGCAAAGAGAGAGCCCCTGACGCGCATCTATGGACTATGCTTCGCAACAAAAGAGGATCTTAAGAAACGTAAAAAACAGATAGAAGAAGCCGCAGTCCGTGATCACAAGAAAATTGGAAAGGAAATGGACCTTTACATGATCAACGAACTTATAGGTAAAGGATTGCCGGTCTGGTTACCTAACGGAGAACTTCTAAAATCCGAGATTGAAAAATTTGCTGTTGAAACTGAAAAAGCTTATGGATACGAAAGAGTTACCACGCCCGTTCTAGCCAAACAAGAACTTTTCGAAACTAGCGGCCATCTGCCACACTATGCCGACTCGATGTATCCTCCCATAGAAATGGATGACGGTACTTACTATCTTAAAGCAATGAATTGTCCTATGCACCACTTAATTTATCGTAACAAGAAACGTTCATATCGAGAATTACCACTGAGAATTGCGGAGTATGGTACTGTCTATCGTAACGAATTATCAGGTACCTTAACCGGACTTCTGCGTGTAAGAATGTTGTCCATGAACGATGCGCATATCTATTGTACACTTGATCAGGTAGCACAGGAATTTGCAGACAATATTAAAATGGTTCGGGACTACTATACAACCTTTGGTTTTGAAGACTATAAATTTCGATTATCGCTTTGGGATTCAGAAAATACTGACAAATACATTGGACTGTCTGAAAATTGGGAAATTACCCAAAATCACCTAAGACAAATTCTTGATAATTTGGAAGTACCTTATGAAGAAGGAGAAGGTGAAGCTGCATTTTACGGGCCAAAAGTTGATGTCCAGTTTACCACCTTGCTGGGTCGAGAAGAGTCTATGTCAACCATCCAGCTTGACTTTGCCGCAAAGGAACGCTTTGACCTGACTTTTATAGACGAAACGGGGGGCGAAAATAGTGATCTTTTTGTTATACACCGAGCACCACTATCAACCCACGAAAGATTTGTAGCTTTTCTAACTGAACATTGGGCTGGAAATTTCCCAACCTGGCTTTCACCAATCCAAGCTCAGGTCATCACTATCTCCGAGAAGCAAAATGAATATGGAAGTAAAGTTGCAGAAAGGCTGGAGGAGGCAGGTGTAAGAACCAAGACCGACTTTTCTGATAATACCATAGGAAAAAAGATTCGTATGCATCGTAAAATGCGACCGGCTTACATGCTAATTATAGGTGAAGAAGAATCGAAGAAGAAAACGGTGGCTATCCGAAATCGTGCTGGAAAGCAAAGGAATGACGTTGCACTGAATGACTTCGTCAAGGAAATACTTGAAGAAATCAAAAATCGGAGTGCTGAATTAAATATAGTTCCCTCCTAAATATTGACAAAAATGAAGAAATACCTCTGACACTTATCTCCTTTAATGAGAAGCACAAAATCTACCTTCCTCTGTTTTGTGTATTGTCCAATTAGGAGGAAATGGATTGTTCATATGTTTAACATAACACTATATGGCGCAGAGGGAGGGATTTGAACCCCCGAGGGAAATTCCCACCGGCTTTCAAGGCCGGCGCTATACCGGGCTAAGCGACCTCTGCCTTAAAAAGAAGAAGGCCCAGACTAAATGCCTAGGCTAAATGATCATGGAAATCTGAGGTTTCTTACCTACGCCCACGAGCCATTGGGGACCTAGCCACATTTCCACCTTTGTCAATGTAGTATAGGAAACCATCTGCACGAGTGACGCCTGCGGTAGCCACCATCTCGGGCCCTCCACCAGTCTTCTTTCCGCCACGTGCCATCTTGGTACGCCATACGTTACCATCCTTGCCTAGGTAGTATAGATACCCGGCATCCTTGCTTACTCCTGTATTAGCTACGACTTCAGCCATTGTTTCACTATTGATTACATGGAAGTAGATGGTATATATACTTAACCGAGCTATCGACGAGAAAATGATAAATAAGAAATTTCGGCAAATTATAGTATTCAATAGATAAATTTATATTGGTAGTTGTACACTATGCAGTGATTTATATGAATCTATCAATGAATTTTGATGATTGGGCAGTTATGGACTTTTTTGTTTCAATGCTTATGGTTGGAATTGGTGTAGCTCTTCTTGCAACCGGTCTGTTCACATCCTACTTTGGTGCTGGCAAATCACAGAAGATTGGATTTGCCCTTCTATTCTCTGGCGTGGCTACACTTGTAATTGTTTACGCTTTGACTTTTGATACTGGCCTGGGAGTAGCTGATCAATTTCATGAGAAAGAATTCAAACAGGCTCTAGTTTCAGGAATAGCGGCGCTAGCTGGAATGATGGTTGGTATGTTTATTATTCTCTTTGTCCTGATGAAGGTCGATACCATTGATGATCTGGAAGATTTAGATCTGGAGGACCTAGAAGACTTGGACCTTGATGAAGAACTGAAAAAACTTGAAGAGGAATTAAATGAGGCTGCCGGTGATGAGCCTGCAGGCAAAGAAGAGGCAAAGGAGGAGGAAGAATAATGGAAGCTGAATACGCTGATATTGCAATAATTATGGGAATTACTGGAGCCATGCTTTCCATGCTAGGTATGGGTCTTTTGATAGCATATTATGGCAGTAGCAAAACAAGAAATGTTGGTTTTCTTTTCTTAATATTAGGTTTAGGACTTGGATATTATCTCACTACTACTGGTAGTGCTGTGGAACTACACAATTCATTGTTAGCATTCGTTGGGGGAATGCTGGGCGGAGTGCTCGGAATTATAGCCTTCCTCGTGGCAATAATAAAGTCCTAGTCTTGGAACCCTAAGCTTAGCACTACTCTAAAATAGAATAACTATTCGTAAGAATCGTGAGCGCAGATAAAGAGCTCTGGAAAACTGGCAAATCTGCCAAAGACGTAGATGGTGAAGAAACCGAGGATGACGACACGCTAGATCTGTCATCCCCTTCACCAGATACTGACAACAATGATGAAGCTATCGAAAAAGCCTTGAAACTAGAAGAAGATAATTGGTTGCCCCTACTCGAGAAAGAAGATGGCGTCAGCATTAGAACTGTAGGGCTTGTTGGCATAGTTACTATTCTCCTCTTGACTGGATTACTAGTCTTGTTATTAAATGAGCAAAAAATTGAGATAACTGTTCCCTATGAGAAATATGAGGAAATGGCTGTCTACAGTATAGAAGGTGCAATTAATTTTGAGAGTACGGTTGATGTTCCTCTACCTATAGGATTTATTGATAATGAGGTAGTTATAAATAATCTCGACATCTCATTCACAGGTGAACTAGAGGCGGGTATCAAAGCACCTAGTACGCAAGCTATGGATGGTTATGGCAATATGCGTAGCGTATTCAAGAAATATTTGGAACAGAGACTGGATAAGATAGATGGTACGATTACTGAAGAAGGAGAGAATCCGGCCGAACTCAAAAATGGCCAAATAGTGAGTTTCCAACACCAATTTATTGATACTACCTCCTTGGAAATAATCAGATCCGAAATTGAATCGAACGCCTCTTACTCAGATACATTTACCGGAGAGAGATGGTATTGGCAAAGTGCAACTGACTGGGTCCCGCGTGACAGTAATGCCGGATTGTTACCCCATGGAAACGCGTATATCGGTAAAACACTTAGTGAAGGAGATACCGGAACAATTAATGAAGGTGGAATAGAATTAAACTGGAAAGTGGAAAATGGTGGGAAAATAAACGGGGAACAGACTGCTTTACTCGAAATAGAAACCTCATATATTTCAGACTCGATTCTAGGATATGAGTATCAGTATCAATATTCGTTTCATTTTTATATGTCAGAAATAAGCAGCCTCCCTCTAAAATTCGAGATGAGCCTATACTCTGATGCTAGTTCTCCCGGTGGGAAATTATATTCTATAAGCATGGAATATAAGGGAATAACAAAACATATCAATGAAGGCTACACCGATGTTCCAACAACTGCATACGAGACTGACACAACTCAGAAAACAGGTGAATTCGAGAACTGGACAGATGGAGCGCCGGCAATTGGGAATGGAAGTTTGGGATATGAATGTGGAATAGACTCAAGTTTCACATTGCAAACCGGAATTCAGAAAGGTAAGGAAGATATCTCAGAGTTTGACAGTTACCTGAGGGATCAAAACGCAAAGAATAGGCCTGCATTCATCGTGGAAGCGAATTACACCGCCAAAAATGAAGGGAAATGGAACTTTACGATGGCTCACAGCAATGAACAGGCTGAAAACATCGATGGTTGGATTATGACTTACAATCGAACCGATATATCTGGAAATGTGAATTCTATTAACAATCCTATAATGACAATGGATGATATTCTCAAACCCCTGACTGTGTGCTCAGCAGAGGAAGTTATGACTGACTTTGATGAGGTTTCTGACTGGTCGGTCAATGATCAGAGCAAAAATGTTGACTATTCACAGGTAACTCTTCTATTGGGACAGAATCTGGTTTCCAAGCAGAGTCTGGCTTCTCCAACCTCTATTGTAAACTTCGGAAGCCTGAACTTAATTAACATTGTATCAGACCTAAGTCAAGGAAACCTAAATCCCAATGATTATTCAGATAATATTGACGTTGATGCCGCAGGCAGTTATGCCTATTTCCTTGATCGGAGAGGCGGTTCTGAGAATTTAGGATATGAACATCAGGAATTAGCAGGCGTCGATGCCAAAGACGGGCTGGTGTTATTCAATCTACAGAGTCGGGCCTATATAGAGAATAAGAATTCAATTTGATTACCCTATATAGTTAACATCGGGTCGGTCTTCTGATTCGCCGGTATCCATTTCCTTAAGCTGACTGGTTATTGAATCAACCTGCTTAGCTCGTTCTTCAAGTTCCGACAGGTTGATTTTTATGTTCAACAACTTTTGGAGGGATTTTAAAACCGCACTAGCTGATTTAGGGTCAACCATGTAACCACTGGTTTCACCCATCAAACAACCACCATGAATGCCCTGAAGCTTGCCCAAACCGAGAAGTAGACCAGAGGCACCAACAATTCCGGCCCCTGGTTCACCATCAATAAACTCCACCCCAGCACCTTTGAACAACTTTACAATCTCATCGGAAGTTGCTGCACCAAGAACTCGAGGATTTGGAACTAGTTTACCAAGGCCATACCCACCTAATGTGTAAATTGTAGTAACTCCCATCTGTTTTACTAATTCGATGAGTTTAGTGCATAAATCATATTGACCTGTGGAATCCATGCCTTGGTACTCACCGACTAGGAAAAGTAGGTCTCTTGTCTTGCCTTTCCCATTGTGATAATACAATTCATTGTTAACTAGCTTTACAATCCCGTCATCATCAATCAATACCTGAGGCGGAAAATATGAAGAATATATCTCTATACACTTTTTAGCATTTAATTCCTCAATAAGATGTGTAGCTGCCAGTTTCCCAACATTGCCTACACCTGGAAGACCTTCTAGGAGGATTGCATTCTTCAACTGGACTTCTTCTGTTTTAACTATTTCTGTAAAGCCCATTACTTCTCCCCCAGCATTCGACGGTACTTTCCATATTTATCCTGTGGAGAAAATCGAGGGGGTAGTGGATTAGAAGTGTTTTTAGAACATTGAGGACAATGTCTAAACATCGTGTACACCACGCATGAACCACATTGAAAAATTAAAGTACGCATCATGATCTCTCAAAAGAACCGATTCCACCTTCGGACTTAAGTGTAGCCAAAACTAGGTCAACTGCTTTTTTAAGTTCATCTTCAGCTTGTTTGTAATTAGGAGCTTTTATAGAAACCCGATATGAAGGTGAACCATTCGAGGTTATCTTCAAAGTAGTGTCATCATTACCTGCCCTTGGTTTCATCAGGGCCTTTCTTATCTTTTCGACACCTTTTACATCATATGAGACCAGATTCAACATGCCCCCAATCGAAACATAGGGTGGAGTTACGTTATCTATTGCGACTTCAATAAAATCAGAGAGCCATTTGCCCTTCCATTCCTTCTTGAAAGAAGCTGCGTCCATCACTGCAGCCTCAAAAGCTAGATACAAACTACCATAAGTATCGCGCATACTATCCTGTAACTCCCTTTCAATATCTGCAATTTTAATCTTGGATTTCTCAGAAACCAATTCCAGAAGTTTCGATGCTTTTTGCTCATTCTTCCAGGCACGGATTCTTTCCTGTTTTCTATGTCCTGAGACTTGGCGTACCGATGCGTCCACTATGGTGCTACCTTTCTTTACTTTAGTGACCCTAGCCACGATCATCTGGCCTTCACGAATAAAATCCCGGATATATTTGACCCACCCTGAGGCAACTTCGGATATGTGCACGAAAGCTCGGTGTTCAGGAAATTCAAGGAGAGCTATGTTGGCACCAAAATCTTTTACTTCAACAACACGCCCAATTATGTATTCACCTTCTTCAGGAACATCCGAAGGACTCACTCAAGCTCCTCTATAATCTCTCCCATAATCTTGGCTTTACCGCCAGTTGGTAGGGCGATTGTAGAACCTGTAGCAGGGTCCTTAACGACTGTGGAGCATTTATCAAAAATAACTACAGTATAATCACTATCTGGGCTTTTTACCTTCAAAAATTTACTATCTGAACTTGCCATGTCTACTCCGTTAATTCGAATTTCTTGGCCCTGATATTCTTTCGATGATGGGCCTTTCCTGTCTCAGTACAGCGATACCGCACGTATACTCTTTTGGTAGGTTTTTCACGGCCTTCAGGCTTAGGTCTTGGAAAACCCCCATAACCTGATGTAACTCTCCTAAAAAGTCTCTGACCGCGAGCCAATTCTGAGGCTCGCTTCTTCTTTACAATCTCAACCTCATGAACTGTGTGCTTTTTTGCGTATGGACTGTACATCTTGATTCTTCGGGGTACCTTCATGATATAGTTATCCTCAGGAAACCGTCCGACCCAACGGGTTTAATAAAGCTAATCCAAGAAGATATCTAACTTAAGCCCTTTAGTTCCTTGTGTTTCATTCCAAAAGTAGCCTGAAGAATAGCAAGAGGAAGTTTGAACCAAAAACTTCTTGTGGCTTTTCCCTCATACTCTCCCCTAGTAAGGCTGGCTAACATTCCAAACATGGCTGGTGTTTTACCTAATGCAAATCCAATTCTCATGAATTTTGAACCATATATCCTGTGCTTAGTTTTTGCTGCACGGTACATGTCGTGACTGTAATGGGATCGCCAATATTTCTCAAATAATGTTGGGTCTCCCTTAGATATAGCCTTAGCTGCCAGACGTCCACCCAATACGGCATGGTTAAGCCCCTCTCCATGAATAGGATTAACATGTCCTGCAGCATCGCCACAAAGAACCCAGTTTTCGCCAGATACGGGTTCATCAAATAGTTCTGAATCATTATAAGATGGAATCGCAGAACCAAACTGTTTGCAATCAACGGTTTCCCCAGTTTCAGACAATTTCCACTTTCTATCTACAAATTCACCTGGCCACCTCTCTTCCATCAGTTTATGCAAGGCTTTCTTCATTCCAGGTGTACCTGCATTGAAACAATATCCTATGTTGTAATGATCGCTTTTGGGAAAGACCCACAAGTATCCTTCTTCACCAGGAAGCGCCCCGAGTATGAATTCAACATCATTCTCCGTTGGTTTTATTCCTAAATAATAGCCACCAGCTGCAAAAAGGTGTTCCCTAGGAATTCGATTCATGAGGTGACGACGAGTGAAACCATTAACTCCATCTGCACCAATCACATACTTGGCAGTATACTTTCCATTAATTTTCCAGAATCCTTTCTCTAATTCAAGTGAAGTGACCCTCTCAACTATATGGCCAGCTCCAGCTTCTTTAGCCCTATTATACAGATAAAAGTCCCAATCGTCTCTGCGAACCATTTTTCCTTTATTGACTGGAATCTTTAGCTTGGTGCTCTTGAATGTGAACGAAATGGTGGTCATCTCACATTCTATTGAGCTTTCTGGGGCATCCATCCACTCTATGCCCTTTACCGGGAGACCCCCACCACAGGCTTTACGTCTAGGATGGGCGTGGTCAAACAAAATAACCGAAAGACCTCGCTGCGCAGCTTCTCTAGCTGCAGAAGCGCCAGCTGGGCCTCCACCTATAACAGCCACATCAACTACTTCCACACTGAACTACATTGAACAGTCTAAATTAAGCCACTCATCAACCTGCTTGATATTTGGAGTATGAAAGTCTACATTCATTTCCAATAATTGACTTGATTCTACAGCCTTGCAAAATCAAGTCTTCAGAACCAGTTCTAGAGACCACATAAATTACTCTAGGTTCTTCAAAATCTAGAAGGCTGTACAATTGGTCTTCCAAATCATCTAATTTCAAAATCGCACTACCTGAAGAATCAATACTTAATTTCCTGAAATCGAATCCACGGCCCTCGATAAAAAGGCGGTGATTGATACCTTCAAAAACGAACTTCGGTTCAGATTCAACTGATGTTAAAGTAGACATGAGACCTAGACCAGTATGAGTTGGTTTATACCATTTATTATTTCCAGATTGAGGAATTCATTTCTAAAAAGGCAGGTCCCCACTTGAAAATGGACATTATCTCGACGGCCTGCTCTTTCTGATGACAAAACATCAACGCGCTTGCTATGGCTTCAGCAGTCGTCAATTTTCCAATCTTTCCAGAATTAACAGGGTTGGCTGGAATCACGCCTGGTAATTTCCTTGGTTCTAAACCCATTAATTTCAATTTGGAAAACGTAGCCTCAGCCATATTCCAAGAACAATCAACACCAACAATACCGCCAACTTCAGCCAATATTGAATCACTGTGTGATAATACTCTCTCTGAAAAAGGGTCAAGAACAATCCCTTGCAACGGCAACATTCTCAATGAACTATAATTTCGAGAAAGACCGAATCTTTCCATCCGTTTTGCTGTACATTTTTTTGGATCGTCCTGATCAAAGCAGAGAACTCTAATTTCAATTAACATGTAGTGAAAAATCAATGGGAGGTGCTGCCATTGTCAGGCTACCTAAACTTATAAAGTCGGCAAAAGGAGCATAGGCTTTGATATTGTCTATAGTGATTCCACCAGATGCTTCAATCTCAATATCTGAGATCTTTCGCAAATTCAATACCGTTTTCTCAATAGCCTCGGGTGTAAAATTATCTAGCATGACCCTGTCTGCCCCAGATTTAGCGGCTTCAAGGGCCTGTTCATTGTTGTCGGCCTCTACTTCTATCATAAGGTCTGGATGTTTCATTCTGGAACGCTCTATGGCCTTGGTTATTTCCTTACATAATTGCAAATGATTATCCTTGATCAGAACCGCGTCATCCAGTCTCATTCTATGTGTCTGACCACCGCCATGGACAACGGCTTGCTTCTCAAGTTCACGAAGACCAGGTACTGTTTTCCTAGTGGCTAGGATTTCAACTTTGGGATTGACTGACTTAGCTAACTCCACAATCTTAGCAGTAAAGGTAGAGATGCCGCTCAGATGGCAAAGGATATTCAACAGAAGTCTTTCTACCCTGAGAATATCATGTGCTTTTCCAGATAAAGAAAGGATGGAAACATCCGATTTGATTCTGTCACCGTCGGAGAAGCTTGTATCACCCTTAACATTGACTTTTGACAGTAATGTATCACAAATCTCCAGACCTGAGATTATACCTGGACCACCCGTAACCTCTGCCCTACAAGGTGAATTGTCGACTACAGATTGACTTGTGACATCGCCATCTCCGAAATCCTCGGCTAACCAGTCATCCAGAATATCTGCCATGGGTAATGGCAATGACTTAAAGTGACGGAATAAAGACTAGCCTTAGACTAATCTTTCCGGCGCGATAATACTACAACCGTCAGGGCTAACAGTGAAACAAACATACTGAAACCGGGAAGACCGCCTTCATCATCTTCATCCAGTTCCTCAGTCTCGACCGCTTCACCCTCAGTCTCCTTAATCTCTATCTGAGCTGTCAGATCCGGACTTGTAGTCTCCGAACCATCGGCAGATATTGCAACAATCTGAAAGATATAGTCGCGTCCAGAAAGGGCTGCTGTATCTGGTGACAAGTTAATAACGATTGCAAGTGTCTGTCCTCGACCTATTTGAATCGAGTCCGAACCGAGAGCTGCCCAAGGAGGCTGATTCTCCATTGCGAAAGTTACAGTGTCAACACCATTTCCATTATTGATTACATTCAAACTTAGCTGTAACTGGGTTTCCTGAGTCACTGTTACAGTTCCATCGGAACCGGACACGTGGCCCATGGCTATATCATATATCTGAGACGTGGAAACGGATATACTGTGATTGGCCGTACTTTCTCCATCAGATGAGGAAACTGTTACGATAATCTCTCCACTTTCAGCTCCAGCATCCCTGTCCTCAGGAATGGTGACTGAAACTGTGAACTGGCCACTACTTACTGCAGAGACCGTTATATTCGATTGACTTGCGGTAGGCGTCCAAACTGCTGGACCTTCTACCATAATTCCAAAAGTATCTTCTCCGTTACCGGTATTGGTAACATTAAAAATGAAATCCACCACTCCACCGGGTGCCTTGGATTTAGAATCTGAATCTACGCTCAATGAAACTCCATAATACTGATCGACTGTGGCCACAAACGATTGTGACGCTGTTTCGTCAGCTGAATTCAAAGAGGTTGCCGTCATCGAGAACGAAGCTGAGGTACCTGCCAATGCATCCGCAGGGACCACCAAAGACATATCAAAAGTGGATGAGGTTTGCCAATCTATCTCGCCAGAAGTATCCGGTGTGCTACTTAGAGTCCAGCCTGCTGGAACCCCCGAATTATCCCAAGTGATACTGAAAGTGTCCTTAGTATTACCAAGATTGTTAACTGCCACATTCCAGGTAGATATAGCTGAACCTTCACTCAAATCTACATTACGGCTACCTGCACCCGAAACACCTACACCATACCACTCAGCAGCTGAAACGGGTATTGCAGTCATACCATACGGCTGGATGTAGGGCATTCCGCCCATTGGATCATCAGGGTCCGTACCTGTAGCCTGAAAATCTAGTGTGTGATCCCCTGCCTTTACAACACCTGTTAGGTTAATATTTACATTCCAAGTGTGTGAAGCTGACGCATCCATGCCCTCCAAAGTACCTCCATAGAATGGATGCCAGCCAACATCATCACTTGTAACTAACCATCCTGTGATTCCGGTATACTGAACAATTATATGGTCACGAATAGGCATTGGTGCTGTTGTATTATCAAGGTTCTTGGTGACTGCAATATTTTCTACTACAATCTGATAAGTATGTTCATCACCAATGTTGTATATCTGAATTGTCGGTTGGTTTGGAAAGTTGGATTCATAAGCAATCCAATTCGTTACACAAACTATCGCCTCTACGCTCAACGAGGCGCCCTCACCGCCATCATCATGAGCATCAATATTAATCTCCATAGGCACTTCGGCAAAATCTACCTTGGCACCATCCCCAACAGTAACTGAAACTTGAACCTGAATTACTGCACTCGATGCTAATGGGCCCAAAAGAAGGCTTGTATTATCTTGGTTGCCAGATGCTGAGAAAGTCACATTCTTAGAATCCCAAGTCTCATCCATGAAAGTGGCTGTGATTTCAACCTCCTCAAAGTCGACATCTCCGTCATTAGTAATCGTTACTGTGTACTCTGCCGAACCGTTTACCGAGGCAAATGAATATGGTCCATGATCTGCATCCAGAGTAGCCATAAGGGAGCTTGCTGCACTTGCTGGTGTGAAAGCAAAGACTGACACGACCATCAGCAGCACTACAAAGAACGGCAGGGCCTGTCGTCTATTGCTTATCATTGATACTCCTCACAACCTGCGTCTGATTAGAAGAACCGCCCCTAGTGCAGCTATAGCTGAGATAATACCAAAACCAGGGCTATCGTCTTCGTCTACTTCTTCAGTTGTTGGACCGCCAGTATCATCAACCTTCTCCGTAACTGTTACTGTGAGATCTTCTGTAGTAGAGGAGGTCGTACCATCTGCTGAAGTAGCTGTTACCTGGAATGTATAATCTCCAACAGCACCTGCTGGACCGACATCAACCGTCAAGGTCATTGTCTGGTCTGGGCCTGCCAAAGCGTCAGTTTGTCCAAGAGTTACCCATGCCGGAGCATTGGCCAACGAAAGTGTAATCTCATCGTTTCCATTTCCATCGTTAGTAACTGTGAATTTCATCTGAACCGTCATAGTCTCCTGAACAGATGCGTTGTTCTTTACCACATCAGTCTCATTCGAATAATAACCTGCTGATATGGAATAGACCTGGTTAGCCGTCACAGAGACGCTGATATCATACGCATAGTCACAATCTGTAGTGTCATCTCCACAACCCTCGGAATAAGCGTGTGCCATCACACTGCCACTGGCTGCGTTGGCGCTAGCATCTGATGGAACAGTTATGCTGAGTAGCGTTGTTGACGTTGCTCCGCTTGCAATTGTTAAATTCGATTCAACCAGAGTTGGTGACCATTCTGAGGCACCCATTGTTGCAAGGGAAACTGTATCGTCCCCGTTACCTCCATTTGTTACAGATATCGTGAAATCAGCTGAATTACCGGGATTGGCGCTATCTGACGCTTTATCTACGATCATAGTCAAGCCGTAACACTGAGTTACAGTCGCACTGAATAACTGAGTCTGTGTAACTGACGAATCAGTCTCAGAAGTTACAGTCATTGTGAAACTATGCATCGTACCTGCTGGTAAGCCTGCTGGAATGTGTAGACCGACATTCATAGTGAACATCCCCGTCCCAGTTCCCTCATCATGTTCAAATTTAGGATTCAACATTCCTGTGTTGTCACTGGTAGCACCATCGACGGTCCAACCTGCTCCAACTGCATCAGCAGTGTCAAAAGTTATTGCAAAACTGTCCATCGTGTTTCCAAAATTCTTTACAGTAGGTGTCCAACCCGTTGCATCCTCGGCGTCTGAACAACCGCTGTCTGAATCGTAATTACCTGAACCTGTGACGTTAACACTGAAATTATCAGCGACAATGGCTTCAAGAGAAACGAGGGAAAAGACTGTCCCATCCTGCACGGTGAAAACTACGAATGAATTACCAACGTAAGAGGATGCAGGGATAATTTCTCCAACCAACTGGATATCCAGCACAAGATCATACGACCCGTCAGCTGCCATATAGGAGATAGTAGCTGTTCGCTCTATCTTATCCCAAGCTGTATCAGTACTATCAATATTCCAGCCTGAGCCGATTGTGGTTAGTGAAATAGCAATATCGTCCTCAATTGCTACGCCATCTCCGTTCTCATCAACTTTAATGTTAGTCACAGTAATAGTGTAAACGTTACAGCTATCATTCTGTTCACAAGTTTCATCATCATCATCACCTTCAACAAATGCCTTTACGCCATCGGCTGAATTAGCGAACCAATTGGTAACCGAAATTGTGAAGGCCATTGCACTACCTATGGAATCCTCGTCAGATGTGGCAGTAACCGTCAGCTCTCCCGAATCACCGATATCTGCGCCAGCTTCCGCTGGACTTGCAGATACACATGCCTCAATCGTTCCACCTTCTCCAAAATCTGTATCTACATCATCATTTTCGTCAGTACAGCCATTACTACCATCTGTAACTGTAGCTTCAGTTGTTATATTGTTTCCTTCTACGTCCTTACCCCAATAAACAGATGCGCCTATTGCGACATTAGTGTGTGCTGAGTCTGTCATACTGCTAATAGCTATTAGAAATTCAGCGGTACCGTGTTGCGAAGCGTAAGACGTTATACCGTCGTCCGCTAATCCTGAGATCTCGAGATCATGGCCGTCTGCGCTAACACTTGGCACTATCAAAACAGATGCTATCATAGCCAAAGTAGCTACAAAAACACCCAGATTTCGTACATTTTGTTCCATCGTTTCACCTTTTTTACTTCCTATATCCCCTTAATCAGAGACACAAGGTAACTAGTCACATTGTAGGATGTATTTAAAAAGTTTCTGAAATATGATATCCTTGACTGGTTGTGTTTTTTTACAATCAAAATAGTTAGGAAACTTTTTATAGTTGTGCCATTAGCGAGGACCTCCCATTATTATCTGGGAAGCTGGTGTAAATTTGAGAGAACATTCGAGATTTGAGAAGGCCCGCGTTATTGGTGCTAGAGCACTTCAGATTTCAATGGGTGCCCCAGTCCAGATTAAGGTTCCTAAGGAGATTATAGATCCTGTTATAATCGCACAAATGGAATACGATGACGGAGTTATTCCTATAGATATCGTTAATAGAGAGAAAAAGTGAAGATTCAGGACATTGCTTTACGTAGAATTATAGATTCTAGGGGCAATCCTACTGTCGAGGCTGAAATTAAGACCAAAAACGGGTTTGGTAGAGCTGCAGCCCCGGCAGGAGCATCGACAGGAACCCATGAAGCTGTGGCCTGGCCTAGTGGTAGCGTATCCAAAGGAATGAAAATCGCGGAAGAAAAGGTAATGCCACAACTGATAGGACTTCCGACAGAAGACCAAGAAAACTTTGACAAGACCCTCCGAGAAATAGATGGAACTGATAATTTTAGTAAAGTTGGAGGGAACATCAGCGTAGTACTCTCAATAGCTTGTGCCAAAGCTGCTGCCGACGCAAAAGGAATTGCCTTGTAC
>CAUYZR010000019.1:0-20530 GCA_963577905.1 Candidatus Thalassarchaeaceae archaeon
TTGGATTCGAGTCTGTGAATGTACCGCAACATTTCTGTTTCAGAGTGATAAGTATTGAAAACAGGATGTGTAAGGTAATTTGATCTTCTAACAAGGGAAGAGGGAGTACTGCTACCCACAGGTTCTACCCATTCTACCCCAAAGAAATCAATTAAGTTCCTTATATCTGAGTTAGTCACTGTTTCATCTATCGAAATGCCTATGGAATCTTCATAATCCCAGAAATTAAACTTCTTTTCGAGAGCTTTTTCGATAACCTTTTTATCCTTTTTTATCACTTTGATTGTATCAAAGAATGATTTGGAATTGACTTTGTAACCTCCCGATACAAGACTGGAATGGAGAACCGAAGTCAGATAATTTACTCTTTCAGCTATCTGCTTGAGCTTATTGGGCCCATGGTAAACTGCATACATAGAAGCCATTATGGCTAATAGAACTTGAGATGTACAAATATTACTGGTCGCACGATCTCTTCGAATGTGTTGTTCCCTAGTCTGCAGAGCCAATCTCAAGGCCTGGTTTCCATGAACATCCTGTGAGACGCCTACAAGGCGTCCAGGTAGGCACCGTTTGAATTTTTCTTTGGTGGCTATAAAAGCTGCATGTGGCCCTCCAAAACCCATTGGAACTCCAAATCTTTGGGAATTGCCTATTACTATGTCTGCATCCCATTCACCAGGCGGCTTGATTAAACACAGAGAAAGGAGGTCCGTAGCTACGACAACCAACGATTCTGAGGACTGCGCTTTCTCCATCATCTCTGAATTTACGCTTACTACTCCTTCAGCAGAGGGATACTGAATTAAAACCCCGAAAACGGTTTCGTCAAATCTGAAATTAGAGGGGTTGTCTATGATTACTTTCAGGTTTAGTGGTTCAGCTCTAGTTTTAATCACATTAATTGTTTGAGGATTAACGTCATCAGATACGAGAAAAACATGCTTTTTCCCTCGTGCCAGATTGCAAGCCATACTCATAGCCTCGGCCGCAGCTGTTGCCTCATCGAGAAGAGATGAATTAGCAATCTCCATTCCTGTCAAATCACAAATCATGGTCTGAAAATTGAGAAGGGCTTCCAGTCTGCCTTGAGCTAACTCTGACTGATAAGGTGTATATTGAGTATACCAACCGGGATTTTCCAGAATATTCCGTTTGATGACTCCAGGAGTAATGGTTCCATAATATCCATGGCCTAGATAATTCTTGAAAATCTTATTTTTAGAAGCTAATGATTTTAACTTTGAAAGAACTTCTGATTCGGACAAAGGTTCTGTAATTTTCATCGTTTCTGTATGAAGAATTGAATCTGGTACTATCGAACTTGAGAAGTCAGACAGGTTACTATGACCTAATTCTTTTAGCATTGACTGGATGTCTGCTGGTGCAGGTCCAATGTGCCGGCGGACAAATGTGTCTGGATGGGTGTATGATTCAGCCATGGATAAATATTGGACATCACTACGAAAGGTGATTATGAGCGTTTCGTGTTAAGGTACCGTTCTATTTATTTGCCCACTTCTAGTTAGACAAATCCATGGTACGAAATGCCACAAGGCTTTTCACTGTGGAAGAGGCGAATGGCCTCCTGACCACTATCTCCCCTATATTGAACAGACTCTCTGAGCATTCTGTAAAACAGGAAATGTTAGAAGAACAACTTGAGGAAATAATGGAGGAGGTTAGAGACGATTATAGGGCTGCGTTAAGGCCGGGATGGGAGGAGCTCCAAATTGAACTTGAAGAAAACATTAACCACATAAACAACTTAAATGTGGAATTAGGGCTGTTAGGTATAGAAATTGACGATCCCAGTCTAGGAATTGTGAATTTTAATTCTCTAAGAGGGATTGAGACTGTTTTTCTATCTTACAGACTAGGAGAAGGAACTGTTGAACATTGGCACCACTTAGATGAAGACTTTGATTGTCGAAAGAGGATGCAAAAGGAATTAGATATCATAAAGCAATAGAACTCTTTTGAAGAGGGGGGATTAGGGTTCCGTATGTTCAGAGCGAAGAAGATAACCGTGTTCATGCCCACTGAAGGTGAAACACAAGTATTTGAGAACGTTGAATTTCAATCCAATCCAGAAGTAAATCTATTATCTATATTTACCAGAAAAGGCAAAGACTCTACTATGTTCTCAGGATTAAGCTTCCAGATAGAGATGCATGAGGATGATAGTAAGGAAGCCTATGAAATGGCCCAGAAAGCACATTCAATGTCAAAAGAGCAGATGAAAATGATGTTAGAAAGGGAAACTGGTCCCACAGATAGGTTCAGCTCTTCTTTTGGTTAAATGACAAAAATAAAACTGGTTGTTTTTGATATGGATGGAACGCTGCTGCAAGCACGTTCCTGTTGGAATTATATACATCAACATTTTGGAATAGACAATAAGGAAATGCTACAGATGTATATGGAACACAAAATAAATGATCAAGAATTTGCTGAATCTGACATCCGGTTGTGGGAACAGAGCAGTGATGCCCACATCAATGAAGCATATATCAATTCGATATTAGATGAAATCGAACCTATAAATGGTGCTGAAAATCTAATTCAGTCTTTACACCAGAAAGGAATTCAAACGGTAATTTTGTCTGGTGGAATTAAATATCTAGCTGTTAAATGGGCAGAAAAATGGAATATGAAGGAAGCGATTGCTAATCACTTAATAGATGATGAAAATGGCAATCTACAAGTAATTATTGAATCAAGTGGGCATGCTAAAGGACCTATCATGGATGCTTTGCTAGAAAGATTGAAGGTCTCAAAAGATGAAGTCGCAGCAGTCGGAGATACCGTTGTTGATATCCCGCTCTTTGAAAGGGCTGGATTGGGGATTGCCGTTAATACGAATGATCAAAGAGTAATTGATGAAGCTGATTATCATCTAAAAGAAAAGAACCTTAGGAACCTGATTCCGGTAATTACTAGTTGGTGAAAAACTAATTATACAAAGGACTACTGTCGCATTGTGTTATTAGGCAGATTCTCAATGCTTTTGCCAATTTTCATCATATCCCTGATTTGTCTTGGTGGGGTGAAAGCTGAAGACCCCGAAATAGACATATCTGCTATTAAATATACCAATGATCTTGAAAATGGTGAAACTGTTATTCTTGTTGGTAATGGGAAGGATTATGGCACAATATACAATTACCATGTCTACGATGACGATGACGATCAATACCGAAATGATGGTGATGATGATGACTGTGACGTACAGT
Source organism: Candidatus Thalassarchaeaceae archaeon (assembly GCA_963577905.1). GTDB lineage: Archaea > Thermoplasmatota > Poseidoniia > MGIII > CG-Epi1 > CG-Epi1. The sequence goes on from CAUYZR010000019.1 coordinate 3,237, forward strand.
ACTGCCTACCCGAGAATTGGTATAATGTATCCTTTGATGACTCCAGTTGGAATTCAAGCGCTGCACCATTCGGTAATGATGATCTTGATGGAGTCAGTCCCGGGACAATATGGCAATCTGGAGATGGGACTGATCCTGGTGTTTTAAATGATAATATCGTAATCCGGCATTATTTTAATTACGATAAAAAAGATGAGATACTCAGCGCGACGTTAAAAGTAGTCCACAATAACTACTATGTCGCTTATCTTAATGGGCAACTCATTCGAAACTGCTATTATTACAATTATCATGATGACTGCTATGAAAACGACCCAGAATACTGGAAGACAAACGGAGACAACTTTCTAACTTATGACGGAAGTAGTGAATCTGGACCCAATCCGGATTGGTTGGTCGATGGTGAAAACTTACTCGCCATACTAGCTTACGATCATTGCTGTTACCAAGAAAGTCCTGCCCAATGGATAGACGTCGAACTTGTGATTAATGTGCAGTCTTGGAAAGAAAATCCCATTGTTCTTGGCGATGATCTGGTACTTGGAATTGATTTCTTCAACAATGAAGAAAGCAATGTGACCGATCTGAACGTGACTCTGGAAATAGAAGGGATGGAATTTGCGAGTCAGACCATTGAAATAGAAACCAATAAAACTTTTGAGTGGATAGTTGAATGGACACCTGATAAACTAGGTGAAATCAACGTAACGGCAAAGGTTCTGAATGAAAGCCTAACAAGATTCATACATGTAGGATATTACGCCTACAACTTTTCAGTGGATGACGATTATCTTGTAGGCAACACCAGTGAACTCCTAACTTACAATATAACCATATCCAACGAAGGTAACGTGGACGATAATTACACTTTCCAATTATTTGGGGTACCTGTGGCTGATGACTGGGATGTAGAATTCGTCCCAAACATCATTAATCTCGCTCCAGGTGAAACTGGCACAGTTAAGCTTGAAATAACACCTGATAACGGAACCTTTTCGGGAGTTTACGAATTAACACTGACTGCGCGTTCACAATACCATGGCGAAATCGCTGATATGATCGTTCAAAGCGGACGCGACAATGAAACAGAATGGAAATGGGTGAATTCAACAGGAAGCAGGCTCTACGAGGCTGATAACACAACCTGGACCGAGATTGATTTTGAACCTAATTCAAATTGGACGTTAGCCCCTGCTCCGTTTGGAGACGATGACCTAGGTAATATTGACTACAATACTGAATGGGCAGGAGACAATTATGCGTATTTCAGACACATTTTTTACATTGAGGACCTGAGTAATTACGAAAATGACACTCTCAGCCTGAATATGGCTGCGAATAACTATGGAACATACTATCTCAACGGGGAAGAAATATTCGATGATTTGGGATGGGGGGGTGGTCACTATGCCCAGTATTGGAATGAAGAGATTAAATTCAACTCAAGTCTATTGAAGGAAGGAAAGAATGTTTTGGCATCCGTAGTCAGAGAAACTGGCAATACACAGTGGTTTGATGAAGAACTGGTAAGTGTAACTCCTAAATCCTCTGCTTGGGGATTCCGACCTGAGTATATCGCCCTCAAACTTGAGGTACTGCCTGTATATGCTTTCGAATTGGTGGCTCCGATAGATGACAAGGCCGTATCTGAAGATGAAGCATGGGATTTAGATGAGGGCGAAGAATGGTGTTGTGGGTATGCAAATTGGACGTATGAATTCGATATATGGGCCTACAACAGAGGCAATATAGGGGATTCATATGAGATTAATGTAACTCTGAATGATACTGTAAACTTCTCAATCGTAGATTTTGACTCAATAATACACGCCGAGTTTGATGAAGAAGTGACAATTGGTCTCACCATTGTTCTGAATCCATCGGTGACTGAGTTCTCAGTTGGCGAATTCAATGTTTCCGTGACTTCAATGAACTCGACTGATGAAATCAGTTTGTGGACAGTGGTCAAAGCTAGATTGTATGTCATTCAGGACACTTTACCACCAGGAACCTATGCTCAAACTCCCAGTTTGGTCAATAGTTCCTCATTTGTTGTTGAGTGGTATGTTGAGGATTGGTACAAAGACAATGAGATACTAGGTAATGACACCAAATATTTCATTATAGAATATATGACGGACAACGGAACCGACGGCCAAACATGGGGCGAATGGACAGTGTGGGAAAATTTCTCATCTGAACAGGAATCGGAGATTTTCACGTATGGTTTCGATGGATATCGTTATCGTTTCCGGTCAATAGGGGGAGATGACGCAGGGTTGATTGAGAACAAGGAAGACAGATATGATACAGAAACTCGTGTTGACCTAACTGCCCCTTATGCAGTACTCGAATTGAGAATGGATGGTAATGTAACCAACATAAACTACATTGAATTTGAATGGGCAGTTTCCATTCAGAATGGCACCCCAGAGGTCGTGACTGGCTACAATGCTCAATATCGGTTCAATGGAGGAGATTGGACAACTTTTGAAGAAGACACGTTGGCAAAGTGGGCTGGGTTCAATGCTATGGTTGATGGAATCTACGAATTTAGAGTTATCACTTCAGATGTGGCTGGCAACAGTGGCATCTCTGAAATAAGCCGTAATATAACTGTAGATACAAATACACCGGGCACTAGGCTGGTTGAATTACCCGAATTTACTGATGCGGAACAGATTGAGATTAATCTGACACAGATTGAAGATACCGTGAGATTTGCATTGTACTATTCTATCGCCAGAGAAGGAGATGAGCCTTTCGTTGTTGAATGGAATTTCTATCATCCCGCTTCGGCTGATTACCTGATAGCCGATTTGCCTATATTGGTGAATGTAACAAATCAGAATCATTACTATTTCAAAATAGTTGCCTATGACTTAGCCGGTAATCACCTTCTAAACGATAGTTACGAAGATATTATAGTTGATCAAGATCCCCCCATGAAAATTCGCAATCTGGAAATAACCAAGGAAAATCTAATCGAAAATGGAACGGTTGATGTTATCCTCTCATTCAAGTCTTCACCGTCCCAGGATCTTGTTGGATACCGAATCTATCGTTCTACGAATCAAAATGAGACTGGTGAAATAATTGATGAAGATGATTCTGAGGAACTGTATCTTTCCTATCGTGACGTGAAAGTGAGTTTAGGAGCGACTTACTATTATTCGGTGGTGGCTGTCGATCGCATGGGCTTCGAATCAGAGGCCGAAGTAGGATTCATAGATCTTGTGGTTGAAGAAGAACCTGTTGTCAAGGATGAAGAAGGTGAGGGTCAGGATATCACCGGATATATGGGTGCTGGGCTACTGGTACTTTTAGCAGCTGGTGTTTTAGGCGGAGGATATTACTTCTTCGGCATGAGTAGCCCAAGGAATATCGTCACCGCGGTTAGTGAAGTTGTAGAAGAAGGAGCCTCCAATTTCACTGAGGTTGATGGCGAATTATTGTGCGGTGCATGTGGTGCAATGTTTGAGTTGACTGATGAAAGAAGTTGCCCCTCTTGCGGGGTTTTCGACGATTAGAAGAAAACTTCAATAAAAGACCCCAAATAGACTAGAGCATGGCCAACATCCTAGTAGAGAAAAAGGGCAAGATTGGCATCATTACTGTGAATCGTCCTGAACAACTGAATAGCATGAACTCTGCAACGCGCAGTGAAATGGCCCAATCTTTCGAAGATATGGAAACTGATTCAAACGTTTCTGTTGTAATCCTAACTGGTGCCCCTGGTAAGGCATTCATTGCAGGAGCTGATATCAAAGAATTCGCAGAAATGGACTTACGGACAAGAGAGGAAATGAATGAAGATTGGAAAGTAAACAACGTCATATCTGAAATGACAAAACCTGTAATTGCTATGATTAATGGATTTTGTCTAGGGGGTGGACTGGAAATAGCCATGGCCTGCGACCTCCGAATTTCCTGCGAAAAATCTAAATTGGGACAACCGGAAATAAATATTGGAATTATTCCTGGTGCGGGCGGTACTCAAAGATTAACCCGATTGATTGGAGAAGGACGGGCAATGGAAATGATACTTACCGGAAGAATGATAACTGCTGAAGAAGCTCACCGATACGGTATTGTAAATTTCGTATTTGATTCTGATGAATTGGAAACAAAGACTCTAGAAATCGCAAATACTATAGCTAATAAATCTCCATATGCTATTGAGAGGGCTAAAAAATGCGTGAAAGCAGTGGCCGAGATGTCATTAGAAAAGGGATTAGAATATGAACAGGATATGTTTATCGAATGTTTTAAATCTGAAGACGGAAAGGAAGGAATAACTGCATTTATTGAAAAAAGAAAAGCCAATTTTAATGGGAAATAAGGGGCTGTCTTGAAATCGTCTGATAAAACAAAATTTGTAATTTCAGTTTTGAATGAACTCTATCCTGAGCCAGAGATTCCTCTGGAACACGAAAATAATTTCACTTTTCTTGTCGCCGTTATGCTAAGTGCACAAAGTACAGACAAAAAAGTAAATCAGATAACTCCAAAATTGTTTGCAAAGGCAAACACTCCTGAAAAGATGGATAAATTGAGCGAGAAAGAAATAAGGATTTTAATCCGAGAAATTGGATTGGCTCCAACTAAATCAAAGAACATAAAAAAGACCTGTAAACAATTGTTAGAGAAGCATGGCGGTGAGATTCCAGACAGTTTTGAGGAGTTGGAAGAACTGGCAGGAGTTGGTCACAAGACTGCATCTGTGATAATGGCTCAGGCCTTCAATATCCCTGCCTTTCCAGTTGATACGCATATTCATCGTCTAGCCTTCAGATGGGGGCTATCTAATGGCAAAAATGTGCAAACGACGGAGAAAGATCTGAAAGTTAGCTTCAAAAAAAAAGACTGGAACAGATTGCATTTACAGATGATATTCTACGGAAGAGAACATTGTCAGGCCAGAAAAAGAATATGTGAGTGTCGGATTTGTAAAGGCATAAGAAATTCATAGATACCTATATGGACCCTTTACAAAATATACGTTGGTGAGCAAATGGGATATTCGGTTTTTAGAACTTGCAAAACAAATTGCGTCGTGGAGTAAGGACCCCTCGACTCAGGTAGGGTGTGTTGTTGTAGGGCCTGATCGTGAGATAAGGAGTACAGGCTTCAATGGACTACCTAGAGGAATTGAAGACCGTGAAGATAGATTGAATAATCGAGAAATGAAATACCCTCTCATATGCCACGCTGAGGAAAATGCAATAATGCATGCCGCGCGAATTGGAATATCGCTCAAGGGATGTACCGCATACATTACTTGGCCACCATGTACCCGATGTGCTAGATCCCTGATACAAGCGGGAATAACTCAGATAGTGTACCCTGAAAAAATTGAAATACCTGAAAGATGGGCTTCTGACTTTGACCTTTCCCTAGAAATGTTCAAGGAAGCTGGGATTCAAACCAGAAGTGCTTGAAAAGATTATAACAAGACGATTACTCGTCTCCGTTTTCTTCCTGTTTGCTTAGAAGTTCCTGAATATTCTTTAAGTGTTCAACTCCAGTATCGGATTGGATATTCTCTGTTATCAAATCACGAACTTTGGACGGTTTAGGTACGCCATACAAGCAATCATGTGGATTATGTCTAATTCGTTTGGATGAAGTACGTGAACCGCCAAGCAATCCCACACTCCCCAGTCCCTTCACCTCAGCTCCTGAACCAGCAATAACCATAGATTCATCCGATCCTGTACCTATCCCAGAACCTGTCAAAGGTAAAACAGTGCCATAGCCGCACATGGTCCCAACTATACCCTGCTCCATCTTTATGTCTTCAATATGATTGTAACGCACCTGGCGCTCACTGCGATTCATCAGAAAGCTACTCTGAAGAACTATGCGATTATCCGTAAGATAATAAGTAAAAGAACGACGATAAGCATCGACCGAAAATAGACCTATCAGACCAATTGCGGCAGTGCCATATGGAATAAACCAACGGCCAAATTCTACTGTATCTCCCAAATCTTTCCATTGATGATAAGATAAAACCAAGATACCTATTATTGCCATGGCCGAGTACAGACGAAAAATACTCTGGCCTCCAGAATCCATAAAGAAATATCTGGCCACGAAACCAACAACAAATAAGGCCAACGACCATATTATCACGCCAGCCAGTACCTCATTTACAAACCATAAACCATTGATAAAACCATAACCTGGAAATTCCTCAAATTTATCTGATTTGAAAAAATCGTGTATGATATAGGCCCATACAAGAAGTAAAAAGAATATAATATATAAATGAAAAAACGATAAGAAATGCGGTTTCAATTGCATTTTCATCTCTTCCCCTCTAAGAAGAGTTATTCCGGACATACTGCTCCAGTAAGTAGGGTAGTTAAAACGTTTACACAACTACTCTAACATTTATGTATAGACGCTTAATTCCAGTAATGGGTTACATGGTTGTCAAGAAGATTATTCGAAAGAAAAGAAAAAATGAAACCGAAGATGCCCTGAACAAAGTGATGGGTAGTAAGGAACTTGAGATGGCGGCTGTGATATTGAAAGAATTAGCAGAAAGAAAAGAACGGAAAAGCACAATCGAAAACAAGGAAATGAAATTGAAGAAAACACCTCTAAGAAAACCCAAAGAACCTGAATCTGGTACCAAACTCAAAAATAGCAGACTCAAGGAGCTCGCTGAACTAAATAAGAGGGGGATACTCTCCACCGCTGAATTTGAGAAATTGAAAGCAGACCTAATCAACTAGTCGCTTTTTCAGCAGATGTAGCCACATAGACCCCAATAAGTACTATAATTCCTCCAATAAAGACACCCTGACTAGGTAGTTCAGCGAAAATCAACCAACCTAGGATTCCTGAACCTACTGGCTCGGATAGAAGGCTTATGGACACCACATATGCTGGTAGATAGCCAAGGGCCCAATTCTGCATAGTATGGCCCAGTAAGGTCGGGATTAACGCCATAAGAATGAACAATTGAATCTCCGCTACTGGTAAAGATTGATACTCCAGATCCTGAACAATGACAACGGACCACATGGTCAACGCGCTAAAGAAGTAAACGACAAGAGCATACATCGGCAAACTGATTTCTTTTCGCAACCTGCGCCCACCAAGGTAATACAATCCTGCTAGGATTCCTGAGATAAAAGCTAGGATATTCCCTCTAAAGTTACCTGGGTCCTCTACTATATCTCCCCAGAAAAGGACCACTATCCCGAACAAAGCTACAATCGTACCGTAAATCGCCCTCTGGTTTAAACGTTCACCAAGTATCACCCAGCCAATAATTGCAACGTATACCACATGACAGGTTCCAAGAAGGACCGATGCAGCTATGGAAGTGGCCTTGACCGAGGAAATAAAGAATCCAAAGTGACCACCCAGAAGTATTCCTGTAACAGCCATTTCCATAATCTTGGAACGTGGAATGGAGAGAAGCTCACCGCCTCTGTCCTTAAACAGAAAAGGAACAAAAAGAAGTGTTGCAAATGACTGGCGGTACGAACCAATAACTAAAGGATCGCTATTACTCAACCTTATCAGAATTGCAGAAGTGGAAATCGCAATCATCCCGATAACCAATGCAAAGTAGGGCAATCTGGAGTCTACTCGGTCAGCCATAGCAATAATACCTGTAAACATCCAATGATAAAACCTAGAACGGCACCTAGTCTTTCTATATGCTTCAACTCTTTTCTTGACACTTCGGTAACAATTTCCTCAATCCGTTCGTCATCCAAGGAACTAAGTTTTTCCTCCATGAGTCGTACGATATCCAGATTTCCAGAAACATGATCCCCCATATTCTCAAGAAAATCATCGATAGAGTCCTCAACCTGGCTGGAAACTATTGATTGAGCTGTGCTTACTATCGTATCATGCAACATACCGAATGGAGGCGAATTTTTCAAGTCCAGAGATTCAATCTTCTTTTCTACAATTGAATTGACCTGAGATAAGGCAATCCCCTTGATATCCAATTCATTCATTGCTTTGACCAGATCTTCCGAGGAAAGCAACTCATCCGATATTGTCTTGGCTATGGTACCTGAGAGGTCATTACGTCGACTTGGGATTAATCCCTGTATCTTGTATCTACCAATGCCGAACGGCTTGCGTGGTTTGAAAAGCATCTTTAGAGCCAGCCAGTTCGTTCCCCATCCAATCAGCATACCTAGGACTGGAAGAATCGCATATCTCCAATTTTCTATTAACAGGTCAATGATAGCCACTGCCCAATCATAATAAGGGGCTTAATCTCCTTAACGCATCAGGGAAGCTGGAGTGGTAAGATGCCTTCTTGCTGAAGCCGGGGGCTCATACCAGCCAATCTCTAGATCTGGAGTAAACTCTATCATTTCAGGTCTATCATATTTCTTCCCACAGACTTTACAGCGATAATGCATGCCCTTGCCTGAAGAATGGGTCCTTCTGCCACAATCACAGACAGGATTAGCTGACTTCGAGAAACGTTTTGCCAATTCCAGAATCCGAATCTTTTCTAGATTGATAGTATCTTTCTTGAAACTGCCACAAATAATCAGTGTGTCTCCAACTTCAAGACAATCAATGGCATGCCTGAAGGTCTTACTTGGTTCAAATGCAGCACATTTGATTGTAGTCCCCTGGCTGTCACTGACCTTGAAGAAGCGATGGCCTCCCTTAATCACATTGGGCTTTGAAGAAACCTCAACTTCGAGCCAGACACTATCACCATCTGAAATATCTGAGATCTCCATCGTCCGAAAATGGTCATCAGTGGCCTGATTTGTTTTGTATAAAATCCAGCGAAGTGGTTTCTCGGGACCTAGATTATCAAAATTATCGATCAGTGTCTTGTGTTCCGTACCTCGGAAACCCCAAAGGACAGGGCATGGTGAATTAGGAACCATCGCGACCTTGCCATCGGAGTCATGGCATGAGAATACCCCCTTGAGATGTCCGACTTCATGAACGCTTAATGCTGAGATGTCTCTTTTGGAACCCCACTTTTCCTTTTCACGATATCCTATCAATTCCCAAGTATGGGAGATACCGTTGAGATTACTTGAACTACCGGTCCAAGCAATAGAACAAGCTGCACCATAGATACCTCGTGAACCACGGTATCCCTGACTGATTGTACCTTCGATAGCATCAGATAGGATTTCCTCTGTAACTATGTTGGTTACTCCCTGCCAATACAAACCTTCGGGTAAAAATACATCTGAAATCACGATTCCGGGTTGGGAACCTGGCATAGAACCACCTATTACCAACGTGGAAATCCTCTCAAGTATTGCATGCTTGTCGTATTCCATATCTCTGCCTGTAGTGTACATGTAAATTTTTTCTTTTCCGAATTCACCTACAAGTATCTTTGAGCCAACACCTTTTCCAAGCGTCAGGGCAACCGCTGCATTACCTCTGGTCTTCCATGGTACATTCGGATTAAGACGTACGAGGCGAGGAGGGCCAATAAGATCAAACTCCGATAATTCAGCTATAATCTCGGTTGCCAACCAAGTTGTGCACCCTCCCTTTATGGAATCTGTGTCATCGATACCTATATGTAACATTCAAACTTATTCGAAAGAGAATACTCCTTGGGCCCAGGAGGGGATTGGTCTGACTTCAGACAGGGTTGCTAATTTAATATTAAAATTGGTGGTTGCTCCTGCAGGAATGTATGGATACTCGCCCGTCAAACTATATACCAGAATATCCATTTGGCCTCTCTGATGAAGCTGCCTCAAAAGCCTGACAATATCTATTGAAAAGTCATCACTGACTGATTCAACTTGCTGTGACCAGTCTATTCCTATGATAGTTTCCTCAGCATATGATAATGCTTCATCCAATTCATTGAATCCTCTCAAATTTCTTAATGGAAGAACAACCGTCCCTCGATCGGCCATAATCAAATCAATAATATCCTCTCCCCATTTCAGGCCACAATCCCAATATGTCTCTTTGGGACTAAAGGGCAAGGGAAAGGGGTCCGGTCGGTTCTTGATTATTCCCCTCATATCCCAGATTAGCGTTGGATCCTGAGTCTCAGAAAATAATAATTCTGATTCTGTAACCTGAAAGCTAAACCCATTGGAATCCCAAATTGGCTTAACCAATTTGCCTTGATTGTAAGCTAATGCCGACCAAACCATGAAACACGAGGTGAATGCATAGATTTAGACTTTGCTAAAGATCAAGTATGACTTTAATTTTAGATGGAGGGCCCGAAATTACTTCTAGAAGATGATAAGACACTGCCTTGATTTCAACACCATAGCCGTGCTCAGTTTGATTGTAAGTGTCTCCAAATAAGGTCCCCTCCAAAACGAAGAGCGGATTGACTTTGATTTCTACGTTCGCAGAACCAACTAAAAAATCTTCCGTATCAAAAAGAAAAATCAAGTCTGAAACAAATTTTACCAAAAGGGAATCAAGTTCCGCAGATTCCAATTCTATAACATGAGAGTGTTTAGACTGTGGTAAATTACCACCAGTAATGATCTCTGTAAAGGCTAGACTAACCTCGTTAAATGCCTCCGGAAGTGAAGCTGCCTCCACCTCTATACCTGCGTCAGCTGTGTGTTCAGTGATTCTGCGCAATTTACTCGCAGAAAGGTTGCTTAATAATAATGGTAGCGGGGGATGGATTTGAACCATCGATCTCCGGGTTATGAGCCCGACGGGATTTCCTAGCTACCCCACCCCGCTACTGGTCACACTACGGAGAAACAAAGCCCCGAAGTAATCTGTTGTAGAAAAAGCCAGATATAAAAACTTGTGAACTAGATAAGCCCTAAATATCGGACGGCAAACTGCCCTTGTGATAGAACAACTGACAATACTGAACAACGGATTGCTGATACTAGTATTGCTAGTGACATCCTTGATTTGCTCAGTCATTGTGACTTTGTCTAATCCAAAAGTTTCAAAATTACTGTGGAGCATAAGATGGACAATTTTAGCTCTGTTGTATCCACAGAGATACGTTCATCCAAATTACGCAGACGTCATATCCTTTGGATTGCCAAACGATTCACCAATACTGATTGTTGGTGGCGTTTGCCTTTTCCTCTTCTACGACTTGATCGCCGGTACGAAGAGAGGAAGGCAGGTCAGAAGGAAATTCAAAATCCTTCCACAATTGATACCAATGGATGATTATTATGAGGTAGAAATTGAGGAATCTGAGGATATAGATGGAAGTAGCAGGCAGTTAAAAGGAGAAATAATCCAAAATGAACATGATGTTCTACAAAACTTATTAGGTCAAGAGACACCAGCAGAACTAAACCAATTCAGTGACACCGATGCAACTGTAATTGTAGATGAAGAAGAGACAATGCCATTGGCCAATCAGAATTTTCAAGATATTGAGGGAAGGGTTGAAAACGCCGCGAATAATCTGGAATTTTGTGAATCCTGCAACAAACCTGTCAAAAAAGAGTGGAAAGCATGCCCTTTCTGCGGGGAATTTTTTGAGGTATATGAAGACGATAACTAAGGTCTTCTACGATAAATAATAGATAAAGCCACCAGAACTGAAAACGTGATGATTGAACTGGGACCTATCAAGAGAGAGTCATCTCCATCATTGTCACTACTAGTGATGGTCTTTTCAGTGACAAATATAGGCAAACTCAGGGAGTTATCTGCTCGGTTACTATTCAATTCGTCAACCTCCAAGTCCCAATCCACAAAAATTTTTAGAGTTGAGGACCCTGAGGATGGGCTCTCCCAGTTCAATATAACTGGTTCTACACCAAAACCACTGATCCCCTGCGAAACTCTATATTCGTCGAGAACGAGTGACCCGAGATACAATGTGACACTGAACGGTCCTGCAGCCTTTCCGCCATTGTTGTATATATTCATTTGAAGCTGGAGTGGTTCAGCTGAATTCAAATCCTCTGCTGTTAGACTCATCTGAGGTTTGCCATTAATCAGAATGTCATCCACAATGATTGACAAATCTGTAATCCTATCTAATGGAATTTCCATGAAAAGGTCGAAAGAAAGTGAAGCTGAACCATCTCCGGGAGATATAGAATCTGCTGTTAAAAGGAAACCAACAGGATCGCCTAAACTATCCTCATAATTGACGGGTCTGAGTATGATATCGACCTTCTCTGTCCCCGACTTGTCAACCGTGAGTGCAGCTATTTCATTGCCACTGATTTCTACTCTGGCTGTCCAATCGCTACGTGCTGTAGTGGCATCAAGTTTGTAGGTGTCCTTGTCACTACCTGTATTTCTGATATTCACGCTGAATCGATAATAACCGTCTATGTCTAGATTCTCTGGATCGATTCTTAGCTCATCGGGTGGTGAAACAAATGCAATGCCGTAGGTTCTGACGGTGGTCTCCAGCCTGATTTCCTCATTCACATTTGAGTCTCCTGAGGATGTAACAGTAACTGTGATTCGCTCATCGCTCCCACCAGACGCTGAGACAGGCGCTTCAACCCTGACTTGTACGTAACCAAACAGTCCTTCAGAGAGGTCTAATGTTGATTGAGAAAGAATATTGGCTTCCCATCCAGATGGTAAATCTGAATCGTCCAATTCAATTTCAAAGATGTCTCGTGTATTACCTCGATTGTGTACTATAAATTCATAGTCGGTCTTGCCACCTTTAGGAAGTTGGCCATTACTACTATAGCCTTCACCAAATTCAATTTCCAGACCATATTCATCAACAACCAACTCATACGAGATTTGAGCAGACCATTCATTGCCCCATATGTCCTTAATGGAAGCCTCAATACTATAGGCTCCTGAGACGGCACCTTGATCCTCCTGATACCACCAAGTACCTTGGATGTATTTTGCATAAGTGTGTTTGTCCTTGGCTATAACTGAATCTTTGAAAGTACCTCCCCCTACAACTCCCTGAATCGTTATAGAAACACTAGATGTATCAAGATTATCTGCACCAAGTGCATTAGTAACGTTAATTTTGACGAACAACGAGTCTCCACCCACTTCGTCGACCCTATCGTTACTGAAGTAGCCTGTGTCATCGGCTATATCTACATGTCTAAAATTTATTGTCAAAGAAGAGTCAAAATCAGAACTATCACCTTTAATCCACGCTGTGTTGTTTTGAGTGTCTGGAGCCCATCTAATACTAGTTTCAAGTTTCATCCCAAATGTAGTATAAGGTGGCACCCCGTTTGGAAACTCACTTTTATCCAAGCTTGAACTTTCTAATTCAACCGTATAATTTCCATTCAAGAGCGTGCCGAATGGGGCAGTCTTTCCAACTTCATCAATAGATATATTCGTCATCCGTGTTTCGGCAGGTTCGACTGAACTATCAATCCATGATATGAATAACGTTGTTCTGAAATTTATTTCTTGAACATTTGTAGATTCAACCCAAATTACATAACTATAGGAATCCCCTAGGTCAAGAGGACCTCCCATATTTATTTCCCAAGTTGCTAAGGGATAGTACTCATTTTGAACTGGAGGATCGTTTTGTGCCACCCAATGCTTCGGTTTACCCAATGTGGGTTCTTCTGTAGCAAGATCACAATTTTCTCCAATACAATCTCTTGAAGGATAAAACTCGACATCTGCGAAATCACTCCCACGTGATTCGGCCTCGGATGGTATTGAAACTACCAAAAAAGCGAAAACTGCAAGTGTCAAAGTTTGCCAGAGATGTCTCATCACTTGTGTACCCGATTAATGACAGTATTAAAGTTTCGTCAGATAATGAACGTGAATCAGCCAAAAAGGTGCTTCCCTCCACCTGTACTTATGGGCTCCTGATTGTGAGAAATCAAGTCACCTCTACGGTATACACTGGATGGAAATACGGCAGGCCAGTCCTGATAAGGGGTCCAGGACGCACGAGAATGTAAAGTGTCTACATCTATAGGATCAACTTGTTTCAAATTAACTACAATAAAATCGGCCGTAAAGCCTTCTTCGATTTTACCTCTTTCTAGACCAAGCCTAGAAGCTGGGGCCTCAGACATTGCATTGACCAAACGACCCAGATCAAGACGGCCTGCAGACACCTCATTTAGCATCAAAGGAATCATGGTTTCAACACCCGGAATGCCTGAAGGTGGTGCTTCGGACCTTTTCTCCTCAATAGTATGAGGAGCATGATCACTCGCTAGTATTGGTATGGTGCCTTCTCGAAAGGCTTGGTACAATCCATTATTGTCATTTCTTGAACGTAACGGAGGATCCACTTTGCAATCCAGCGAAGCGCAACTATCGAGACTAAGGAGTAAATGATGGGGGCAAACCTCTGAGGTAGCGGATTCGGGCATACTTCTCAATCCCTCTAACGATGATAGGTGGGCAACATGTAACTTCTCAGAAGACGGCATCGCAGACAGGCATTCAGATTCGGCTTTCGACCGGTTTCGTGTGTGATCAGATAATTTGTGCAGTGGTTGATTATGCATATGGTCAGGATGCTCACCATGGATAACCAAGGGTTTGTTAGTTTTTTCTAGGACGTCATTGGCCAAGTCAAAATATTGTTTGGAACTAACACCATAAGGATATAATTTCCAGAATGCGGAAGGGATGGTGTCAAACCAGGACTTGCTTGTTAGACCTTCTTCAACATTCATACCGATTCCGAAATCAACCAAAGATTTCGAGGACGCCAAAGATACTTTTTCATTAAAGGTTTCAACGTTTGAGGTGAATGGATTGGTGTTGGGCATATCTACAACTGCTGTAACGCCACCACAGGCCGCGGATTGAGACCCGCTTTTCCAATCTTCTTTATGAGGATAGCCGGGATCTCTAAAATGTACGTGCATATCCAATCCAGCAGGTAGAATAATACCATCTATCACAGTATGCTTATCACCTTTGAGAATCTTCTTGACTGAAACTATCTTACCTTCAGATACGCCTACACACGTATCTACCAGCCCCTGCCCTGAAATCCATGTCTTACCTTCAAAGACTTCCATTAATTCTGTTCCTCTACGGTCAAGACAAAGGTTGTTGTATAAACTCGTTCGGTCCGGCTCAATAATTCTATGTTAAAAATGTATTTTCCAGCTTCAACCTGGCCTATTGGAGTTATAGTCAAGGTCAGATTGGCATAAGAATTGGATGTGAGATTCAAAGTAAGGTTTGTCCCATCATCATTAATATATTCTAAGAATTCAGGTGATGTTGAATCAAACTGAACGTCCAATTCACTGATATTGACATAATCGACATGCAAGTCCAAAGTGAAATTGTCTAGATTACCTACATTGACCGTAATGTTGTCCCAAGCTTCACTCAGTCCATTGTTAAGGATCCTTAAAGAGGTCTGATTAGATTCATTGAAAGCGGGGTTAAAAACTGTCTCATCGACATCAATATCCAATGAGAATGGTGAATCAACAGCAAAAATAGGAGAGGGCGTAAAGGTAGTCAGTAGGATAAGACCTGTTAACGCTCCTACTGCAAACCGGGATTTGCCCAAATCTGATAATTCCTCGGAAGGAGGGGGGTGTGAAGTCCCTAGAAAGAAGATCAGCATAGCATAGATTGCCCAACCAGTATATGGTGGACCAAAACCAGGTATTCCATAGAACGTCATGAGTATCAGAAGAAAAATGACAGTATAGGAAAGGCCATTCGATTTTGGACCTAACAAGGCCCGCGCAATGTGGCCTCCATCAAGTTGACCAGCGGGCATTAAATTAAGGGCAGTCACAAAAAAACCAGTCCACCCAGCAAGGACCACAGGATGTGAAAGATAGTCTCCGGATGAAGGATAGAATAACTCGCTCAATGAACCCAGTGCCCCAAAAAATATAGATGAACCAAGATACAAAGAATCCCCTGAGTCTATAGGCACGGGAACTGCATTACGTTCAGTTAGCCAGAAGCCAAGCAGGGTTACTGGGATTGCAACTAACAAACCTGCAATCGGGCCGCTAGCACCAACATCTAGCAACGCCCTGCGATTAGGTATCGGTTCTCGGATGGAAATGAAGGCACCCATCGTACCAAATGGGAAGATCATGGGTGGCATGGGTAGAAAGAATGGAAGAGAAGCATCCAAATTGTGCTTCTTAGCATAGTAGTAATGCCCCATCTCATGAGTTCCTAGAATTGCCATTAATGGAAGAGAAAAAGTCAAAAAACCCATGAAAAAGACGTCAGGGGTTATTAGAATTCTCAACCACCACCAACTCATCTCAAGAACATTGGAATCCACATAGGAAGCCCACCACATGGACCCAGCCCAAGTAGTAGTGAAGATGGTGGCAATAAGAAGATACAGATTTGTCCGATTCTGTGTATAATCCAATGTCGGTTGAGGTAGAACAACCAGAATGAGTTCATCACCTGCCCTCCTCAGCATTGGAAATGTGCGTTCAGCCCCTAGTTTACTAGTTGCCTTGAAGGCCAGTCTCAACTCTTCAAATCGTTCGTCGAGATTTTCAGGCTCGTCGACATAGAACAAATGAGCATTGCCATCCCATGAATAACTATCTACCCTCCAGCCTAGGTTTTCAATGAAGCTCTTAATGGTCTTTGACATCTATAAACCAAGTACTTTACTAGACTCAGATGATAATTCATCTCTAATTCCTGAAGGACCGTACACGCGACCTCGCCAATGATCAAATTGGGCCTCATATAAACCAGATACTAATCTTGAGAGATTGCGAGCTAGGACAACCTCATCATTGTCTTTCAAAATCTTGACTGTCAAACCTGGAACAACTGACAAAGGAGGAAGATCGACGTAAATATCCGAAGCATTTAACCCCAATTTAGCAGCTATTGAATTCTCATATTCTTCTTTATTGGACCTATTCAGACCGGAAGCTTCAGCTTGATCCTTGGTTATGCTAACGGCGTGTTTTACAATCCTACGATTCTCGAAATCTTTTACTGTTTTCTGAGAGAAACCCCCTGCCCTATTCAATTCCGACAAGAATTGATGATCTGTAAAAGTTGTGAATTCCAGAGAGGTGAATTTGTTCAACGACATTGCTGAATCTGCTGCACGTGCTAACATTAATTCAGCACCTCTGACAAAAGGATGAAAGTATACTGTAGAATACATTGTCGAACGGGTTGTCAGAAGAGCCTCAACTGCTAGAAGACCTCCCTGACTTACTACTAGGTTCTTATCTACCATTGACATAGTCGTGATCAATCGTCCAGCGTCAACTCCAGTACTAACACCAGTATAATGTGCATCACGAACCAAATAATCCAGACGGTCGCCATCCAAATCTCCAGAAACCAAAGGACCTAATTTGTGGTCACCTTGGATTATTTCATTGACCTCTTTTGAGGCTATACCTTCT
>CAUYZR010000020.1:0-19575 GCA_963577905.1 Candidatus Thalassarchaeaceae archaeon
CCGTTAGTGTTCCAATAATAGCTTCCTCAAAACCCGCCGTATTATGGGCAAGAGCAATCCACGGGCGGCCTTCGTCATCAAGCTCAACATCAATAAAATCACCGAAGCCACCGCAGCGTACACCGCCACAATCTGAGGTGACGTCAAGTGGATCATCTGGATGGTTAACAGCTACACTTGTAATTAGAGGATTTTCAGCAAATGCATCGGTCATAATTGCCATATAACCTGACCAACCACTGTTCGAAGCATTGGTTGCCACATCATTAACTTCTCCAATATAACCGAGAACGACGCGCCCTTCCGAACCTGCAAAAATAGTAGGGAAACCGGTCTCTGTCACGCCTGGAGCCGCAATCATCATCGGTTCACTCCAGGTATCTCCTTGATCTCTGGAGTAAGCATACCAGGGCATCAAACCATCACTGATCCAAGTTGCATAGAGGTTCCCCTCATCATCCACTGCAGTAGCGACCTCATGAGCATGCTGAAGAGCTGGGTGCATCCCTATCTCAGTTGTGATAGTATGCTCGGTCCAAGTGTGTCCTCCATCAAGTGAACGATATACTGCAGGACCGTCGCAAGAAGGATTACCTCGGTATACTGTTCCATCAATGCTCCCTGCAACATGTCCGTGAAGACCTGAACACTGTGATGTACCTGTAGGATAACCTGGTTTCTGAGCATCCCAGATATGGCCACCATCCAGAGAGCGTGAACATTGAGGCCCAGCTCCAGAAGAACCCGTGTTGATGCAATAGACATAGACTACCTCCCCTGAAATTGCATTAGAATGTGGCATCGAGGCAATGCTCTGATGATCCTGAGGGACGGCATATCCATGAGTTGGAAAAGGAGTGCTCCATGTCTCACCATCATCATCCGAATACTCAACATTGATTACTGCAAGTGCATGCATGTCGAATTTAACTAACCTATCTGTGAATTTGTCAACATAGATGTAAGGATCATTTGAATTTGGTGTTTGTCCTGTACCTCCATCATCTCCTCCCAAAAAAGGTCCAACATCTTCCCACGACTGACCTTGATCCTGCGAACGAATAATGTGTGTACCCTGACCAGCTCCATTATAATTAGTAAAAAACATTGCACCTGAACTTGTAACACCAATAGTTGGTTCGAAGGTGTCGAAACCAGTACCATAATAGGTTGCATTGGTGAAATATGGAATATTATCACCTGTCAGGTTAGCAGTAATATTAGCATCCAGAACTGCTGATGGATTGGTTGCATCTACAGCCCATGGTTCAGCTATTGTTCCAGGATAGTGGTACCAGGTAGTGATTGGTTGGGGACGCCCAAAATCGAATATGGTTGGCTCTTCAATAACAACTCTATTGTCTTCAGGCTCAAGGCATCCACCAAGTGCTGGAGTGACCAGAAAAGCTATGACTAAAGACAGAAATTTCTGCATTGGTGTTTAATATTCCCTCGCTTTATTTAGGTTTGTTCAAGAGAACTATACGATTTGTATTAGTTCCTGTCTTCATGTTATCGACTCCCCAGATATTCGAGGTCTTGGTAAAATCCTGTGAATTGACCATGATTCCAGCACAACCAAAACCAGATTCAAGACCTAAAGGTACGACATATTCATCTAATTTTATCTTACCGTTGTTTACTTCTCCAACCTCGAAGGCAACCCAGCCTCCAGATACAGTAATGCGATAAAGCTCATCAAGAACATTGCCTATCATATCCGACCAAGACTCGACTGTTCGGCACAATGCTATTTTCCTTTCAACCACGGAAACATCAATGGAATTGAACCAGCATCTTAACCAATTATCATCTGCATATCTTACTATATTCAGGAAAGGAGGTGAGGTGACCGTAAGATTAACTGATTCGTTAGGAATATGAGATGTAGTTCGTGAATCCCGGCTGGAAAAAATGGCCGATGATCCTATCTCCCTTAATTGTTTAATAATTCTCGAATTCAGATTACGTTGAAGGCTCTTTGATTTCTTCAGTATTATTTCTTTGGTATTCTTGTAGGCAGGAGTTATACCTAGCCTTTCATTGATAGTGATTTGGCTTTTCTGGCTGGCAGCCTGATTAGGTGGTAAAGTATATCCTGAGAAAAATCCGGCTGAATGACCTGTCAATCTATTAGTGGCAACCATCCTAATCCAGTTGTCCACATGGCTGGAATTATCCAGTTGATTTCTTAAAGAAACGATTTCGGATTCAGTATCGTTATGATAGAACATCGACAAGTCGATGTCTGCTCTGGACTCTACACTCTGAATTTCATCCAGACGCTCCTCTATCTGGTCCAGGGTTGGAACATTGAGTCGAGGTTCAGTGAGTAATTGACTCAGTGGATTAACATCATTACTGACTATATTGCGCCCCATCAATGCTGCTTCGATCAGTGTAGTTCCTCGTCCAGCGAACGGGTCATAGACCACATCTCCAGACTTAGTGAAGATATCGATGAAAAATCTCGGTAGTTGTGGTTTGTAACAAGCACGATATGATATCTCATGGATTGAATTAGCCTGCCTCTGTTTGGCAGTCCAGAATTCATTGATGAACTTGGTGTAGTTTTCATATCCAACTTCAAGCGTATCAAAACTTGTTTTCTTCTGGACTAAAGTGAACTCGGAGATAACAGCTTTTGCTTTTTCTAGAGATACAGCCGGCATTGTATCGGGTTGCCCCGGGTGGGATATGAGGGAAAATGAAATAGACTCTCTCCGGCAGCCGGGGCTTACCAAAATCTACCGGTGTACATATAATGCTTATGTTTTATCCGCGATAATGTGATTTTAGGGATTTGTCCAAGACATCGGGATCAGTTATGGGATTCTTACAAGCATAATCTTTGCAAATATAAGCTGTTGGAGTATTCTTTAACATCTTTTTATCTGAAATAAGAGGGATATCAAGTCCAGAAACAGAAGATGCGACGATTTTATAAGGTAATAAATGGCCTTTAAGTACCTCTGAAAGGCTATTTTCGCTGTTTTTAGTAATTATTGCAATCTCTAATGGACCTTTTGATAAATAATTATACACAAAAAGGGCTGTTGAATGAGCAGAAGGGTGTTCTTTTATCAATTTTCCATGATTTTGCAGGATTTTTTCTACAATTTCTTTGTATTTCTTGACGCCAAAGTAGAAATACAGTCGTATTAATAGTAAACAACTCCTGAAATTGTAGGAAGGTGTGGCATTATCCATGCTATTTCTCTGATTAATTATTATATTTTTGGATAGAGACTGCCTAAAATTGCCTTTTTCTAAAAAGTTTTCAACCAGAATATCTGCAAATCTCTTGGATTGCTCCAAATAGAAGGGGTCAAAACTTGATTCATACATATCAATCAGTGAATTGCCAAAGAAGGAATAATCCTCGGCAAAAGCGTCTATGTGTGCCAAATCATTCCTGTATGTCCTGTAAAGTGTTCCATCCTCTTTCGACATTCGATCCAAAATAAAAGATGTGGACTTGGACGCAGCCTCAAAATATTCTGGCTTACCCAAAACGTAAGAGGCTTTGGCCAGGGTACTTATCATCAGACCATTCCAGGACACGATTATCTTGTCGTCCGTTCCAGGTGGAATCCTCAAACTTCTATGCTGCTTCACAATCTGTCTTGATTTTTCCAAAGAATGGGTAAGTTCTTCTTCAGATATCTTGAGGATGTTGCAAATTGAATCCTTCTTCAATATCAGGTGAGGAATGGACGTTCCTTCCCAGTTACCTCCATCTGTAATATCATAATATTGGCAGAATATCTTGGCATCTTTCTCTGGCAGGATTTTCTTTATCTCAGACTTTGTCCAAACATAGTATTTACCTTCAACTCCTTCTGAATCAGCATCCATGGAAGAATAAAAACCTCCATTCGGATCTATCATCTCATCATTCAACCATTCAAATATTTGTTCAATGACCTTCAGGTATTCTGGATTTTCTGTGACTTGATAGCCAACGAGATAGGCTTCCATTAATTGAGCGTTATCATAGAGCATTTTCTCGAAATGCGGGACTAACCATTTCTCATCGACTGAATAACGGGCAAAACCGCCTCCGATATGGTCGTATATTCCTCCTTCATACATGGCATCCAATGTTTTAACGGCTGGTTCTAGAGATTCCTCATTGCCGTTGATTACATAATCATACAACAAATGCAGAATTGCACCCGAATTTGGAAATTTAGGGGCCGGACCAAAACCGCCCCAAATCTTATCGTGACTGGATTTCCAGGATTCGATTGCTCTTTGGTTAACTGTATCATCTATTGAGGATGATTGACTGACGCTTGTATTCAAATGGTTGACAATAGAATCGGCCTGCGACAGCAAATCGGCCCTCTTGGTCTTCCATAATTCAGCAATCCTCTGAAGAATTGTAGGAAATCCGGGCCGGCCGTATGCATCCTGAGGTGGAAAATAGGTTCCTGTGAAAAATGGTTTCAACTCGGGAGTAAGAAACACCGTCATCGGCCAACCTCCTTGGCCCCGGTTCATGGCCTGGGTAGCGGCCATATAGGTCTCATCTATATCTGGCCTCTCTTCTCTATCGACCTTAATATTCACAAAACTGGAATTCATAAGCTCGGCGGTTTGTTCATTTTCGAACGATTCCTTCTCCATTACGTGGCACCAGTGGCAAGCTGAATAACCTATACTAAGTAGAATCGGGACCTGCTTTTTCTTGGCCAGATCCAGTGCCTCTTTCGACCAGGGATACCAGTCCACTGGATTATGTGCGTGTTGAAGCAAATAGGGACTCGTAGATTCAACCAATCGATTAGTGTATTCACCCAAATCAGCCATCCCCTATAGAAAAAGGAAGGCGAGTGCAATTATTCCATACGTAATCAACAACATCGCTCCTTCCAGCCAATTTGACTCTCCATCCTGGATTATGAAATTTGCCACCAGAACTGCTAAAAAAGTAACAAGTGTTTCGAATGAACCAAATTGTAGAGTCATAGGTACTCCCAAAGCCCAGCCCATCAGAACCATAAGGGGTGTGACAAAAAGAGCGATTTGAATGCTGGAACCTATTGCAATACCTACGGCTAAATCCATTTTGTTCTTACCGGCCACAATTACTGCGGTGAAATGTTCAGCCGCATTGCCGAAGAATGGGACTAGAATAACCCCGATAAACAGCGTCGGAATATGGTATTCTTCAGCAGCGTGAGATATGGAACCAACAAGGATTTCAGCCATAAAAGCAACAAATAGTGTTGAACCTACCAGGAGTATAATCGAATCTCGGTAAGACATCTCAACAACTTCATCATGCTGACCTTCTGCTGCATAAATTTCTGAATGAGTTTTAAACTGAAACAGCAGTTGCATAAAATAAATCAGCAAGAGTAACAACGCGGTATAGTGTGATAATTCCTCAATTGCTGTTCCGTCGGTACTGCTACTGTACATTTCAGGTATGACCATACTTACCAATGCAAGGAGTAACAAGGAACCATTGACCTGAGAGGCTCTTGAGGAAAAATTCTGAGTCGCATGATGCATTCCTCCCCAAACAAAGGCTAGACCCAAAACTAACAGAAGATTACCAAGTATAGAACCAATCAAGGATGCTTGAACAATCTGGATCATGGTTTCTGAGACTTCCGGGTTCTGATATGCCGTATATATGGCAAGACCAGCGATTATCATCTCTACAGCATTACCAAAGGTAGCATTCAACAGACCCCCTATGGATTGACTGGTGCGTAATGCTATCTCCTCCGTTGCCTTACCCATCAAAAAAGCCAAGGGCATTATTGCAAGCATGGAAACTATGAATGCGGGTCCATGAGAGCCTTCAAACTCAAAATAGAAGGCCAAAGGGACGAAAACCAGCATCACGTTCAATTTTGTATTACGAGGGTCAAGGACATCCCTGATACTGGAATTTACGGTCTCGCTCAAACCAGACTCCTGACAAAATAGCTTCCACAAAATTTCAGCGAAAGGAGCGAAACCACATAAAAATGCCAAACATTCATAATTTTTTCAGACTAACGCTTGTTGAGGAGTCTGTATCCATATATTTTATAATTGCTGTTTTTTGCTCTGATGACAAATCTCCAGATTTTAGCTTTGACTTTAGTCTATAAGCTGACATCTCTTGTAAATCATCCCATAATTTCATCTCTTGGAGGGTCGATTCCAGTTCATATCTTCTCAAGTCCTTCTTATCAGGAATTTTCATGCTGTCGGATTCTCTGAAACTTGCCTTGTGATCTTTACCAAAAACTGACCTATGACCTGACTCTTTGGAATAATTAATCAATTTATTTTCTAAAGTGGCAATCATTGCATCCATATCTGCCGACATACTCTTCTTTTTGTCTTTCAACTCTACTAACTTATCTACCGTTTCAGCTGCCTGAGCCGCAGTCATATTTGCAGTATCAAGTGTAGGCATATCGCTCTTGGATGCAAATTGATGTGAGAATTCAGGACACTGGGGCTTGTATTCACACCAGTCACAGAGGATACTGGTCTTGGTTGGAAAGTCCTTGAGGTCCGTAGCCGCTTCAACATTCTTGATTAAGGAAACCGTTGAATCAACCATCTTGTCCAATTGGGCTTGTGTACGACTTGACCTGACTTCTTCATCAAAGCGAACATAGTGCCAGACCAAATCGATTTTCTCAACCTCGGGATAACGCTGATGGACGGCGAGCGCATACAGCCCTAATTGTCGGTCCTGATCGGCCTTGGCCTGAGGAGGAACACGGTTAGATGTTTTGTAATCATGAACTGCAAGATGACCCTCTCCCAATTTGTCCAGACGATCAATATACCCCTGCATCTTCTTGCCTTCCGGAAGGTCAATCATCATCCGTTCCTCTAAACCAATCGTTATTGCTTGATCAAAAGGATGATAACTCTCATAGTACATCTTCAGACAATTGCTTCCAGTCTGTTTGAAATTCTCGGCCGTCAGATCCTTCTTAACAACACGAAT
Source organism: Candidatus Thalassarchaeaceae archaeon (assembly GCA_963577905.1). GTDB lineage: Archaea > Thermoplasmatota > Poseidoniia > MGIII > CG-Epi1 > CG-Epi1. The sequence goes on from CAUYZR010000020.1 coordinate 6,971, forward strand.
ATCATCCTGCCAATTGTCAATCCAGAGTTGGTCATATTTATTCAATAAAGAATCTTTGGAAACGATATTGGAATCACGTGCTAATTTGTACAACCATTCCAAAGCATCATGAACCATACGCCCCATAAAAGATTCAATGCTATTACCCAAAGCCGGCTTGACTCTGTCCACATAACGTAATTTATATTGAAATGGGCAATTTTCATAAGTCCCTAACCGACTGTGAGAGTACAATGGCATTGTCTGATATGAATATACACTCTCATACTTAAAAATATAGAGACCAAAGAAATATTAAAACAGAACCAATGACAGGTTATGTCGTTAACCACACTTGAAGACTATGTAAGACGTGAAATTTTTATAAGTGACAAAGAATTATTTGATTTCTGCCCAGCTTGCGATGAAACCGGAAATACCATTGAAGCGCTTATGAAAGGGTTGTTCCAAGAAGCAAAGAAATTGCAGAAGGAAAGAGACGAAATATTGAAGATTAACCGATCTATGGCCAGGAGTATTGAAGCACTCAAGAAAGCGGTCGGAAAAATCGGCTCTATTACCTAAATCAGTATTCCTTAATCAGACTCTGAATCTCTTTTTCACAGACATCCAGTTTATTCTCGTCTGCTGATCTGATGACGATTGTAGCACCATATTTTCCATCGCGTGAAAATGGATAACTTCCTATATCCAATCCAGTGAATCTACCCTGAATTTTCGTTAATTTCTCCGCAAAGAAACTCTCACCAACAAAAATATCAAACGAGCGCGAATGTACGACTTCTCCCTTTTCAAGATAGTCATACATTCCTTCAAGCATGCCTTGCATTATCGAAGGTATTCCAGCCATGACGAAAACATTCTCGATTTTGTAACCCGGGGCTTTAGTGGCAGGACTATAGATCAACTCACCACCTTCAGGTATGTAGAGCATCTTGAGGAGGGGCTCGGTCAGTTCCTTGCCCGCCAAATATTTCTTCATCTTGATGAGGGCCTCGTCATCTATCTGGGTCTTGACTCCAAAAGCCTTGGCTATACTATCAGTAGTTATGTCATCGTGTGTAGGTCCAATTCCACCAGTTGTGAACACATAATCATACTTTTTTCGTAAGGAATTCACGGCCTTAATTATATCTGATTCGTCATCCAAGACGACCCGAACCTCGGAAAGATGGATGCCCAACTTACCCAGCCATTGGGCAAGATACGCTAAATTCTTGTCCTCGGTTCTACCAGAGAGAATCTCATCCCCAATAATAACCAGAGAGGCTCTGATCACAGCTTTTCCAATGCTTTGATACGTGCTTCCATCGGAGGGTGGGTCGAGAACATGTTGATGAAGAAATCACTTCCCCTCAGTGGATTTACAATACACAAGGCTGCGTTACTAGGTGAACCGCAATCCAACGGTTTTCTATGATTTTCCCACTCCAACTTCTTAAGGGCACTAATCAGAGCCCACGATTTGTTTGTCAATTTAGCTGCGGTCGCATCTGCATGGAATTCTCTGCTTCGAGAAACTGCCATCTGAAGCAGAAAGGCAGCAATGGGGGCCGTAAGAATTACTAACAACATCAAGGCTGGATGAACATTACGGCCACGGCCAAAGAGACTATTCCACCACAACATTCGAGCTGCGAAAGCGATTGCCCCAGCAATGGTCGCCGCAACACACATCACTAAGGTATCCCTGTTCTTGACATGGGCCATCTCATGGGCCATCACTCCCTCTAATTCGTTATCATCCAAAATAGACATCAATCCTGTCGTTGCAGCAACCACAGCATGCTTTGGATTGCGCCCCGTTGCAAAAGCATTCGGTGTTGATGATTCAACTATTGCAATACGTGGCATTGGTAATTCATTAATATTAGCTATATTCTTCACCATACCATACAATCTAGGACTGTCTTGCCTCTCTATTATCCGAGCACCATAGGCCTTGAGAACCATGGAATCACTATAGAAATATGAGAAAATATTGATTGCTAGGGCTATGATCAGAAATATGAACATTCCCGAAAAAGGATCGCCGCCAAAATAAGCTCCCACGACCAATCCCACTATTACCATCAGGAAGGTCATCATGAAATATAATCCAAAGAGACGTAGTATAGCCATAATATTCGATTTTATACCTATAATTAAAACTTGTTTAATCCACGTAGTGTTCGTAAGTTTGCCTTTCCAGTATACGAATAGCCTCTTGCTCCACTTCAGGATTATATCTGAATACTGGATTGGAACTTTTTCCTTGAGGTCTTCTTTTTAGGTCTAACTTACCTTCCGAATATGCCCTTACAGACTCTACCATGAGGGTTGAAGCCACAACCAAGGTCTTGTAGCAAATATCATGATAATCATCTCCTCTTCTAACCGGAATCTCGCGCTTGCCTACCAAATCACCAGCATCAATCTCAGTTGAACAGATATGACAACTGCTACCAATCTTGATGTTCTCATGAACACTCCAAGCCGGTGAGGCTGAACCACGGCATTCGGGTAGAAGGCCCGGATGTGAATTCAATACACCTCCTCGGCTTTCGCCATATTCCAGGATCTTTCCTCTGATTATCCGAGTTCCCCCAAATACAATCAACTCAGGCCCAGCCTTCTCAATATATTCCATACAATGTTCATCATTATGTATTGGAACCTCAACAACAGAAATATCGTGTTTGGCAGCCTGGGATTCCATCGTAGAGGCTATTGGATGTGTGCCTATTCTGAATTCGAATTTCTCTCTTTCAAGCTCGCCACCCTCCGAGAATTCCTCGATAATCAGAGATGGTTTGAATCCTGCAGCCAGAAGTTGGGAAAGCATCACACGACCCCAGGGATGTTCTTTAATTGCCAGAAAAATGAAATTCATTTTTTCGCTACTACCTTGAATTCAACCGCTATAGGAGTCGGTAACGAACCAACCTCAACTGTGGTCCTTGTCGTCTCATAACCTTCTAAATATTGTGCATATATCGAATTGAATTTCTTGAAATCCCTCTCCATATTTGTCAAGAAGACCATGATATCAATAACATTTGACATGTTCAATCCCGCCGCTTCCAGGATTGCCATCACGTTACTGAAAGTCGCATGTGTCTGAGCTTCAATCCCATCCGGGATCTCATCAGTTTCAGGATGCCGCGGGCCTACTCCCGAAAGAAATACCAGATCACCAGCTTCCTTGGCATGAACATAAGCTCCAACTGGTTTAGCAGCTTTATCAGTTCTAATTGCCATCTTCTTCCTCTAAAGGTCCCATCGCAGGTTGTTCATAGAAGTCCAGAACCTCACGATCTCCCTTGTAAAATTCGGGATCATCCTCATCATATTCCAGGTCTCCGGCCGTATCTTCAGCAGGAGTCATGGTTACGACAGCCGAACCAGTGCCCCATACTGGTTCATAGGCTAGAATATTCCCCTCATACAAATTGCTTTGACCCATCATAGAGGCCATAATCCAGAATGGTTTGAAACTGACAACCTTAGGTACACGTGCTTCTTCATGGAATTGACGGGACAATTGGGAAACGTCCTCTAACCTTCCCTTATCAAGATATTCAAGGAATTTCAGATTCCATTCATGGTCCTTAAGTGAATGGATTTTATCGTCTTCAGGTTTTATCTCAACAGTATGTAATCGATTTGATAGAGCTGAAATCACAACAACTACCGCTTTCTTTCCGCTGGCGTCTATTGCATCTCTTACAGACTTACCCAGAACTATCGTTTCGGCCCGGTTAGCATACATATTACTGGACACGATAACGGCCGGTAAACGATTGTCTGGATTTAGCAACTTGAGAGCCAGAATAGAGCCAGTGTCTATAGGAAATCCATAGTAAGATACCGTACGAGCGTGGAGGCCGCGCTCCTTGCACTTGTCAACAGCTAGTTGAGCAAATTCAGGGTCCAGTCTGAATTTATAGGGTATACTGCCCAAATCATGGAATTCCTCATCCACATAGGTCCATTCTGGTTCAGGAAAAGCCAGTATCTGATGGCCAAGAATGGAAGGCCAGAAGGTACTGTAGATCACCATTATCTCAGCGTCTGTCTCTTCTATCTCTTTACGGGCTTTGTCGTAGGCGTCTCTTACTCTCTGCCAGCCTTCATTCTTTTCAGGACATAAATATGGATGAGGCATCCCTGGTACGAGTACCCCCTTGCGTACGTTGTCATCTCTCATACCTTGGCCTGTCTAGGATCCCAACCTACAATTGCATTTCCAGTTCCGATTACGGTGCCATAGGCATGAACCACAGCTTCGTAATCTGGGAAGCCAAGGGCACTGATCAACCAAGTTAGACAACCAGCCTCGGTCTCAGCCATTGTTTGTTCAGTGAAATCTGGTAAAAGATCAATCAATTGCCTGGATTTCCCTTCCCTCATCAGATTGATCATTTTCATATCCCACAGATACTGATTGTGATTGGTAACATGTTCCTGACTCATATCCTCGGGAACTTCTGGTTCCACCGTAAAATGACGATGTGAAAGGGAATTGCTTGAAAGAAGCAAGGCCTTCTTTCCTGAGGCTTCAACAGCCTTACGGGTAGCCTCACCCAACTTGATCATATTGGCCTGCATGACCTCTGAATTGAAATAGAATTTAGAACGATTTGAGGATATGCAAACTATTGGCTTATCCCATGCCGGATTTACCAAATGACAGCTGGTAATAGTTCCGTAATCAATTCTAAAATCGGGATTTTCCATCATTTTTACAAGTAAACCAGAATCTGCGGCGTTATCGTGTATGGATTTAGACAATTCCACATCTACTTTCAAATCGTAATTATATCTGAACAAGTTCGGGAAAATAGGATCTACCGATAATGACTTGAATTTGTCTACACCTAAAAAATGAGTTCCAATGAATGTCGCCCAATGGGGAGTATGAACAATAATAACGTCATAATCTCTATCTGACAAGCTATTACGTAATCTCTCGTAACCCCATCTCAGCTCTTCCCAACCACCCTCAGATGTAGCCTCATTCTGGGGTGGATTCTCGGCATAAACCAAATGAGGTGGATGTGGTGCCAGAGCGCCCATCACAATTTCTCCCTTGGACATAATAACTTACACTTAAGCCTCGATATAATGATTTTTGGTCAGGATTTTACACATATGTTAACTGCCTCGGAAAAAAATCCTAAACTCCATCGGCCGCCTTCACGGCCCACACCACTGTCTTTGACTCCTCCAAAAGGCACGCGTAAATCACGATGTAACCAAGTATTGACCCAGACCATGCCTGTCTCAATTTTCTCGGCAACTTTAGTTCCCCTCTCTAAATTCCCAGTCCAGACTGAACCTGCTAAACCATAATCCGTACAATTTGCCATTTTGATTGCTTCCTCATCAGTTCCAAAAGGGTGGATTGTCACCACCGGACCAAATATTTCCTCTGTAGCTGTTCTACTCCGATAATCAAGACCCGAAACGATTGTAGGCTCCAGAAAGGCTCCCTTATCAAAAGGAGAATCCAGTTTTGGAGTTTGCCCCCCACACAGTATCTTGCCTCCTTCTCTCTGAGCCAGATGAATGTATGATTCCACCTTGTCTTTATGGGCTGAAGAAACTAATGCACCTAAATCTGAATCATCAGAAGAGGGATCACCCACTTTCATATTTTGGACGTAATCGACAAATTTGGGTACAAACTCATCCCAGATCTTTTCGGAAACAAAAATACGGCTCCCAGACAAACAGACTTGACCCTGATTCAAGAAACCTGCACGGGCAACGCCCGGGATTGTCGTCTCCAGATCTGCATCATCAAGAACAATACTGGCATTCTTCCCTCCCAATTCTAAACTTAGCTTCTTGAATATGGGGGCTGCGGTTGCGGCTACTTTTCTACCTGTTTCAGTGCCTCCTGTAAAAGAAATCAGAGAGATCTCAGGATGCTCAACAATAGCCTGACCGGCCTCAGGACCTGACCCATGCACTAAATTCACAACACCAGCTGGTAAACCGACCTCATCGATTACCTCTGCCAATAAATTCGCGGTCAAAGGGGTCAATTCTGACGGTTTGGCAACAACCGTGTTTCCCATTACAATCGCCGGAGCGATTTTCCATGAAAGAAGATAGAGGGGCAAGTTCCAGGGAGTTATCAATCCTGCAATTCCCACTGGTTTCAGAATTACGTGATTGACAGCGTCTTCCATCTCGAACTTCTCGTCAGTATAGTCCTTGGCAAACTTTGCGAAAAAACGGAAATTGGTGACGGAACGGGCGGCGTCAACTGCTCGGGCAAGGGATATCGGCTTACCAGTATCAAGTGATTCCAATGACGCTATTTTCTCGGATTGGGACTCTAGAGAATTTGCTATCTTGTCCAGCCAATTAACTCTTTCATCGATAGTCAAGGAAGCCCATGCTGTACGAGCCCCATTGGCTGCATCAACTGCTTGCTGAACATCATCTGAGGTTGAGGCTGGAACGGTCCCTATGATCTCCCCAGTTGCCGGATTGATATCATCAATTGTACGGCCATCAACGGGGGGTTGAAACTTACCATTGATGTAATTCTGTATTTCCTTCATTCCTGGCTCTTGTAATCTTCGGGATTAAAGTACCAACGGTCGCTATCAGGGTCCCACTCATCCCAAGTTGGAATATCTTTCAATTTTTCAAGATGTTTTTTAGGTACAACACCGGGAACTAGGAATGCTTTCTGTCTCCTTAGTGGATACGGATTCCTGAGTTCCATACCAAGAACGCCCAGAATCCCTCTGGCAATATACCAAGTAGCCTGAGGATTCCAGCCATGAGCAACCTTGATCACTACACCCAGACCTTCAGGGTAATCATCATGAACGATTGCCATGCCAAGAAGACCGTCTGCCCCTTCCTTAGCAATAACTTTCCCATCACACGATTTGATTATAGTCGTATCCAACCTGTTGAAACCACCAATAATATCTGGATTCTTGACCATTGCTTTCCATATCCAATTGTCATCCTTTTCCTTAGCTAGGCCGGCATAACATGCTGCTAGCTCATTGACCGTGTTAGACAAGGTTGGGAAGCCATCTCCATCTCTTGCGATACGCTGTGGATTCCAGCCCTTTCCAAGATAACGACGAACTTGCTCCAAATACGCAAAGAAGAAAGGATGGCTGGGCAAAGTGTAGCCGGCTCTATTCCACCCTTTACGACGGCATCCAAGCAAAATAGCTGCATGCTGGCCTGAGGAATTGGAATACCAGCGGCGGGCACGTCTGACCTGGCGTCCAAACTGAACCAACGGTAAATCAAGTGGTGTCTGCATTAATCCCCAATCTGACTTGGGAAGCAGTGATTGAGCTGCTTTAACATGCTCCGAAGTACCATTGTGGCTAGCTACTGAGATTGCTTTCTGATCCCAATTAAGATTACTCAATTCATCTGAGAATACTCTAAGCATAAGCGGTTTCATCATTGAACGGCCATAACATAGTACATTACCACCAAAACTGTGGATTATCTTATCTCCACTCGACCATGCAACAGCACCGTGAATTGTGGTCTCACTTACGCCATTTCTTCTGTAATCGACAAGAGGTTCCCACTCAACGTCTCTCCCTGTGGGTATATCTCCCTCCGTGTCTCCTAAGGGACTGCTTGGGTACAATTGACTAGCCTCTGTGGGGTGACTCATCCTACCAACTCTTTGACACGAGGAACCACTTTGTTCATGAAAGCATCCATGTTACGAATTACCCTCGGACTATCATGGTTAAAGAAATCAAACCAAGTCATTACACAATCATCAGAATGGAAACGTTCAACTATCTGCTGGGCCACCTCTTCTACATTTCCAATCACTGAATTATCTGCAGCCTTTGAAACCTTCATTGGATCTATAGTCCCTTCCAAGGCTCCCCAGTATGACCCCAAAGACTTCTTGGCTTCTTCCTTTGCGGCCTCTGTGCGCTCAGAACTAGACAAATCTGACTCATCATTCACAAATACCATCAATGTTCTAGGCATATAATTTCTCTTCCAGGGACCTCCACTAGCATGATAATGCTTTCTCATTCTATCGTGTGTTGCTTCAATCAATTCAGGAGGTGTGATGGAAAGATTGAATACCTTGACTGGTAGAATTTGGTTTATTGACTTCTGGAGTTTGGGATCATGTGAACCAAGGACCAGATCCAGCAGGTCTCTATTCCATTCTTGTGGAATGTTCTTGACATCTTCAAAAACATAGCGATTTGGTATCGGAACGCTGTCTGGAGCTGAAGATAAGGAATCACGTTCGACGGCTGCATTCTGTACCTTTTCCCAGTCTTCATCACTACGGAAATTAGAGCGGGTAAGGATTGTCTTACGTATCATATTACTATTGACTATCTCGCCATTCAACAAACGCAGAAATATCTCACAAGCTTCCGCAAATATCTGGCCTCTCAAGGCTGGCCAGGCTGCGGCCTCGACAGCATCCCGTGGTATTATGCCATACGGACGTGCCATGAATTCAAAGCGTCCTGCAGAGAAACCGATGCGCAATTTTCGTTTTTCGCCTTCATTAAGCCCATGCAATGCCAAAAACGCTCCTACCCTTTCGGATATTCCAACTGGACCTCCATGGGTGAGGAGACTCATAACTGCGGAACCAACATTGATTCTCTTAGTCTTGGTAAACATCAAATGGGCAAGCTGAAAGAAATCCGTGCACAAACCCACTTCTCCTTCCCAATGTGGAACCACTGGATTCTTATTCATTTTCTGGACTTCTGTAGACAAATGAGCCTGTGCGACCCAGACTGTTCCAAAACCTAATTTATCGGCCGCCTGCAACTGTTCAAAAAAATTGGAAAACATCGTGTTTTCATCAGGAGTCTGCCCCTCAACCGGAGTCTGAGCAATTGATAGGAATATGTCAAAATCCATTAGATTGAACCAGTTCTTCCTCCATCTACAGGAAGACTTACGCCTCTGACAAAACTAGCTGCCGGTGAGGCTAGAAAGGCTATTACATTGCCTAGTTCAGAAGGATCTCCTAAACGCCCTTCTGGAACCGTACTTAACCATGCTTTTTCGACTTCTTCTTGACTTATGCCTTTCTGCTCGGAAAGTGTTTTTTTCAGCTCACCAAGGCGTTCTGTATTCGTAAATCCTGGTAGAACATTGTTTATCGTGATATTGGGCGGTAATTCATTGGAGTATGATTTTGACCATGATGCCATTGCCCCACGTATAGTGTTGCTTACACCAAGGCCTGCAATCGGTTCTTTTACGGAAGTTGATATCACATTAATCACTCTTCCATAATTCGATTCCATCATTCCTGGGAGAATTAGCTGAACTAATGTCTGGGATGCCAGAACATGCCTTCGAAATGCCTTTTCGAAGTCATGCGGGGTCGCATCAACTATAGCTCCTGAGGGTGGACCACCAGAATTGTTAATCAATATCTGAAATGGGCCATTTTCAGATATTTCCCTTTTTATACTTGTCGTTAATAAATCAATATCTTCCATATCGCAAGCAATTGTATCATTTCCCGATGCAGTTCGTGACAATACCACCACGCTGGCACCACAACCTTTCAGGGCTATTGCAGCCGCCTTACCGATTCCCTTCGTTCCTCCACAAACCAAGGCTCTTTTGCCACCAAGATCAATCAATCAATCACCTTTGAATCCGTAGAATTCCGGGCTTTGTAATTCAGGCAGAGCACTTTTCTTAATCAATATGCTGCGAACAGACCATAAATCAACAAAGACACGATATTTGGTAGTCATATCTAGATAGTCAACTCCAGAAGAACCACCAGTACCAACACGGCGCCCTATTACACGTTCCACCATTCTGGCATGAGAACTACGCCACAGCACCATCGCTTCTTCCAGTTCGATAAGGGTCGATATCAACTTTCTAGGCCATGCCAACAACGGTAATTCCCTATAGGATTCAATGAAAAGAAGACCTGATCGTCCTCGATGAACATTACCATCAGGTTTGAGAAACTGCTGGGCCTCAGAATTACCATCTGGGCAAATAGAAGTATGATTCTGAATAAAACTATCAACAAAATTAGAAACTGTTTCGTCATCTGATGAAGAACCTGGTACTGAACCCTGAATCGGTGTGCGATGAAGCCAGTCGCATATGACATCATACAACGACCTTTTCTCCTTGAAGGATTCCCAAGCTTTACCGTTAACTGGTTTACCATCAACCCATATCTCCCCCATAAGTGCTTCCATTTTCCTCATTTGAAATGACTCGAAACCTGAGGCCTGATCTAATTTATCTCTGAAATTCAAGAAATCCTGTGGTTCAAGAGTCTCTACAACCTTCCACTGCAGGGCCATGAGTCTTAAAGTCTCAATCACCCTACCCATATGATGAACTGCTTGGGGTATCTTGGTCTCCTCTACATAATCAGTATCAAGGATATCACGTGTACATCTCAGTTCACTGATGATAAGTTTGAACCAAAGTTCAAAATTCTGGTGAACTATAATAAAATGCAATTCGTCATTGCTAAGTTTGCTTTCATCACCGTCAATACCGGTCTGTAATTTGAGCAACTCCTCTAGCTTGAGATACTCTCCGTAAGTAGGAGACATAAGAACCCGAGAAGGATTGCATATTATATCGACTGCGTTTGGGGGATTATGCTGGTCTGGGCGCATGGATTATGGGGTAGTCCGAACGGAAGTAAGGTCACTGCTATTCGTGAAAGTGGGATTGAAGTGATATCTCCAGACTTCAATGAGATGGAGCTTGTAGATAGAGTAGAACTTCTGAAGAAAACCATAGATATTGGGGACATCGTACTTGCCGGGTCCAGCTGGGGAGGGCTTGCCTGTGCATTGACTGCGCAGGAAAAACCAGAGAAACTCAGGGGTCTATTACTTCTTGCTCCAGCACTTCATTATCCTGAACATCCCAATGATGTTCCGGAAAAACTGATAGCTCCCGACAGTGTGCCTGTAACAATCATCCATTCAACAACTGATGATATTGTACCGATTAGCGCCAGCAAGGATTATATTGAGAGATCGGGAAATAACGTGCAACTGATTGAAGTAGAGGATAGTCATGTCCTGAAGGAGTCGATTGAACTTATAATTTCCGAAGCAAAAAAATTGCTTAATGGCTGAAATCTTTTACTTTTTCTACTAAATCCATTCTTCTTAGACGCCAAATTCCATATGGAGTAATGGCTAATGATATTATTAGAACAGTAGCAATCAAGAAAAGAACGACATCTACACTAGGTACAACCGTAATGTAGAAAGTCCAAGAAGAAAATTCAGCTGCTAGATAGACAGTACCAAAATAAGCAAAAATAGCACCAAATATTCCACCCACTAGACCAATAACAAAATTTTCACCAATTATCATAGATCCTAATCTAGTTGTAGATCCTCCAAGAACTCTCAAGGTTGAGAACTCTAAATCTCTCTCTGCAAGATTCATTACTAACGTATTAAACAAGACCGCCGCCGCAACTAGGATTCCAAGAAAAATGAACACTCCTAAGAATTGAGATTGTTGCTCTAGAAGTTTCTCAATTCCTGAAAGTAAATTTTGTTTCTCTGTTAATCCTTGTGAAACGTCTGCCAAATCCCCATCAACAGAATCTCCATTTTCTAGCTTGAGATAAACTGATGTTGGCTCTATCCCTATATCTTCCTCTAAGAATGTGCGATGGAAATAGATTGTTCGAGAAATCTCTCCACGTGTTGTACCCACAAGTTCAACATCAATCTCCATAGTTCCAAGTTTCAGGGTACGCTTTTCATCCAATTTCCAGTCAAGTAAAGCTGCAGTTCCCTCATCTGCTAAAACTTGAACGGTTTCGGTTCCCTTAGCTGGTAACTCTCCTTCAATAAGATTAACCAAACGCATTGAGGATCCTTCTGTAGCAAATTTTTCCAACCCTATTGCAGTAAAGGGCTTTGATTTTCCGGTATCATCCTTAATTGTTCCAAATGGATACTCTATGACTAATTCGTACGTTGCATTATGCTCGTTTGACCAGGCAATTATACCTTCTGGACCACCTGCCGGGATATCTGCCTGAACATCCCATTGCTGCCCTTCTTCTAAATTATCCACAAGAATATCAACCATTGAACCTGAAAACATCAACATTGTACCATAAATCAACATGGACAGTCCCACAGCAATGAAAGTTAAACTTAAACGAACAGGCTTACGCATGCTTGAACGAATGGTCAATCCAATCGTAGTAGGTAGCCTAGCAGTCAAATTCTGAAGAAACTTGGAACCAACGCGTACCTCATGCTGACCGCCTAAAATATCCAATGGTTTCAGTCTTGATGCTGTCCAAGCTGGTCTAAGGCCTGACAGGAAGACAATTGCCATTGCAATTGCTACTATCTCCATTACCATATTCCAGTCAAGAGTTTCATTCAAAATTGGAAGGCCTATTATGCTCTCATAAACATCGAGCATTGCTCGAATTCCAAACAACACTCCCAATAGAACACCTATTGCACTACCAATCAATCCAATAACCAATGGTGCAAGCATGTAGCCTATCATAATCGAATTTCGAGGAACTCCGAGAGTTCGCATTATTGCTATTTCACGAGATTGACTCTGTATCAATCTTTGCAGGCTAA